>LSLI01000032.1 GCA_001577345.1 Candidatus Gallionella acididurans
CCCTAATGCCCGATGAAACTCATCTACCACCAACACATATCGAGTTGTCCCCAATACTTCTAGCATTTTGAATAGCGATTCATTAGTCGTCAGAAAAATGCCTGTACGTGGCGTATAGGCATAGTTGAAGCCATTGTAGTGATCGTAGCGAGTGTTGTTGGCAGCCAAATCAGCTGCCATCTGGTTGACCAATGGGATAGTCTGGGCAACATAGATTACGAACGTGGAGGAAGACTTTGCCGCCATCCACGCAGTCATCTGATATGTTTTTCCGGATCCGGTTGGGGCAAGAATCAAGGAGTGCCGGGCAGTAGCAAATGAATCAATCTCGGGCAGCTTACCATTGGGCAGCAGGGAGCAGGAACGATATGGATATTCAAAAAACCATTGCAGTTCGTCACGAACGTAGTCATATGCGCTTTCCGAAAATTCTTTGAGAGGGATCGTTATTCCATCACGCCTTCTCGCAATATTCGGGGTTACCTTGAGCACATACCAGGAACCTGGCGAATTCTCTTGCTCCAGTACCAGGGTACAAACATCATCCGGTGTCTTCCACGTGCTTATCTTCACGCCAGTCATCACCCGGCCAGTTCCAATTACCCCTTCCTGTGATGGCTTGTAGTATGTAGTTGAGGCGACGCCGTTTGCTGTATGCACCTGCGACATTGCTTTTTTGTACCCATGGCTTTCTTTCCACGCTGTCAATCGACGATTCTGTTCCAGGTCAGTCGTTGCTTTAATATTGCTGGCTAATTCTGGTACCTGAACGGTGTCACGGACACCATTTATAAAACCGTCACGATCCTTGCCGGCAAGCAAACAAACCCCGCCCTTTCCGATTATCGGATTGGCAACATAGTGAAGCTGCACCGCCGAACGTATGGGAGCCGGGTCAATGCCATGGGAAAGCGTTGCAACACTGCCCTTGTTATTATCGATGGTGTAGAAGCCGGACTTCAGGCAAAACTGCCGAAGGTATGCTGCCAGCATTTTCCCTGGCACACGTCTATCCAAGAAAAAGAACAGGTGAGCACATAGGCCGTTTTTCAGTAAATCACCGTTGGCTTCACATACTCCGGCGCTGCTGCTGAACTGGTAGTAGCAGGCAACGTTGCGAAATTCCACGGGCAGCTTGTTTTCGATCAACCATTCCACAGCCGCTGACGAATAGGGAACGATTCCATATGGCACAGGCACATTGTCAATATCGAGCATCACCCAATCTGTCCCTTCAGGATGCTCAGGGAAGTTGTGATCGTTTCTTTTTACTGATTCAAGCGTACCTTCGGAGCCGATGCCCCGAATTATTGAAAAGTTGCGTTGTTTTGTATTTGCAATCTGGTGGAGCAAGTTCGCCATCGGCCTAATGCCATCAACTTGCACACGGAAGGCGTCATAAAAAGTGGCGTCAAGATAACTCGTCTTGCACAACTCACCATTTGCGCCGAGGTAGAACCGCTTGGTCATCTCTACAGCATGGGGAATGCTATCGTTGCTGACCACGTTACATGCTCGTAGAACAGTAAGCGTTGCCATTTCTGGTTCACACGGTGATACCACACCGCTGATATGTTTTAATCCGGCCATAATTTTTTGATTTCGGTGAAAAAACGAACAATTCAACTGTACACTGCAGTAGACTATTCGCTGGCAAGAATTTCAGCCGAAGTTGCTAAGTTTTGTACTGGCTTTGTCCAGAAGTGAATTGAAAATACGGTAAGTGTTTAATTCGAAACGACGTTGGGCTCTATGGTGCAAAAGGGATAATTCTCCGCCGCGATGCCCGCCTTGGTCAGCGCATTGAACAACGTGGATTTGCCGACGTTGGGCAGGCCGACGATACCGCATTTCAAACTCATGTCTTGTATCTCTCTAAAAAATGGAACTGGGAAATTATAGGTTCAGTACAAGGCGCAAGGCTCAAGAAATGTCCTTGTCGTACCCTTGCATCTTGCATCTCAACTGCTATGCAGCTTCAGCATCGCCGCCTCGGTCTTGCCTTCGATGACCAGATGCGCGATGTCCTGCGCTTGCTGCATCGCAGCGTCTATCAGCTCGCGCTCTTCGCGGCGCGGATCGTTCAACACGTAATTGACTACCTCTGCGCGGTCGCCGGGATGGCCGATGCCGATGCGCAGCCGCCAGAAATCCCTGCTGCCGAGATGCGCAATGATGTCCTTCAAGCCGTTATGTCCGCCGTGGCCACCGCCCATTTTCAGGCGCGCCACACCCGGCGGCAGGTCCAGTTCGTCATGGACGACCAGCATCTCGGCGGGTTCTATCTTGTAGAACTGCGCCAGCGCGCCCACTGACCGCCCGCTGACATTCATGAAGGTTTGCGGCTTGAGCAGCAACACTTCATGTCCGTGCAACTGGCCGCGCGCGGTCAAACCGTGAAATTTGCTCTCGCTCTTGAAGCTCAACTTTTGTTCCCGCGCAAGCTCGTCCACCCACAGGAATCCGACGTTGTGCCGGGTGGCTTCGTATTCGCGTCCGGGGTTGCCCAGACCAACAATCAAACGTATTGCAGTCATGCAGTTCATGGCGCCCGAATAAAAAACCCGCCACAGCTTACGTTATGGCGGGTTTGGTTTGCCTGGCTTTGCTTACTTGGCTTTTTTGGCGGCAGGAGCAGCAGCCGCTGGGGCAGCACCGGCTGTTTTAGCAGCACCGGCAGCTGGCGCTGGCGCGGATGCCGCTGAGGCCGCAGCAGCGGCTTCAGCCTCGGCAGCAACTTCTGTATCCATCATGCCACGCGGCACTTGCACAGTTGCCACCACCGCTTCAGCGGCATGCCCGCCGTGCGCTGCAGCTTCCACACCATTGGGCAACTTCAAGTCGGCCACGTGGATGGAATGGCCCAGTGCCAGATGCGCCAGGTCCACTTCGATGAAGGCTGGCAGGTCCTTGGGCAAACAAGTGATGTCCAGCTCGGTCATCACGTGACTGACCTTGCCGCCGCCTTCCTTGACGCCCGGCGCAATTTCCGCATTCACGAAGTGCAGCGGCACCTTGATGTGCATCTTTTTCTTCGCGTCCACGCGCTGGAAGTCGATGTGCTGCACTTGCTGGCGGAACGGGTGCATCACGAAATCGCGCAGCAGCACGTCCTCCTTCTTGCCTTCCAGGTTCAGCGTCAGGATGGACGCATGGAACGCTTCTGCACGCAGCTTGTAATACAGCTCGTTGTGATCCAGTTCGATCATGTTCACGTCGCCCGCGCCATACACAACACCTGGCACGCGGCCGGTGTTACGCAGACGGCGGCTCGCACCCGTACCTTGCGCCTTACGATTTGTTGCATTGATTTCGATTGCCATTTCACTTCTCCTAAACAGAATCGCCCGCGACCAGACGATTCAACATTTGCCGCAGCCAACATGGCTGCCGCTCAAAACTTATTCGGTGAACAGCGAGCTCACCGACTCTTCGCTGTTGATGCGGCGTATCGTTTCCGCCAGCAATTCCGCCGTGCTCAGTTGGCGGATGCGCTTGCAGTTACGCGCCGTCTCGCTCAACGGTATGGTATCGGTGATCACCAGCTCGTCCATCGCGGAATTTTCGATGCGTTCGATCGCCGACCCTGACAGCACCGCATGGGTACAATAAGCCAGCACCCGCGCCGCGCCCTTTTCCTTGAGCGCGCTTGCGGCTTCACACAGGGTGTTGGCGGTATCCACCAGGTCGTCCATGATCAGACAAGTGCGTCCGGACACCTCGCCGATGATGTTCATCACTTTCGCCACGCCCGGCTTGGGGCGGCGCTTGTCGATGATCGCCAGGTCCGCATCCAGTTGCTTCGCCAGCGCCCGGGCGCGAACCACACCGCCCACATCGGGCGACACGACGATGAGATTGGGATAGTCATGCTTCCACACATCAGACAGCAGGATCGGGCTGGCGTAAATGTTATCCACCGGGATATCAAAAAATCCCTGAATCTGGTCGGAGTGCAGGTCCATCGTCAACAGACGATCCACGCCCGCGCTGGAGAGCATATCCGCCACCAGCTTGGCGGTGATCGCGACCCGTGCCGAACGCAAACGGCGATCCTGGCGCGCGTAGCCGAAATACGGCATCGCGGCAGTGATACGCCCGGCGGAAGCGCGCTTCAACGCGTCTACCATCACCAGCACTTCCATCAGGTTGTCATTGGTCGGTGCACACGTGGATTGCAGCACGAATACATCCCTGCCGCGCACATTCTCAAGAAGTTCGACCTGCACTTCCCCGTCCGAAAAACGCCCCACCTGGGCCCGTCCGAGATGGATGTGCAGATGCCGCGCGACCGCTTCAGCGAGCTTAGGATTGGCATTGCCGGTGAACACCATCAAGCTGTCGTAGGACACGTCAACCTCTCAATATATCGAAACAACAGGACAAACGCCCTGAAAACTGGCTGGGGAGGTAGGGATCGAACCTACGAATGCTGGAATCAAAATCCAGTGCCTTACCACTTGGCGACTCCCCAATGAACCTTCTCTAAACCGCCGGCAAACCAGGATGGCCTGTTCGCCGGCGTACCTTACTCAAGCACCCAATCCTGCAGCGGATGCCTGGACAAACCTTGCGCCACTACCCCGCGCATCCCGCCGGGCAACTGTTCCAGCACCGCTTCAGCCTGGTCGCGGCTGACAAATTCGGCGAATACACAGGCACCGGATCCGGTCATCATCGCCTTGCCGAATTCAGCCAGCCACGCGATATACCGCGCCACCTCCGGGTAGAGCTTGCACACCACGGGTTGCAAATCGTTGTGAAGCTGCCGCTCCGGCGGAAGCCGTTTCGGAAGGGCGCGCATTGTGATGGAAACCGTATCGCGTGTCAATTCCGGGTAGCCGAAAATCTGTGCTGTCGGCACGTGCACCGGCGGGAACAGCACCACATACCACGCCTCCGCCAGCGGATACGGCTGCAATTCCTCGCCCACGCCCTCGGCAAAGGCATTCTCACCAAACACAAATACCGGCACATCGGCCCCCAGTTGCAAGCCCAGCCGCATCAAGTGCGCGCGCGACAAACCCAGCGACCACAAGCGGTTCAGCGCGATCAGCGTGGTCGCCGCATCCGAACTGCCGCCGCCCAGGCCGCCACCCATCGGAATCAGCTTCTCAACCGTTATATCCGCGCCCTGCCCGCATCCGGTGTCTTTTTGCAGCAGGAGCGCCGCGCGCACGCATAAATCCTGTTCCTCGGGCACGCCCTCGACGGCATTGGTGCGCCGCACCGCACCGTCTTCGCGCAGGCTGAAGTGCAGCGTGTCGTGCAGGTCTATGAAGCGGAACAGTGTCTGCAACAAATGGTAACCATCCGGCCTGCGCCCGACGACATGCAGGAACAGATTCAATTTCGCCGGTGCCGGGCAGGTGAGCTTCATTGGAAATCTGCGTCCACCCTGGCTGCAGCCCGGAAACCGCAAATGCGCAACACACTTATCAACTTCATTGCGGACCCCAGTCCCATTCATCAATCAGCAACTGCAGCTGCATATCCCCGTTACTCAACTGCAAGCGCGTCGGCAGGCTGTCCGCCTCCGACACGTTACCGGCGCAGCCAGCCGATTGCGCGCACTGTGTCATATCGCCCGGTTTGCTGTCGGCATAGCGCAAGTAGCGAACCTCCCATCCATCCTGGCGCAGCACCGAGATCTGCCCATTGGCGGCACGTTCGATTTGCGCCGGAACCTCCGGATCCGCCTTGCCCAACACCCAGTAATGCAGGCCATTCAGCGGCAAATGCCAACCCAGCACCTGCTGCATCAGCGCTTCCGCATCGGCATCCTGATAATGTCTGGACCCGTCATCCAGAGTCGCCTTCGTGTCATCGCGATAAACACGCGCGGCAGTTTGTCCGAGCGGGGTGAGCAGCAATATCTCATCGGATCGCGCCAGATGCTTCCAGTGCAACCCGGCGGACTGCCGTTTCCCGAGATGCTGGATGGAAATACGCCCGTTCAGCGCAAAGGCTGAAGTTTCGAAGTTTGCGGGACGTGCAACGGGTGCGGTCGTGGACGGCAACAACGCGCAGCCGCTCAGCATGGCCAGCCCCGATAAAACCAGCCGCCACATCATGTCAGGGCTGGAATTTCTTGATAACCGCCTGCAACGGGGCATTACCGGGATTGGTTTTGAGACTTGCCTGCCAGACTTTCCTGGCTCCGTCCTTGTCACCGCTTACCCACAGTGCTTCACCCAGATGTGCGGCGATCTCCGGGTCGGGATCGCTTGCGTAGGCGCGCCGCAGCATTTTCACGCTGTCATCCAACTTGCCGCTGCGGAAATAACCCCAACCCACACTGTCCATGATGGATGCATCATCAGGGGCAAGTTGCAATGCCTTTTCGACCAGGGCGAGCGCTTCGGGAATACGCTCATTGCGATCCAGCAGACTATAGCCAAGCGCGTTATAAGCCTGCGCATAATCGGGGCGGATCTTGATCACCTGGCGCATCATTTTCTCGAACACTTCCGGCTTGCCGATCTTGTCGGCCATCATCGCTGCCCCGTAAAGCAAATCCGGATCGTTCGGCATCTTTTCCGACGCGCTCTGCAATACCTGAAAAGACTCAACATCCTGGCCCGCATCGCGCAATAATTGCGCTTCGATCAAGGCAATCTGCGCGCGCTGCTGATCGTTGGACACCACCACCTGATCCAGAATCCGGCGCGCCTCGGCAATCTGGCCGCCTTTGCTCAGCAGGTAGGCCAGACGGATTTGTGCCGCCGCCTGAAACTCCCCGCCCGTGACCTCGCGATAATAGGCTATGGCCTCGTCATTGCTGTTCTTTGCCTCGCTCAACTGGCCGAGGTAATACTGCACCGTATTCCGGTCCTTTTTGCCTTTTTCCAACGCCAGCTTGAGTTCTTTTTCGGCACTTTGCAAATCATTCAGCTGCAGTGAAATCAGCGCGGTGGCGTAGGCCAGCTCGGGGTTGTCGGGATTCTCGTTGGACAAACGCTGGAATTCGGCACGTGACTGGATGTATTGCTTCTGCTCGAGCAACGCCCGCGCATATTGCAAACGAATTTCATGCGCGTCCGGGTAATCGGACAAGTAATGTTTCAATACGTCCAACCCCTGCTGCGGCGAGCTTTTCTGCAACAACGACGCCTCCAGCGAAACCGCCATATCCCATTCCGGACGCAGGTCGCGCGCCCGTCTTATTTCGCGCAAGGCAAGAGCCTGGTCGCCGGTCGCCTGTGCCAGCTGAGCCTCCGCCCAATGCGCTTCAGCCACGCCGGGGTAAGGGGCTGCAAGGTCGCGCAACAGTTTCAATGCAGCAGCCCTATCCGGATACACGGCCAACATTTGATACAGCTGAAGAAAAGTCTGCCCGGTATGGTCGCCTTCGGCTTTCAGTACTTTTACGAATTCCTGGCGCGCCTCGTCTATCATGCCGTTGCGCAACAGGACCGAGGACAACAGACGCGACACGGTTTGCGAATTCGGGTCGATCTGCTGCCATATCCTGAGGGCTTCGATGGCCTTGTCCATCTGGCCTGATTCGATCGCCAGATGTGCGGCACGCATCGCAAGGCGGGGGTCGCGCGTCTTCCTGGCCAAATCCAAAGCGTCATCGGCAGCCAGCTCTGGCTGCCCGCGCTGGCTGGCAATGTCTGTCATCAAAATTTCATACAGCAAGTCGCTGTTCAATTCCACGTCCGGCAACACCACCGGAGCTGCTACCGGCTGTTTGGGCGGTTCGGGTGACTTCGCGGCTTCAGCTTGTTCCGGTGCATTCGGGGATATTTTCCCCGGGGCATGCGCGCACGCAGTGAGCAGCAAGGCGCCTAGAATGATGAGTTTGAGCTGGGTCATGACAATGCTGCTTTTGATATGGGCGCACATAATAGGTTATATTTAGCCAAACTCACAACTGCGGCGATTGCTCGATTTTGCAAAAAAACATCCCGGAAATAACCCTTGCCGCACGCAACCTGAAGCGCCGCTTCGGCAAGCACCAGGTCATCCAAGACGTGTCGCTGAAATTAAGGCGCGGCGAGGTTTTGGGTTTGCTCGGCCACAATGGCGCGGGCAAGACCACCACGCTGCAGATGCTCACCGGCTGCCTGCTGCCGGATAGCGGCGGCATCGAAGTCTGCGGCATCGACCTGCTGCGCCGGCCGTCTCTGGCGAAAGCGTATCTGGGCTATCTGCCCGAAACCCCGCCCCTGTACCGCGAGCTCAGCGTGAATCATTTCCTGACTTTTGCAGCACGCGTGCGTGGCGTGAAGACCGCCGATGTCCCCGCGGCTCTGGCGCTTAGCAGGCAACGCTGCGGTCTTGAGGCGGTCGGGGAAAAAATTATAGCGACCCTGTCCAAGGGCTATCAGCAGCGCGTCGGCATCGCCCAGGCCATCATCCACCAACCCGCGGTGATCGTGCTGGATGAACCCACGGTCGGACTGGACCCCGCGCAAATCCGGGATATACGCAGCCTGATCCGCGAGTTGGGCAATCACAGCAGCGTGATTCTCTCCACACATTTGCTTGGCGAAGTGGAAAGCATCTGCGACCGCGTGGAAATCATGCATCACGGCAAATTGATCTACGGCGATACCAGTGCGCACATGCAGGAATACGGGCATGTGTCCGGCTTCATCATCAGCCTGCGCAACCCGCCGGATATCAGCGTTCTGGCCGGCATCGCCGGGGTCAGCAATGTCGAGCAAATGACACCGAACCGGTTCCGGGTACTCTATGCCCCGAACAACAACCCCAGCGACGCATTGCTGCAGCTTTGCGCGCAACAGGGCTGGCAACTGGATCAACTCACCCCGCTGCAAGCCACGCTGGAAGATGTGTTCGTCAGGATCACCGATGCCGAATCGGCCGCGACGGGAGAGGCGAAATGATGCACGCGAGTCTCTGCGAATGGTTCTTTTGGCGTGCGCAGACTTGTCTGCGCTTTCCCTGCCTGTGCTTTCAAAGCGGCGACGTGTCGCCGCACTCCAAAGGAAAAACATCATGATCCGCCTGCTCGCTATGCGGGAATTGCGCAGCCTGTTTGCGATGCCGTCCACCTGGTTTGTGTTCGCGGTGCTGCAATTCATTCTGGCGTGGTTCTTCCTGGCGCGCCTGGAGGCCTTTCTGGAAGTGCAGCCACAACTGGCTCAACTCGCCAATCCGCCCGGCGTGACAAGCATCATCGCCGCCCCGATGTTCAGCACCGTTGCGCTGCTGCTGATGATGCTGGTACCGGTATTCACGATGCGATTGATCGCCGAGGAGCGCCGCAACCAGACCATGGCGCTGCTGCTTTCCGCCCCTTTGCGCGACCGCCACATCGTGCTCGGAAAATTCTTTGGCCTGATGGTGTTTCTGGCCGTGCTGCTGGCAGGCGTGCCGTTGATGCTCTACTCCCTGATGCTCGGCACCCATATCGACCAGGGACTGATGCTGAGCAATCTTCTTGGATTGTTGCTGCTTGCGGCAAGCTACGTCGCGCTGGGGCTGTATATTTCGGCACTCACCACACAACCCCTGATCGCCGCCATCAGCACGCTGGCCGTACTGCTCGGCTTGTGGTTGATCGACATCGGTGCATTGGCGGACAACTCTCCCTGGCACCTGCTCTCGCCGTTCCATCACTTCGAGAACTTCAATAACGGCTTGCTGGATAGCGGCGATGCCGCATTCTTCGTCCTGTTCACCGCGGCGTTTCTGGCATTGGCCATCAAGCGCCTGCACAACAATCGCATCTACGGATGAACCATGCCGCGTAAATTCTACCAATCCAATTTGCTTCTCAACCTGGCATTTGTGCTGGCTTTGACCGGCATTGCCGGCGGCCTGGGTTATCTCTCCGCACGCCATCACATACAGCGCGACGTCACTTACAACGCCATCAACAGCCTGGATCCGGGCAGCGTGGCGGTACTCAGGCAACTGGAAGGACCTGTCGCGATCACCGTTTACGCGACCGAACAGGACGCACAGCACGGCGACGTCCGCAAGATCATCCGCGACTTCCTGTCGCTCTACCAGCGCTACAAACCGGACATCAAACTGGTGTTTGTCGACCCGTCGAAAGAATCCGAACAAGCCCGTGCCGCGCAAATCCGCTTCAATGGCGAAATAGTGGTCGAATATGCCGGGCGCAGCGAACACCTGACCAAGATCAACGAACCTGCCCTCACCGGCACCCTGTTGCGTTTGGCGCATACCCGCGACCAGGCCGTGATGTACCTGGACGGGCACGGGGAACCCAAGCTGGACGGCATCGCCAACTATGATCTCGGCTCGGTGTTCGGCGCCAAGCTCAAGCAGAACGGATTTCATCTCGGCAGCCTGAACCTGGCATTGGCACAGGAAGTGCCGGACAACGTCAGCGTCCTGGTGATCACCCAGCCGCAAATCGATTTGATGCCCGGCGAAGTGGCCAAACTGCTGCGCCATATTGACCGCGGCGGCAACCTGCTGTGGCTGGTGGACGCGGGACCGCTGCACGGACTGGAACGCCTTGCCGAAAAACTCGACCTGCAACTTCCGCCCGGCATCGTGATCGACCCGGCCGCCAGCGCGATGAACGCGCCCTCAACCTGGTCGCTGGGCGCGACTTATCCGCCGCACCCCGTCACCCGCAACTTCAATCTGATCACGGCTTTCCCTTACGCCCGCCCGCTGCTCTGGAATGAAAATCCGGCGGATTCAAATAAAAGTCAGCTCTGGCAGCACCAGGTGCTCGTCGAGGTCGCGTCGCGCGGCTGGGTGAGCCGCAACAAACCGGACAATCGGCCGGGCGCAGAACCGCACTTCGACAAGCAGCACGACATCCCCGGCCCAGCTGTCATCGCAATGGCGTTACAGCGCCGCATCAACAACCGGGAGCAGCGTATCGTGGTGGTTGGCAACGGCGCTTTCCTTGCCAACAGTTACGCCGGAAACGGCGGCAACGTGGACCTGGGCGTGAACATGGTGAACTGGCTGGCCAGCGACGAGAATCTGATCACCATCCAGCCGCGTGCCGCAAGAGACAGCAGCCTGGTATTAAGCAAGCGGGAACTCGAGATCATCAGCGGCTTCTTTCTGCTGGCCCTGCCGCTGTTGCTCGCGGGCGCGGGAATATATCTCTGGCGGAAACGCCGTGCCTGAAAGGCTACGACCCGGCTGCAGCGCCCTGCGCGTTACGGAATGGTCCTTGCGACCGGTTAGATATTAACGAACCGGCCGGACCGGCACGATCAAAACTCTTTCCAATCGTTCTCCTCGTCAGCGCTGGCCGCAGGCAGCTTGCGCTGCTTTCCGGGTGGCGCCAGTGTTCTTGGGGCGGGGTGCAGAATATCGGGTCGGGTCGCGGATTTGACGGCAGCTGTCTGCGTGCCTGTTTTGTCTGAAGCCAGCTTGAAGATACTCACCGCATCCATCAGTGCTTCCGCCTGCCCCTGCATCGCCTCGGCTGCGGCGGCCGCCTGTTCCACCAGCGCGGCGTTCTGCTGCGTCATGTCGTCCATTTGCACAATCGCCTGATTGACTTCCTCGATGCCCGCGCTCTGCTCGCTCGAGGCCGCCGAAATCTCGGCCATGATGTCGGTGACGCGCTTCACCGCATCGACGACTTCATGCATCGTGGCCCCGGCCTGATCCACCTGTTTCGAGCCGGCATAGATTTTGTCCATTGAGGTGTCGATCAAAACCTTGATCTCCTTGGCCGCCGCCGCCGAGCGCTGCGCCAGGTTGCGCACCTCGGATGCCACCACCGCGAAGCCGCGCCCCTGTTCGCCGGCGCGGGCCGCTTCCACGGCGGCATTCAGCGCCAGGATGTTGGTCTGGAAGGCGATGCCTTCGATCACGCCGATGATGTCCGCGATCTTCCCGGAGCTGGTGCTGATCAGGGCCATGGTCCGCACCACGTCGTCCACCATTTGGCCGCCCTTGGCGGCGATATCCGAGGCGTTGACCGCCAGCTGCCTGGCCTGCTTGGCGTTCTCAGCATTCTGCTTCACGGTCGAGGTCAATTCTTCCATGCTGGAGGCGGTCTCTTCCAGGCTGGAGGCCTGTTCTTCGGTGCGCTGCGACAGGTCGCTGTTGCCCGCGGCGATTTCCTGCGTGGCAGTGCTGATGGAATCGGTGGCGTCGCGCACCACGCCGACGATACCGCCCAGGCTGGCATTCATATCGTTCAACGCCTGCAGCAATTGCCCGGTTTCATCCCCGGAGCGGGATTCAATCTTCGCCGCCAGATCACCTTTGGCTATCCGGTTTGCCGCATCCACCGCTTTTTCCAGGGGATGAATGACCAGGCTGCGCATCACCCACTTGATAATGAAAAACAGTATGAATTGCACGACCAGTTGGCCCACCACCAGCCACAGAATAATTTTGTGCAGCTTGTCAAAATCGGAGGTCAGGTCGATATCAATATCGGAGGCGCCGTTGACACTGCCCACTTCGACGTTATGACATCTCAGGCAATCCGTCTCATGGAAACTGTGACTGACCACATAGGGGGTGACCGCGCGAAATACCGGCACACCGTTGCGTTCCTCAAGGGAATAGGACGGCAATTTGGATTCGATCGCGGCCCTTTCCACGTTGTCCTTTATTTGCTCTTCCGGCAGCCCCTGGCCGAATTGCCTGATGACCTGTTCGGTGCGTACCAGTCTCAGCCCGATGATATTTCCCGAATCGGAAAGCTTCCTGATCAACAATTTTCTATTCTCGGGCTCACTGATCTGGCCGGTTTCCATCAGCATGTTTGCGCTGTCAATCACCGCGTTGGCAATTCCCTGGGCGCGCAGCTGCACGGAATCAAGAACGATGGTCTTCATGAAATGGGAAAGAACCAGGGTCGCGATGGTGAACAGCACCAGTATGAAGGAATGCACCGCCAGCTGGATCTTGGCCTCCAACCCTAATTTACCGAACAACGATGGACCCGCAGAATTTTTCATGATTGGTATTGGCAGTGGTTAATAATATTATTTATGCAGCTTGGAATATTATCACTTTTGGCAATTCCGGGAATTACATCCGGTCCGGTGGCTTCCGGCCATAAAGGGGACTGTTTGACCGCAAGCTGCACACGTATCGGCCACCCGGAATAACGGTTTGCAGGTGCGTCCTGTGTTCGATCCTGAACCAGGTCGGCAGTATTTGCATACTGCGCATTATTTTATCCGCCAAGAGCAAGTTTCAGCATCAAATGCCGATACCCTTTGGTATAGTCAACATCATGCCCGAACTTCCTGAAGTGGAAACCACGCGGCGCGGCCTGGACGCGCATCTCACCGGACTGACGATCGCGAATGCCGTCATCCGCAACGCCAGCCTGCGCTGGCCAATCCAGAAAAACCTGCCCGGACTGTTGCGCGGCCAAACCATACGCTCGCTCAAGCGCCGCGCCAAATACCTGCTGATGGATTGCGGCAACGGCACATTGATCCTGCATCTGGGCATGTCCGGCAGCCTGCGCATCCTGCCCGCAAACACCGCACCGGAAAAACACGACCACTTCGACTTAATTCTCGGCAACGGCAACCTGATGCGCCTGCGCGACCCGCGCCGCTTCGGTGCGGTGCTCTGGCACGGCGGCGATGTGCACGCCCACCCGCTGCTCGCCAGCCTCGGCCCCGAACCCCTGGAAGACGGCCCCCTGGAAAAAAACTTCGATGCGCGTTATCTTTACCGTGTCACTCGCGGACGCAGCATCAGCATCAAACAATGCATCATGGACAACCACATCGTGGTCGGCGTGGGCAACATCTACGCCAACGAAGCATTGTTCCGCGCAGGCATCAAACCGCAACTCGCCGCCGGAAAACTCAGCCTGCCGCGCTGCGCAGAACTGGTCCGGGAAATCCGCGCAACGCTGGCCGAGGCAATCCAGCTTGGCGGCAGCACGCTGCGCGACTTCGTCAACACATCGGGCCAGCCCGGCTATTTCCAGCAGACTTATTGGGTATACGGCAGAACCGGCGAACCGTGCCGGCGCTGCGCCGCACCCATCAAACAAATCAAGCAGGGACAGCGCTCCAGTTTTTACTGCGTGAATTGCCAGAAATAATCACTGTTCGTGCTACAGTTACAGCCACATTGCGCGACCACTTTCCGACGATTTCATGTTGGAGATTTTTCTGCAAAGCCCCCGACCGGAGGAAACATGAAATACATCCTGCTCGCTATTGCACTGCTGCTCACTGCCTGCGACAAACCAGTCGCCCCGAAGATCGCTGCTCCGCAACGCGAAGCGCTTGAAAAAGCCAAAGCCGTAGACCAAGCTGTCCAGAATGCAACCGCAGAGTCGAAGAAAAAGATCGATGACGCGGAAAAATAATGGTTTTTATTGCTCAATCTCACAGACCGTTCGCGGTGAGGTATCGAACCGCATCCTCCCCTCGAAATTCCACTTCGATAAATGCAGGACAGGCTTTGACACATCCGCTATGGTTCGATACCTCACCACGAACGGATGTGCCCTGTATTGAAACCATCCGGGAGAACGGATGGCGAGTTTGCCGGAGCTTTAACTTGCAATCAACGAATTCCATGAAAATCAACGTGCGCCGTTTGCTTACCACCGCCCTGCTCGTCCTGGCACTCGTTCCCGCAGCCCGCGCAGAACAGTTGCCCCGCCCCGATCATGCCGAACACTTGCCTCATCCTGATCATGTAGTCATCGTCATCGAGGAAAATCACAGCTACGCGCAAATCATGGACAAGCGCAACAACTCTTCCTACATCCACGCGCTGGCCAGGGGCGGCATGTTGTTCACCGCGTCCTACGGCGTGTCGCATCCCAGCCAACCGAACTATCTGGCCCTGTTTTCCGGCTCCACGCAGGGCATCGGCAACGATGCCTGCCTGGGCTCGTTCAACAATGACAACCTTGCTTCCAGTTTAATGGATGGAGGCTACACCTTCGCGACCTTTTCCGAGTCGTTGCCCGCAACCGGCGACTTGGGCTGCGCGGCGGGCGCGTATCAGCGCAAGCATAATCCCGCGGCAAACTGGCAAGGCACGCGCCTGCACGCCTCAGTCAACCGGCGCTTTGCGGATTTTGCAAATCTTCCTCGGGGGGATTTTTCCGGGTTGCCGACGGTGTCCTTCGTGATCCCGAACCAGGACAACGACATGCACGACGGCAGTTTCGAGGCGGCGGACGAGTGGCTGAAGACGCATATCGCGCCATACGTTGACTGGGCGATGAAACACAACAGCTTGCTGATACTCACCTGGGATGAAGACGATTTTCGCGGGGATAACCGCATCGTCACGATACTGGCGGGGCAGATGGTGAAACCGGGCACCAGTCTGCAGCGCATCGATCATTACAGCGTGCTGCGCACGCTGCTGGACTTCTATGATCTGCCCGCGCTGGGCGCGAGCCGGGATGCGGAGCCGATCCGGGGTGTCTGGAAGGAACGCTAGTTTGGAGTGCGGTGACCTGTCGCCGCCTACTCAAAGCGCAGATTTGTCTGGTGCAACTACTGATAGGTTATGCGCACTCCACATCAAACATCTCACTCAAGTACAGGCAGCGCTATTTGCCCTTCGCCGCCATCAGTTTTTCGTACTTGCCCTGCAACTGCTCATTGCTTTCCTTGTATTCCGGATTCAGCGGGATGCAATCCACCGGACACACCTCGACGCATTGCGGCGTATCGTAGTGGCCCACACATTCGGTGCATTTGTTGGGATCGATGACATAAATGGTATCGCCTTGCGAGATCGCGTCGTTCGGGCACTCCGGCTCGCACACGTCGCAATTGATGCATTCATCGGTAATCATCAGTGCCATGCTACTTCTCCTCTTTACTCTTCAACCCCGTGGCGATACGCCTGAAGCGGCTCAATCCTGCGGGGACTTGTACTTGCTTTTCAATTTGTCCATCACATAGGGCGACACGAACTTGCCGACATCGCCGCCGAAACGCGCGACTTCGCGCACCATCGTGGCCGAGATGAACGTGTACTGCTCCGCCGGGGTCAGGAACAAGGTTTCCATTTCAGGGTACAGATTGCGGTTCATGCCCGCCAACTGAAACTCATACTCGAAATCCGACACCGCGCGCAAGCCGCGCAATACCACGCGCGCATCGTGCAATTGCACGAAATTCATCAATAATCCGTTGAAGCCTTCCACACGCACGTTGGGGAAGTTCCCGAACACTACGCTGGCGATCTCCACACGTTCCGCCAGATTGAACAGGGTGTGTGCGCGGCTTTCCGCCACGGCGACAATAACCTCGCCGAACAATCCGGCGGCGCGCCGCACGACATCCTCATGCCCGCGCGTGATGGGATCGAAGGTACCCGGATAAACAACTTTAATCATTTCAAATCCACTTTTCTGGGCGAATCAATTTTGTGCGATTTGCAGCAACTGGTAATGCACCTGACCTGCCCTGCCTGATTTCAGCACCTGCCATGGCGGCGGAACATCTATCGCCGCGCCCGACTCGACATACACCACCCCGTTTTCATTCAGTCGTTGCGGCAGTATCTCCAGCAGCCTGGGCAGATAATCGCTTTGATATGGCGGGTCGATGAAGATCACGTCATACCTGCGTGCATCCCGAAGCGAGAATTCTAGCCCATCCTGGCCATGCACGAACACATTCGTGCAAGCCAATTTTTTCAGGTTGTCCTGCAAGGCTTGAAGAACCATGCGGTTCCATTCCACCATGTCCACACGCTCTGCCCCGCGCGAAGCGGCCTCGAACCCCATTGCGCCACTGCCGGCAAACAGATCCAGGCAGGTGCGCCCGTACAATGTCTGCCCCAGCCAGTTGAACAGGGTCTCGCGCACGCGATCCGGGGTGGGACGCAACCCGGACACATCGGGGAAACTGATCATCCGGCTGCGCAATTCCCCGCCGATGATCCTGACCTTGTTTATCTTATGGCTTGCTATTTCGCAGCACCTTCAGGAGCGCCCACAATCACCGTCGCCATCGCCAGCGGATCGATGTGGCTGGCAAATGCCTTGCGTATCTGCGCCACAGTTACCTTGTTGACGTTGCGGGTGAAATCATCCAGGTAGGTCAACGGCAGACCGTAGAAACCGATGACACTCAGGTAGTCAAGTATCTTGCGGTTACTGTCTATGCGCAGCGGGAAACCCCCGATGATGTTCTGCTTGGCTGCCAGCAATTCTTTTTCGGTGGGCCCATGGGCGATGAAATCGTCCAGTGTGCTGCGCACCAGTTTCAGCGCTTCATCGGCCTGGTCCTTCCGGGTTTGCAGGCCGATCTGGAATGCGCCGGGCTGCTTGAGCGGCATGAAATAGCTGTATACGCTATAAGCCAGCCCTTTCTTCTCGCGCACCTCGTTCATCAGGCGCGACACGAAACCGCCGCCGCCCAGAGTGTAATTGCCGACAAACAGCGGAAAATAATCCGGGTCGGTCCTGTCCATGCCGGGCGCACCGATCAGGATATGGCTCTGGGTGGCAGGGTGGCTGATACGCTGCTCGCTTGCGGCTATTTTCATCACGACCCCGGGCAATGCGGCGGGCGCGGGAGATTGCGGCAACCGGGCGGTAAGTTGTTGCGCGATCGCTTCCGCCTGCGCGCGCGTCGCATCGCCCATGATTGCAACCACTGCATAGGCAGCCTGGTAATGCGAATGATAAAAGTCTTTCAAGTCCTGGACGTTTATTTTTTCAACGCTGCCGACATCGCCTGAAACCGGCAGCGCATAAGGATGGGTGCCGAACACCGCCTTCTGGAAGGCCTTCGCGGCGATGCTCTCCGGCTTGGTTTCATCCTCTTTCAGGGCTGCGATCAGACGCACTTTTTCGCGCGCCAGAATCGCTTCCGGAAACAACGGGTGCTGCAGCACACGCGCCATGATGTCCAGGGCCTTGTCGCGCTGCTCGGCGCTGCTCAAAGTGCGCAGCGTGATGCTGGAACGGTCCGGATCAAAGCCACCGCCAAATTCGGCACCGATGTCGGCCATGCCGCGCGAGATTTCATCCTCGCTCAAGCCGTCCGAACCAGAATCGAGCATCCCGTGAGTCATTCCGGCCACACCGGATTTGTTTGGCGCGTCAAAGCTGCTGCCTGCCTGAAAGTTCACCGCCACATCCAGCATCGGGATGTCATGGTCTTCCACGAACAGCACCTTGGCCCCGCTGGCGCTTTGCCAGTGCTGGATGTTGGGGGTGGCCAATGCGGCAGTTGAAATACAACATAAAGCTGCTATTCCAATCGATTTGGCCAGTATTGAATTAGCGTACATTTGACGACCCCCCCTCAAACTTGTGTTTCGGCTTGCCGGAAAGTGGCTGGGGATCGAGCACCGCAACCGTCAAATTGTCATCCTGCAGAACCTCCTTTGCGACCTGCTGCACTTGTGCTGCCGTCACTCCCTGAAGTTTTTCCAGCATCACCGGAATCGCCTGGTAACCCAGCCCTATGCTCTCCATCTGACCTATCTGCATCGCCTGGTAGAACACCGAATCGAGCTTGTACACTTCTCCCGCCATGACTTGCGCCTTGACGCGCTTCAACTCATCCTCGTCGACGCCGTTCTTGACCAGCAACGCGATCTGTTCGCGCAAAGCAGCCTCGACATCCTGCACCGTCTTGCCTGTACTCGGGGTGGCCTCCAGCGTAAACAGGCTCGGCCCGCGCGTTGTCGGATCATAATTCGCATCCGCCCCACTGGCGACTTGCTGTTCGCGCACCAGATGCTTGTTGAGGCGCGCGGATTCGTTGCCGTCCAGCACACCCGCCAGCATCTCGAGGGCATAGGGCTCCCAATCCTGTTTGGGATCCCTCAGTGCAGGAGCCTGGTAGGCCATCACCAGTTGCGGCAATTCGGCCGGCGCTTTCACCACCACGCGTTTGATGCCGACCTGCTTGGGTTCAACAAAATGCCTGCGCACCGGCAGCGTCTTTTTGGGAATGGCGCCGTAGTAGCGTTGCGCCAGCGCAAACACTTCCTCTGCCTTCACATCCCCGGCGATCACCAGCGTGGCGTTGTTCGGCGCATACCAGCGGGTATACCATTCCTTTACATCGTTTACCGACATGGCCTCAAGATCATTCATCCAGCCGATCACCGGATGATGATAAGGATGCTCCTCATAGATCGTCGCCATCATGATCTCGTTCATCAGCGATTGCGGTTCATCATCGGTGCGCATGCGCCGCTCTTCCATGACCACCTTGATCTCCTTGCCGAATTCCCTGGCGGTCAGGTTCAGGTTGTGCATCCGGTCCGACTCCAGCTTCATCGCCAGCGGCAATTGGGATTTATCCAGTTGCTGGAAGTAGGCGGTGTAATCGGTATTGGTAAAAGCGTTCTCGCGCCCGCCTGCCGCCGCGATGCGCCGGGAAAACTCCCCCGCGGGGACTGTCCTGGTACCCTTGAACATCATATGTTCGAGCGCATGCGCGACACCGGTAAGGCCGGTATTCTCATCCATGCTGCCGGCCTTGTACCATATCTGCTGCACCACCACCGGCGCGCGATGGTCTTCCTTGACGACCACTTTCAAGCCGTTCGCCAGCGTGCGTTCATAGGTCTCCGCATGGGCGGCGTTCTGCGAGCAGCCCAACAATAATGCGATGCAAATTAAATAAGTTTTCATGTCCCTAGCCCTGTAAGGTGTATTCGGCATAAAATGCGGCGTGCATTATGCGACACTTTTCCGCCTTCCGACCACACTCTTGCATCGACCACCCAATTTCATGTTTAGTTTCCTGAAAAATCTTTCACCCGAACCCGCGAGCGAAAAGCCCGCCGGCTGGATCACGAAACTGAGGTCCGGTCTGGCGCGCACCGGCAGCCAGCTGACCGGCCTGTTCGCCGGCGGCGGCAGGATAGACGACGACCTGTACGAGGAACTGGAAACCATCCTGATCAGCGCTGATGTGGGCATGGATGCGACGCGCGCCCTGCTCGCCGATCTGCGCCACCGCGTCAAGGAACAGCGCCTGAGCGAGGCCGCAGAACTCAAGGACGCACTCGCGCATTGCCTGCTCAAGCTGCTCAAACCCCTGGCGCAACCGCTGCATGCCCCAGCCCAAATTCAAGCCCGCAAGCCTTTCGTCATCATGATGGTGGGCGTAAACGGTGCCGGAAAGACCACTTCGATCGGCAAGCTGGCGAAATATCTGCAAGGCCAGGGCTTGTCGGTGATGCTGGCCGCAGGCGATACCTTTCGCGCCGCGGCACGCGAACAACTGATGGCCTGGGGCGAACGCAACAAAGTGACGGTGATCTCGCAACAAGGCGGCGATTCCGCCGCGGTGATCTATGATGCAGTGCAGTCCGCGCAAGCCCGCAACATCGATGTGGTGCTGGCCGATACCGCGGGACGGCTCACCACCCAGGCGCACCTGATGGAAGAAATCAAAAAGGTCAAGCGCGTGATCTCCAAGGCCTTGCCCGATGCGCCCCACGAAGTGCTGCTGGTGCTGGATGCCAACACCGGGCAGAACGCGCTCAGCCAGGTGAAGGCATTCGACCAGGCACTGGGCGTAACCGGACTGATACTCACCAAACTGGACGGCACAGCCAAGGGCGGCGTGATCGCCGCAATTGCCCATATCAATCGTGGCCGGGCGCACCCGATCCCGGTACGCTTCATAGGCGTGGGCGAAGCACTGGATGATCTGCGCCCCTTCGTCGCGGAAGATTTTGTTGCGGCGCTGCTGGGACTGGACGAATGATTACAAAAAAACAGTTCTCCGCAGATCACGCAGATTTACACCGGTTAAAATCATGCGTGAAGGCACAGGACTTGGTAGTCTCATTTATCTTCAGCAACCCCCTCGAGATAAAACTCTGCGCAAATCTGTGTAATCTGCGGGTAACAAGGTTTTCAAAATGATCTCATTTTCCCAGGTCAACAAGCGTTACCCCGGCGGCTATCAGGCACTGAAGAACGTGTCGTTCAGGATCGCTGCCGGCGAAATGGTATTCCTCGCCGGCCACTCGGGCGCCGGCAAGAGCACGCTGCTCAAATTGATCGCGGCGATCGAACGCCCGAACTCCGGCAGCGTGCTGGTGAACAACCAGAATGTCGGCGTGCTGAAGGAACGCGCCCTGCCTTATCTGCGCCGCAATCTGGGCATCATCTTTCAGGACCACAAGCTGCTGTTCGACCGCAACGCGTTCGACAATGTGCTGCTGCCGCTGCAGATCTGCGGTTTCGACCATCGCGAGAGCAGCAAGCGGGTGCGCGCCGCGCTCGACAAAGTCGGGCTGCTCAAACGCGAAAAATCCCATCCGATCGCCTTGTCGGGCGGCGAACAGCAGCGCCTGTGCATCGCGCGCGCCATCGTGAACCGCCCGTCCATACTGCTGGCCGACGAACCCACCGGCAATCTGGATGCCGCTTACGCGCAGGAGATCATGGCGATATTCAAGTCTTTCCACCAGGTCGGCGCCACACTGCTGATCTCGACCCACGACACCAGCGTGCTTCAGGACACCAGAGTTCGCACCATTGAGCTGAAGCACGGTGAATTGCAGCCCGCCGCGTCTTCCGCAGCCCCGGCAGGCCCGGGCAAATCCGCTGCGACGCGCCCGGGGCAGGCATGATGCGCGGACTCGTACAGCACCTGGCCGTATTGCGCACCGCACTGCGCCGCATCTTCTCTTCGCGGCTGGGAGGGTTCTTCAATATCCTGGTCATCGGCATCGCGCTCAGTTTGCCCGCCGGCATGTACTTGCTGCTGCAAAACGTGCAGGGCCTGGTCACGCAACTCTCCGGCACACCGCAGATCAGCCTGTTCCTGAACCTGGATGCAAAAACCGACGAGATCGGCAAATTGCGCGCGCAACTCGCGCAAAACCCGGCCATAGACCGCGTCGAGTTTGTCTCCCGCGCGGCTGCGCTGGAACAGCTCAAGCAAAGCACCGGCCTTGCCGACGTGATCGGCGGCCTGCAGCAGAACCCGCTGCCGGATGCATTCGTCATTTATCCCAAACCCGTGCAGGCGCAGGCGCTTGAAACACTGCGCAACGAACTGGCCAAGCTGCCCAAAGTGGAACAGGCGCAGCTCGATTCGGCATGGGCTTACAAGCTGGAGGCATTGCTCAAATTCGGGCGCATGCTGGTATTGATCCTGGCCGGCCTGCTCAGCCTGGCGCTGGTCGCGATCACGTTCAACACCATCCGCCTGCAAATCCTGACACAAAGCAGCGAGATCGAAGTTTCCAAACTGATAGGCGCGACCAATGGCTTCATCCGCCGCCCGTTCCTGTATTTCGGCGCAGCACAGGGACTGCTCGGCGGGATCATGGCCTGGCTGATCATCACCCTCAGCCTGCAGCTGCTCAATTTCCAGCTCAAGGCGCTCACGCAGCTCTACGCCAGCCAGTTCATCCTGCATCCGCTGTCGTGGGGCGACAGCATTTCGCTGTTGCTGTTCTCGATGTACCTAGGCTGGCTGGGCGCGTGGCTTTCAGTGGCGCGGCACCTGTCGCAGATCGAACCGCGCTGACACCGGCTGGCCGCCGCTATCCGCCGTTCCTGCGAAAACGGGAATGACGAAACATCAGGTGCGCTTGAACGGGCTGCGTTCATTGAGTTCATCCACATATTCCTGGATGGCGCCGGTCTCCTGCTGCAAATAATTTTCCACTGCGCGCGAAAACTGGGGATGCGCCAGCCAGTGGGCGGAGCGGGTGGTCACCGGCAAAAACCCGCGCGCCAGTTTGTGCTCACCCTGCGCACCGCCCTCGAATGTCCTGATGTTGCGCGCGATGCAGAATTCGATCGCCTGGTAGTAGCAAGCCTCGAAATGCAGCCCGGGATGATATTCGAACGCACCCCAGGAGCGCCCGTACAACACATCCCCGGTAAACAAATTAAGCGCGCTGGCGATCATCCGTCCCTCCCGCGAGGCGATCACCAGCAGCGTTTGTTGCGGCATCGTCGCGCCGATGCGCTGGAAAAAATCCTCATTCAGCGCGGGCGGCGAATGGTGCGTCTGCCGGGTATGCGCATAACACGAGGCAAAGAAAGCCCACTGCTCGCGGGTGGCATGTTCTCCGGTGACGCATTGCAATGTGATTCCCGCCTCCTGCACCCTGCGCCGCTCCTGCTTGATGCGCTTGCGCTTGTCGCGACTCAACGCGGCCAGGTATTCGTCAAAATCCAGGTAGCCGGGATTGTGCCAATGAAACTGCACATCCTGGCGCAACATCATGCCCCGGGACTGCGCCTCCCCCGCATCGTCCTCATCCAGGAACAGGCAATGCAGCGAAGACACTCCCATCCCTGCTCCGTCTCCCGCATACTCCAATGCACCTTTCAACAACAACGCTCTCGTCTCCGGAGTACTCGCCAGCAAGCGCCTGCCGGTGACCGGCGTGAACGGCACGGTACACACCAGCTTGGGATAATAGCGCAGCCCGTTGCGCTGATAAGCTTCGGCCCAGGCAAAATCGAACACGTGTTCGCCGTACGAATTCATCTTCAGATAAAGCGGCATCGCGCCCAGCAATCTCTCGTCCTGCCACAGGGTGATGAATCGGGCCTGCCAGCCGAATTGCGCCGTGGCACAACCGCTTTCCTGCAGCGCATGCAGATAGGCATGGGAAAGAAACGGGTCGTCCCCGGCCAGCGCGTCCCATTGCGCTGCGGGAATTTCCGCAAGGTCCCCGATGATTTTCAGTGCGGGCGAATTCATGATGAAATATTCTGCATCGGCATATTCTATCCGCTTGCTACAATGGGGCTACAAGATACGCGAATATTTTATGAAACCCCATTCCGAATCCTGCGAAAAGAACAAGGCGCCGATACTCGCCGTGCTGAAAGAGGTTTTCGCCGGACACAGACAAGTGCTGGAGATCGCCAGCGGTACCGGCCAGCACGCGGTGCATTTCGCCCGCGAGCTGCCCCATCTGATCTGGCAACCCAGCGAACTGGCGCAGAATCTTGCTGGCATACAGGCCTGGCTGGACGAGGCGCAACTGCCCAACGTTTTGGCACCGCTTGCGCTCGACGTGAATGACGAGTGCTGGACGGTTCCGCCGGTGGATGCGATCTTCAATGCCAACACGGTGCATATCATTTCCTGGCCGGAAGTCGAAAGCCTGTTCGCGCATATCGCCCGCGTCATAGCACCGGGCGGATGCGTGTGTTTTTATGGGCCCTACAATTACGCCGGAAATTTCACTTCCGAAAGCAATGCCCATTTCGATGCCTGGCTAAAGTCGCGCGACCCGAACAGCGGCGTGCGCGATTTCGAGGCGGTCAACCGCCTTGCCGCATCGCATGGCCTGGAACTGCTGCACGACATCGCGATGCCCTCCAACAATCGCATGCTGGTGTGGAATGCGCAGGCATGCCCATCCCGTGGATAACGCGCTTGCCCAAACCTGATGCAACGATTAATCTGCTTCACACGGACGCCCCCGGCATGGGGTGTCACGGGCTGCACGGACGACAGGCATGGAATGCGCGCTGAAGTGAACATCACCAACCGGAGATTACCTTGAGAAAACAGATTACAAACATTTCACCGCTTCAATCCGCAAAAGTTCTTGCAGTACTGTACTTTGCCATATCGCTGCCGCTTCTGCTGCTGATGCTGGCCATGCCGGGGCCTAAGCCGCCATATGTTTCTGGCTCCATGCTCGCCTTGCCATTTTTTTATGCCCTGTTTGGATTCCTGTTCACGCTGTTCGGGGCGTGGGTGTATAACTTTGTTGCAAAGCATCTGGGCGGAATTGAATTTACCACCCAAAATGTGGAAGAAGCCTGACCCGGAAGGCAGGCGGAACCGGATCGAATTTTTCAACCAGCTGTTATAAGGAGCAAGAAATGCCAGTCAAAGTCATTCTTCGATGCGTCATCGCTTTCGCCGTTGCGGCACCGTTGTATGCGCTCGCCGACTCCCTTAATGCAAAACCTGGCGCCTGGGAAATCACCACAACCACCCTGATGCAAGGCGTGTTGATACCCCCTGACGTGCTGGCCAATATGCCGCCCGAGCAACGCGACAAGATTGAGCAAACCATGCAGGCGCGTGCAGGCAAGCCCGTTACGCGCGTGAGGCAAAGTTGCATCACGCAACAGAATCTGGACGAAGATCTCTTTAACACCTCGGACGAAGGCCACGGGCAATGCAAAAAGAAGGTCGTCACCAAATCGGCAAACAAGCTCGTCCTTGAACGAATTTGCCCGGCACCGCAAGCCCTCACGATGAAACTGTCAATCGAGGCCAGGACGCCGGAAAGCCTGGTGGCCACCACGGACCTGGTTCAAGCCGGCGGCGGAAAAATACACATGGACATCAAGGGCCGCTGGCTGGGTGCCAGCTGTTCCGGAATAAAGGACCACAGTTGAACCCCGGCCGGATTTGACATCCCGGGGATCAGGCCACTGCCTGGAATTCACTCGCTGATTCCCTGCAACCCCGGCTGGTACAGCCTGACATTGTTGCGTCCGTTTTTCTTTGCGTGATACATCGCGATGTCGGCGCTCTTGACCAGCAACTTCTCGTCCCTGCCGTGTTCCGGATAGACCGCAACGCCTATGCTGCCGGAAATTTCCAGCGTGTGCCCCGCCAGCGCAAAAGGCCGGTTGAGGGCGTGAAGTATTTTCTCCCCGACTCTGGCCGCGTCCTGCTGCGTTTCGATGGCCGGCAGCAGGATGACGAATTCATCGCCGCCTATCCGCGCGGCGGTGTCCGAATCGCGCAGGCAATCCTGGATGCGCAGCGCGACTTCTTTCAACAGCAGATCGCCCACGCCGTGACCGTAGGTGTCGTTGACCGGCTTGAACTTGTCCAGGTCGATGAACATCAGCGCCAGGCGCGCCTTGTTGCGCTGGGCGGCGGCGATCGCCTGCTGCAGACGGTCATTGAACAGCGCGCGATTGGGCAGGTGGGTGAGCGCGTCATACTGCGCCATGTGTTGCATATGTTCTTCCACCTCCTTGCGCTTGCTGATATCGGTAGAGATGCCGCACAAGGCGTAGATACTGCCGTTTTCGCGTCTTAGCGGAAGCTTGACCGAAAGGAACACATCCATCACCCCGGTGAGCAGGTTGTGATTGGTCTCCTCGGCCTGTATGGTCTCGCCATGATGCAAAACGCGCAGGTCGTCCTTGCGCATATTGGCGGCCGTGTCGGCATCGAAAAATTTGCTGTCGTCATATCCCACGATCTCTTCCATCGGCGCGGCAAACCGCTCGCGCAACAAGCGGTTGGCGAACAGGTAGCGGCCGCTGGTGTCTTTCATGTAGATGTAGGAAGTGACGTTTTCCAGAATATCGGAAAGCAGTTTCTCGCTCTCCCTGAGCGCCTGGTCGGCACGGCTGCGTCCCAGCGCGATCTCGGCCAGATTGGCGGTTTGTTCGATCAGGCGGATCTCGTCATCCGACGGATGATGGGCTTGCCGGTGATAAATTGCGAAGGCGCCGAGCACTTTGCCGGATGCGGAACGGATGGGTTCCGACCAGCACGCTCCCAGTCCCGCCCTGGCGGTGAGTTCCCTGTAGGGCGCCCAGTAAGGATGGGTACGGACGTCTGCGACGATGACGCGCTGGCCGGTAAAGGCAGTTGTGCCGAAAGACCCTGCGCCTATGCCTATCCCGAACCCGTCGACCGCATCGTTGTAAAAATCGGGCAGGCTGGGCGCCGCTCCGTTCAGCAGATGCTTGCCCTCGCTGTCGAGAAGCATGATGCTGCAAAGCATGTCCGGCTTCTCCTGCTCCAGCCCGCGCACGATGGCACCCAGTATCGTCGCGAGCGGTGCGCCATGGGCCAGCAGTTCCAGCACATGGCTGCGGATTTGTTCGCGTTGTTCCGCCTGCTTCCGTTCGGCGCGATCACGGGCCAGCCTGCGCTTGATAAGTATGATGTAGAACACTGCGGCGGCGATGCCGCCGGTCAGCAACAATGAGAATGCTAGCATCGTGCTGTCCCCATGCCACCTGCGCTGCCGCACATTCCAGGATATGGGTCAGCAACAGGCATTTTCAATCTAGCGCAACGTCAGCATGAAGATGTTTTCCCGCATCCGGCTCAAACCGCGCTGCTGAAAGCGCGGATTTTGCGCCAGCGTGTCCTGACTCGCCAGCAAGTGTATTTCGGCATGTTCCCGGTAGAGTTGTTCCACTTCCCCGGTAGTCACTGAAAATGGCGGGCCCTGCATTTCGTGCTGAGGATAATCCACAGTAATCAGCAATATCCGGGTCGCGCGAGGCAGGATGCCGGCCATGTGGCTGGCATAGCGTTCGCGCATTTCCGGTGGCAGCGCGCACAGCGCTGCGCGGTCGTACACCGCGCTTACTTGCGCCAGGTCATCCCTGCCCAGGTCGAAAAAATCCCCGCGCAGAATGCGGATGCCATTCGCTGCACAGCAGTCAAATTTTTCGCCTGTAACGCGTTGCGGGGTATAGCCGTTTTCCTTGAAGAAAGCCTGCACCGCGATGGCGCTCAATTCCACTCCCAGCACCTGGTGCCCCTGCTCGCGCAGCCAAAGCATGTCGCGGCTTTTACCGCACAGCGGCACGAACACCACACTGTCCCGGGCAGGCTGCAATTCTTCCCAGTACAAACGCAGATGGGGATTGAATTCGTCCCGGTGAAACCCGGTCTCTTCCCGCTGCCAACGCTCCAGCCAAAAATCTTTTTTCATGTATTCATCCCGAACCGGGCCATCCGCGAGCCCCGTGCAACCCGATGGATCGCCAGCGTCCGCCACCAATCCGAGACGGACACGTCAATGTGCAATGAATATGAACCAGACTATTCCTCCGACAACAAATATTACCGCAGCGGCAATGAATATCTTTTGCAGCACTTCCATATTTTCTCCTTATCAGAATAATGTACCCGAAACTGCCAGAGCCTGGCGTTGCGCGATTCTGCCATGGCTACCAGAGGATTTCCTGGCCATCATAACCGAAAAATTTCCCGGAGTCGGCTGCCGTGAGCCTGCCGATCATTTTCCTCATGCCGGACACGCTTTGTGCTGCAGGGATCATTGCATTTGGCCCACCCATATCGGTCTGCACCCAACCCGGATGAAATACCACCGCAGTGATTCCACCCGGTTTCAGGTCAATGGCAAGACTCTTCACGACCATGTTGAGCGCCGCTTTGCTGGAGCGGTAAAGGTAACTTCCTCCCCCGGCATTGTCCGTGATGCTGCCCATTTTGCTGGTGATGGCCACGATGACTTTTTGTTTTCCCCTGGCAAGGTGCGGGGCGAATGTCTCAGCCATCTTGAGCGGCGCCATGGTATTGATGCGGAATGCCTGCAGCCATTCCGCATAGTCGGTATGGCCGAAACCCAGCGTATCGGAATCTGGATAGACACCGGCATTGTTGATCAGCAGGTCGATCGATTCGCCGCCCAGTTCCTGCGCCAAACGTTCAATCCGGGCATGGTCGGCGACATCCAGGGTATGCAGGGCAATCAGTCCGGGATAAAGCGCTGCCAGCTTGGCCAGCGCGTCAGCCTTGTCGGGCTCACGGCTGCATGCCAGCACACGCCAGCCTTCAGCAGCATACTGCCGGCAGAATTCCAGGCCTATCCCGCGGTTGGCACCTGTAATCAGAACAGTATGCATCATCGTCCCCGGTTATTGTTTGGGTATGCAGCCCATCAAGGCTTGATGAAGCGCAATGCGAATTTATCAGTCGGGGTTTTCATGTCAAAAAATGCCTGGTCGCGCGAATCGGACGGAACCCTCAAAAAATCTCCCGACTGTTCAAGCTGGAAACCCGCTTGCCGAAATTCGTCCAGAACGACTTTTTCGTCAATGCGGTGCAGTGTTTTTGCCACCGAGACACCGCTCCCCGCCTTGGCCGAATGATCCAGCACAACGAGGTGCCCGCCAGATTTCAATGCATCGAACAACCGGCCATCCATCTTTGCACGGTCAACCGGCATATAGGCGATATCGTGGTAATCCATCACGATGGTAATCAAATCAAGTTGGGTTGCGGCATCGGGCACCGGGTCCTGGTAAGACCGAATGACAGGAATGATGTTGGCCTGGGGGTGACTGGACAGCCTCTTCTCAAGTGCAGGTTGTGATTTGGCATTCTGTGCCCAGACGGTGCCCTTGCTGCCAACCGCCAGCGCAAGCAGTTGCGTGGTGTACCCGCCGCCTGCGGCAATATCCAGAACCCGCATACCGGGCCGCACATTAGTGAACTGCAGAAATTCGAGGGGTTTGCGCTGGGCATCGGCATCCCTGTCCGCATCGTTCCTTATCGGGCTGGCAAGCGCCTGGCTGTAACTATCGGATATCGCCTGCCGGTCATCCGGTCCGGGCGAGGCATGGCTGTTCACTGCCCATGCCAAACCGGCAACGGCAAATAAAGCCGCCAGCCATCGCGCCCCCGAACCATATCGAGAAATAAACATGCATCGCTCCCTTCAAAAATGCTGTCTCGGCGTGTGATTGATTTGCAGCCGGGACATGGTTCAAAACAGAATAAAAGTATACCTTGCCGGATGCAATCCGCGCCAACAGGCTTGAGCTTTTTTGGTGGCGTTTAGCGTCATGTCAAACTCCGCGTATGCGGCGATATTGAAGATTGCAACTGCGCAAAAACGTGCCTGTGGATTCAGGAGCCCGTGGCCATTCGGCAAACTCATGGCAGGGCACGTCAAGCGTATCGAAGGGCACGCATCAAGTGGTTCGATACCTCACCACGAACGGTTAAGTAAACAGCATTGGGGGCAAAGCTCAGTTGTTTTTCTTGAAACGCTCCATCTCCCTGCGATCGCGCTTGGTGGGTCTACCCCTGAAAAAGAAAGGTTGCGGTTGTGCCTTG
>LSLI01000033.1 GCA_001577345.1 Candidatus Gallionella acididurans
GCGTATTTCGGATATCTTCAGCAAGAACGTGGTGGTAGAAATACAAAAGGCCTGCATTTCTGCAGGCCTTTGCTTTATTGGTGGGTCGTGGTGGACTTGAACCACCGACCAAAGGATTATGAGTCCTCTGCTCTAACCAACTGAGCTAACGACCCGAAAGAGTTTTGTGATACTCAGCTTAATTTTCGCTATCCAGAAAGCTTTTCAGCTTCTCGGAACGCGAAGGATGGCGGAGTTTGCGCAGCGCCTTGGCTTCAATCTGACGGATACGTTCGCGTGTGACATCGAATTGTTTGCCCACTTCTTCCAAAGTGTGATCTGTGTTCATTTCGATACCGAAGCGCATCCGCAATACCTTGGCTTCGCGCTGTGTCAGGCTGTCCAGGATATCCGAGGTGGCACCGCGCAGGCTCTCGTAGATCGCCGCATCGATAGGCACCGCAGTATGCGAGTCTTCGATGAAGTCGCCCAGGTGCGAATCGTCATCATCACCCACCGGGGTCTCCATCGAGATTGGTTCTTTGGCGATCTTGAATATCTTGCGAATCTTGTCTTCGGGCATCTCCATCTTCAACACCAGTGTCGCGACATCCGGCTCCTGCCCGGTCTCCTGCATGATCTGCCGCGAGATGCGGTTCATCTTGTTGATGGTCTCGATCATGTGTACCGGGATACGGATGGTGCGCGCCTGGTCGGCGATGGAACGGGTGATCGCCTGGCGTATCCACCAGGTGGCATAGGTGGAAAACTTGTAGCCCCGACGGTATTCGAACTTGTCCACCGCCTTCATCAGGCCGATGTTGCCTTCCTGGATCAGGTCAAGGAATTGCAATCCGCGGTTGGTGTATTTCTTGGCGATCGAAATCACCAACCGCAGGTTGGCCTCAATCATGTCGCGTTTGGCGCGGCGTGCCTTGGCTTCGCCGTTGGTCATCTGGCGGTTGATTTCCTTCAGGTCGCGGATCGGGATGCCGACACGCCGTTGCAGATCCAGCAGACTCTTTTGCTGCTCCACGATTGCATGCTGATAACGTTCCAGCGTTTCACTATAGGGTTTTTTCGTCTTCAGTTCCTGCGTCACCCATTGCAAATTGTCTTCATTGCCGGGGAATGTCTTGATGAAATGCGGGCGTGGCATCTTGCCTTTTGATACGCACATATCCTGGATGCTGCGTTCGCTGCGGCGCACTTCCTCGACCAGCCCGCGCATGGTGTCGCACAATGCATCCACCTGCTTTGCGGAAAAGCGGAATTTCATCAACTCGTCTGAAATGCCGGTTTGCAGCTTGTCGTACTGCTTGCTGCGATAGCCGTGTTTCTCGTAAGCCTTGCCCATCTTGATAAACAGATCGGATACCAGCGCGAAACGCGCCAAAGCATCCTCTCTAAGCTGCGCCAGATTGGCTGCCGCTTCTGCTGCCGCGGCCTCTTCGTCTTCTTCTTCATCGCCGCTATCGGTGATTTCCTCGGTCTCTTCTTCGCTGTCCGAAGTAGAAATGACTGCCTCATCTTCTGTATCGACAAAGCCATCGATCAGCTCGTCGATACGCATCTGATTGTTTTCGATCTTTGCCGACAGCGCGAGAATCTCGGCTATCGTCGCCGGGCACGCAGAAATCGCCTGTATCATATGCTTCAGGCCTTCTTCGATGCGCTTGGCGATCTCGATTTCTTTTTCGCGGGTGAGCAACCCTACAGTGCCCATTTCGCGCATATACATACGCACCGGGTCGGTGGTCCGCCCGAATTCCGAGTCCACCGTGGAAAGCGCGGCCTCGGCTTCCTCTACGGCATCTTCGTCTGCCACAGCCGGCGCCACGTCCGTCATGATCAGAGCTTCCGCATCGGGCGCGACATCGCACACCGACACCCCCATCTCGTTGATCATGCTGACCACGCCTTCGATCTGCTCGACTTCAAGCATATCCGGCAGATGATCGTTGATCTCGGCGTAAGTCAGATAACCGCGTTCCTTGCCAAGCACGATCAATGCTTTCAGTCGCGTGCGCCGCGCCTCGATATCCTGCAACCGGTCTATGACCGGCTGTTCAATAACGGCCGCCTGTTTCTTGACTTGCTTTTTCTTGTCTTCTTTAATCTTTGCCATGTTCAGATTCCCAATTGCGTAAGGCCTGGAATTACCTCAAGGCCGCGGAAAAGCGGCGGATTATACCCGATTCTGCCAATTCTTTCTCTACCTATTGAACAGCTTAGCTTCGCTTGAAGAGTCGCATATATTCCTCGCGCTCTTCCACATTCATATCCTGCACACTTTTATTTGCAAGCTTGTTCTCCAGTGCATGTCGCTGCTGCGGCCTCTTACTTTCATGCATTTTCTTTAGTGCATCAAAAAACCACATTTCCACATCAAATTCGTCGCCCCATTCCAACACAACAATTTGTGCTGCTACCAAGAGGTTCTCATATGATGTCCCTTGAAAAAACTGGATTAGAGCGGAACCGCTCAGGGAGAAATCGGCTTCTCTCAGCATTGACAGTACCGCCGAAATCGCTTCTGACTCTGCTCCCTCGCCATGCCAATCATCAGGCATTTGCGCACCCAGCGCAGGATTGGCAATTAGACATTGCAGCAATATACGTTGCGTTGATATCTGTGTTCTTCCAACCTTTTGCATGGCTGGCCGTACTGAACGCGCGACCGGTTTGATTTCGTACAACTCCTCTAGTTCCGCCTGACTGACCCCTGAAAGCACAGCAACTTCCTTGCGCAACAATAACGCCGTGGCCGGCGCAACGATAGCAGTCAGCAGCGGCTTCGCGCGCTGCAATAACTGATTGCGTCCTTCCTGGGTGCGCAAATCCAGCTCGGCGCTGGTTTCGCGCAACAGATATGCAGACAGCGGCATTGCTTCCTGAATACGCTGCTCAAAAGTGTCCTTGCCGAATTCACGGATAAAACTGTCCGGGTCATGCTCGACAGGCAGGAACAAAAAACTGATGCGCTTGCCGTCCTGCAGGTAAGGCAGGGCATTTTCCAGTGCGCGCCAGGCCGCTCGCTGACCCGCCTTGTCTCCGTCAAAGCAGAATACGATATGTTCGGTAAGGCGCAATAATTTCTGGATGTGGTACGGCGTGGTCGCCGTACCCAGGGTTGCAACGGCGTATTCCACACCGTGCTGGGCCAACGCCACCACATCCATGTATCCTTCCACCACCAGCACTTGCTGGGCCGCGCGGATGGCTTTTTGCGCCTGAAACAAGCCGTACAATTCGCGGCCTTTTTCAAACAGCGGCGTTTCCGGCGAGTTCAGGTATTTGGGCTCGCCTTTGTCCAGTACGCGGCCGCCAAAGCCGATAACCTGTCCGCGCACGTTGATGATCGGAAACATGATGCGGTCGCGAAACCGGTCATAGCGTTTATCCTCGTCGCCGGTGATCACCAGGCCGGTTTCGTGCAGCGTGGCATCCTGGTAATTGGGGAACGCGGCGGCAAGATTTTGCCAGCCATCCGGCGCATAGCCAATACCGAACTTTGCCGCAATTTCGCCGCTGAGGCCGCGCTGCTTCAGATAGTCGATCGCTCGCCGGGAATTTTTGAGCTGCTCCCTGTAATAGCGGGTGGCGGTTTGCATCACCTCATACAGGTTCGGCGCAATTTTCTGGTACGCCTCGGTTGTGGCAGGACGTTCATTGGGAACTTCCAAACCCGCGCTGCGCGCCAATTCCTCGATCGCATCGACGAATCCGAGCCCGGCGTGCTCCATGACAAAGCCAATTGCAGTGCCGTGTGCTCCACAACCGAAACAATGGTAGAACTGCTTGGTCTGGCTTACCGTGAATGAGGGGGATTTTTCGCTGTGGAACGGGCAGCAGGCAACGAAATTTGCCCCGGCTTTTTTTAGCGGCACGTAGCGCTCGATCACATCCACGATGTCGAGGCGATTAAGCAGATCCTGAATGAAATTTTTTGGAATCACGCCAGCACCGCCTTTTCATTACGCTCGGCAAAAAACCAAGGAATGGTTGTCTGGGTACTACCCGGGATGGTTGCTACAGGTTATTTGGTCAGTTGTGTTTTAATCAACGCAGAAACTTTGCCCATATCGGCGCGTCCTGCCAATTTCGATTTGAGCACGCCCATCACCTTGCCCATGTCCTGCTGACCGGTCGCACCGCTGGCGGCAATCGCCTCGGCCACGGCTGCAACGACTTCGGCCTCACTGAATTGTTGCGGCATATATTCAGCCAGCACGCTCATCTCGAACTTTTCGACATCCGCCAAATCCTGGCGGCCTGCCGCTTCATATTGACTGATGGAATCGCGGCGCTGCTTGTTCATCTTTTCGATGATCGCGACCACGTCGGCATCCGACAATTCGACACGTTCGTCCACCTCGCGCTGTTTCATCGCGGCAAGCAGCAAACGAATCGCCCCGAGGCGCGCCGCATCCTTGGCGCGCATCGCGGCTTTCATGTCTTCGGTGATTTGTTGCTTGAGACTCATACCGGTACCAACCGCCGCACCCCAAAAGGCGCAAAGATTAAGTATTAATAGAGCTTGGGTGGGAGAACCTGGCTCATCAGGCGCTTGTAATGGCGCTTCACGGCGGCGGCCAGTTTGCGCTTGCGCTCTGCGGTGGGCTTTTCATAAAATTCACGGGCGCGCAGGTCGGTCAGCAGACCGGTCTTTTCCACGGAACGCTTGAACCGGCGCATGGCGACTTCAAACGGTTCATTCTCTTTCACACGTACTGTTGTCATGAACAAACTACCTTATTCAAAAAAATTGAGGGCGCGATTCTAGCAAAAGCCACCTCCCTCCACAACCTGTATTTACCGGGCCGCATTTCTGGTGAATTTGCGCTTGCCAACCCGCGCCACGGCCTCGGCAGCCCTGTCGTTAACGCGTCATCCTTCAGATTGACCGTTACAGATGCCACCAGAAGACTTAAAGACCCGGCTTTGCCGGGTCAAATATTAGACACACCTCAATTGCGCCGGCAATTTATCCGATCGCCCGATGAGAAAGATGCCAAGATCATCCAGAAACGCGGGGGTAACATCGTCGGGATCAAGTTTGCAGACAGAGGCGCCGAAAGCCGCAATATTCAGGCACACCACATTGATATTGCTTTCGGTATAGTTTCCCTGAAATTTGATCTGTACCGGAAAATCAGCGGCCAACCGTGTTTCCAGCCATTCCTGTTTGGGCTTCTTGCTGGCCGCGTCCATATCGTCGATCACGCGCAATTTCAAAACCTGTAACTCCTTCTTGATCGTTTCAAGCGGTCCCCAGGGCCGTTTTAGCAGCACGGGTCCCGGCGCGCACAGGTTAATGCTGAGTGCGACAAAATCCGTAAGCGCCGCATCGAAAAGACTTTGCTTGCGACTCTCAATGGTCGCATCCCGCCACTTCAGACTGGAGTAGATCGTACGAGCATCATAGCGGTAGGTTCTATTTATCGCGGGGCCCACCTCGTTGACATGCCTGATAAACGGGTTAAAAAATTTGGCGATCCTGTTTAAAGCATCATTCACGCGCCCGTCCCTGGTCCGGCTCTCCTGTAATGCAGATTGCCTGGAATCCAAACTCTCTTTCGCTTCCCGCGCCAATCCGGCTAGCAGACCGGACTCGTTCAATACTGCCGGGGCTGCCGGCAAAATGTGGGTATCAGAAACAGGGAGTGCGGCGGCCGGGATCGCCACACTCTCTTGAGATAAAATAAATTGATGGAATCCCAGGTTGACTTCCCGCAGTGAATTATCCTGCTGTTCCTGAATATCCGCGATACCGGATTTGCGATCGGCCTCCCGCTGCGACTCTTTCAGGCGCACTTCAAAATCGTCCATGTTGAAATCGATAATCGAACTTTGACCAACACCAATTTTCTGCGGATCTTGCGCTGAACCAGATATTTTTGTCGCTTCTGCAGAAAACGCCCGGGCCTCAGGAGCCGGCGATTCCACCGCAATTTTCAGATATTTGATGAACTCTGCCGCTGTTTGGAAGCGATCTTCCGGCTGTTTTGCCATGGCTTTTTCCGCGACCTTACATAGCGCATCCGGCAGGTCGGGGTTGAGTTTGCTTCGGAGAGCCGGAGCATGATTCAAAACCTTGTGCATGATAATGGTCATATTACTGCCGGTAAATGGTCGTTCTCCGGTGAGAAACTGATAGAGGATGACACCTGCAGAATAAATATCGCTACGGCGATCCGCGGCCAGCCCCATAAACTGCTCTGGCGACATATATGACGGCGTGCCCAGCACGGTACCGATTTGCGTGAGTTCTGAAGATTCAATCTTTGCAATGCCGAAATCCGCGATCTTCACCTGCCCATCTTCAGTGATCAGTATGTTCGAAGGCTTGATGTCCCGGTGTATCACACCATGGGAATGCGAGTACTCAAGCGCATCAAGCAGCTGGGTCATGATTATTACGCTGTCGTTAATTTTGAATCGCGTAGTCCTGTCGAAGTGCTCCCTCAATTCAGTCCCGGCGACGAATTCCATGGCGATGAAAGCCACGTCTCCATCCTCGCCATATTCATAAACCGAAACAATATTGGGATGCGTGAGGCGCCCAGCCGCCTGCGCCTCACGGCGGAATCGACTTAGTATCTCCCCGGCCTCGGATTTGTCGATCATGGATTTCTGAATTGATTTGATCGCCACAGTACGCTCGATAAACGGGTCGTAGCCTTCATAGACTATGCCCATGGCGCCCCTGCCGAGCTCGCGCCTGATCTCATACTTGCCGAGTTTATTTAACACTGTTACCCCATTAAGTTATTGCTGCTGCACTTGAATGGTCTTGAGAAATTCACGCTAACTGACCGTCACCCGGGCGAACTTGCGTTTGCCGACCTGAGCCACCACCACCCTGCCCGCCTCGACCACGGCAGCTTTGTCATTGACGCGTTCACCGTCCAATTTGACCGCGCCTTGCTGGATCAGGCGCATCGCCTCGGAAGTTCCTTCCACCAGCCCGGCCTGTTTCAGCAATTGCGGCACGACGATGCGGCCATCAGGCGCGGCAACACTTATTTCCGGCATATCTTCCGGCAGCACTCCCTGGCGAAAGCGCGATTCGAACTCGGCCAGTGCGGCTTCCGCGGCTTGCTTATCATGGAATCGCGCCACAATCTCCAGCCCCAGCAGCACCTTGATATCGCGCGGATTACGCCCTCCTTCCACCTCTGCGCGCCAGGCAGCAATCTCCCTGATACTTCGGAACGACAACAATTCCAGATAGCGCCACATCAAGGTATCGGAAATCGACATCAGCTTGCCGAACATCTCCTGCGGCACATCGGTGATGCCGATGTAGTTCCCCATGGACTTGGACATCTTGTTCACGCCATCCAACCCTTCAAGCAACGGCATGGTGAGCACACACTGGGCCGGTTGCGCATAATGCTTCTGCAACTCCCGTCCCATCAGCAGGTTGAATTTCTGGTCCGTTCCGCCCAGTTCGATATCCGCCTTGAGCGCCACGGAGTCATAACCCTGCACCAGCGGATAAATGAATTCGTGGATGGCGATGGGCTGGTTACCCTTGTAGCGTTTGGAAAAATCATCGCGCTCCAGCATTCGTGCCACGGTGTGCGTGGATGCCAGCCTGATCAAATCGACCGCGCTGAATTTGTCCATCCAGGTCGAATTGAACACGATCTCGGTTTTTTCGGGGTCCAGCACCTTGAATACCTGGTCGCGATACGACTGGGCATTTTCGACCACTTGTTCACGTGACAAGGGCGGACGGGTGGTATTTTTACCGCTGGGGTCGCCGATCATGCCGGTGAAGTCGCCGATCAGGAACAGCGCATGGTGGCCCAGATCCTGCAGCTGGCGCATCTTGTTGAGCAGCACGGTATGGCCGAGATGCAAGTCCGGCGCAGTCGGGTCAAAACCCGCCTTGACCCGCAACGGGCGTCCCAAGCCCAACTTGTGTTTCAACTCGTCTTCAAGCAGCAGCTCGTGAGCGCCGCGCTTGATCTGCTCCAGCGCCTCTGAAAGTGTCATTTTTAGATGTGTCATTTCAATCATACTTGTGTTCGATTCATGCCCGGGGCGGTTAAACATACACTCCCGCCTTTCCCGCCATTCATCAGCCGGGTTTTCCACCCATCAGTTCAATTTTGCGGTGATGTTCCTTTCTGGTAAAGTGCGCACCGTCTATCTACGCAACACGTTGCCAGAATCAAGCCAGGCAACTCAAGGAGTCATGAATGTTAACCCAAAACCAGTTCGGGCAAGGACGCAAATTGCCGGAAAACAAGAAAAAATTACGCTGGTTTGTCGCCCTGTCCACACTGCCTCTGCTGGGAGTCGTCACGGCTTTCGGATTGGTGCCCCAGGCTGACTTTGATTTGGCTTCCGCAAGGGTGGCCATAGAAGAGATCGCGTTAGCCAAAGTGGCCGATCCGGCGCCCGCTAGCGCAAGTTACTGGCGCGATGAGCGCGTTCAAAATGGCGATACCGTGGCTGAGCTTATGACTCGCTTGAACATTGAGGATACTGCCGCCAGCGACTATTTGCGCAATGCTACCGAAGCCGTGTCATTCCGGAAATTGCCGGTCGGCACAGAAGTGCAGGCCGAAACCACAACTTCCGGCGGGTTGATCGCACTGCGATATCTCAATGACAACGGCACTCAGATATCAATAGAAAAGCAGGGCGCCACTTTCAAAACCCTTGCCTTGCCCGCACAACTTGAAAAGCGTTTGTTCGTGCGCACCGGCGAAATCAAAACCAACCTGTATTCCGCGACCGACGAAGCAGGCTTGCCGGAAGCCGCCGCCAACCAGCTGAACGAACTCTTCAGCGGCGACATCGATTTTCATCATGACTTGCGCAAAGGCGACAAATTCACCGTGGTGTACGAAATGACCTACAGCAACGGCGCGTTGCTTCATACAGGCCGCATCCAGGCTGCTGAATTCATCAATCAGGGGCATACCTACCGTGCAGTATATTTCCAGAAAGACAACCAGCACGGGGATTACTACACGCCCGATGGCAAGAGCGTACACAAAGCCTTTCTGCGTTCACCCATAGCGTATTCGCGGGTAAGTTCCAGTTTTTCGCTCTCCCGCTTTCACCCGATACTCAACAAGTGGCGCGCCCACAAGGGCACGGATTTTGCCGCTCCGATGGGGACCAAAGTCAAAGTGACTGCCGACGGAATAGTATCCGTGGTCGGCAAGCAAGGCGGCTACGGCAATGTCATCATGGTCAGCCACCAAAGTCGCTACACCACGGTATATGGCCATTTGTCGCGCTTTGCCAAGGGGCTGCACAAAGGCCAGCATGTCGAGCAAGGCGAGGTCATCGGCTATGTCGGCATGACCGGACTGGCAACCGGCCCTCATCTTCATTATGAATTCAGGGTTAACGGACAACAACACGACCCATTGCGCGTTGCCTTACCCGACGCAAAACCGATCGATGCTGCCGATCGCGCCGCGTTTCAACCGATAGCTAACGACCTGGTTGCGCGGCTGAACCTGTTGCGCAACACCAATCTTGCAAAACTCGACTGATTAGCCCGTGCAACAGCCTGAGCTATATATCGGGTTGATGTCGGGAACCAGTCTGGACGGCATCGATTCCGTCCTTGTCGACTTAGGCCGGCCGGAACCCATCCAGCTTGCCAATTACTACCTGCCGTTTGACGACACATTGAAAAACAGCTTGCTTGCGCTGCACCAGCCCGGGCATAACGAGCTGCATCTGGCACAGGCCGTAGGCAACCAGCTGGCACGAATGTATGCACAAAGCATCTTTCCACTTTTGTCACAAACCGACATCGCGGCAAAACAGGTCTGCGCCATCGGCTGCCACGGCCAGACCATCCGCCATCGCCCCGAACACGGCTACTCGCTGCAAATCGGCAACGCCGCGCTGCTCGCCGAGTTGACCGGCATCACTGTGGTCAGCGATTTTCGCAGTCGCGACATCGCCGCAGGCGGGCAAGGTGCACCGCTGGTTCCCGCATTTCACGACCACCTGCTGCGTCATCCCGGCATCCACCGCGTCATCGTCAACATAGGCGGCATCGGTAATCTGACGAATTTGGCTCCCGGTCGCCCCGCTTCCGGCTTCGACTGCGGCCCAGGAAATATGCTGATGGACGCCTGGTGCGCGAAACACACCGGCAAACCATATGATGACAACGGTGCCTGGGCCGCTTCCGGACAGGTGCTGCCCGAATTGCTGGAGCGCATGCTTGGGGAGCCGTTCTTTTCCCTCACCCCGCCAAAAAGCAGCGGCCGCGATCTTTTCAACACGGCATGGCTGCTTGGCAGGCTGACGGGCCATGAAGCAGCGGTTGACGTGCAAGCCACCCTGCTGGAATTGACTTGCGCAACCATCGCCCAGGCGATTCGACAGCATTGTGCCGGGGCGCGGGAAATTTATCTTTGCGGCGGGGGAGCCCACAACCAGGCCCTGGTTAATCGTCTTTCCGCATTGCTGGCAGATTGCAGCATACGATCAACCGGCGCTCTCGGCATCGACGGCGACTTAATGGAATCCACCGCCTTCGCCTGGCTGGCGCAACAAGCCCTGCACGGCAAACCCGCCAACCTGCCGCTGGTCACCGGCGCAAGGCATCCCTGCATCCTGGGTGCGATTTACCGCAGTCTGTAACAGAATCTTCCCGACATTTCATTTCCGGTTAATTGCCAATCGATACATAACCAGCGAACATAAGCCCATGGCCCGCCGGCCAAACTGAGGGCCCGCCATACCGGGCAAGCCGCGTTGGCTATAACGCCCGGCTTACTCTCATGACGCTTTGGTCATCTTCACTGGTTTTAACGGCAAATCCCAGACGCATCATGAGATTGAGCATGTTGTGGTTATTGCTCAACACTTCCCCTTCTATCATGGACAATCCTTTTGTACGCGCTGCTTCCATCAACACGACCATGAGTTTTTGCCCCAATCCTTTCCCCTGGAAGCTGTCCGCCACCACCAGCGCGAACTCGCAGGAATCGCCATCCGGATTAATGGCATACCGCGCAACGCCAAGTTCGATTTCCCTGTTTTGCGCGAGGGTCACCGCAATCAATGCCATTTCCCTGCTGTAATCTATCTGGGTAAAGCGCACCAGCATAGCTTCGGTGAGTTCCTGCATGCTGCTCATGAAGCGGAAATACCTGGATTCTTCCGACAATTCGCGCACGAATGCCTGCACCAGCTCTGCATCTTCCGGGCGGATAGGTCGTATCGTGATGTCTGTGCCGTCAGCGAGCTGCCACTGGCTGACCAGTTGGGTGGGATACGGGTAGATGGCCATGTGTGCGTAGCGGTCGGCTCCCGGTTGGCGGTACTCGACCAACACGCGCGCGTCGGCGGCAAGTGCGCCGTGTTCATCGAGGATCAGCGGGTTGATGTCCATCTCTTTGAGCAACGGCAGCTCGCATACCATTTCAGACACGCGCAATAACACATCTTCCAGCGCCTCTATATCGGCAGGAAGCATGCTGCGGAAAGCGCCCAGCATTTTGGCGATACGGGTTTCATGAATCAATTCTCTTGCCAGAAAACCATTCAGCGGCGGCAATGCAACCGCGCGATCGCCCATGATTTCAACTGTCGTCCCGCCCGCACCGAAAGTGATCACAGGCCCGAACACCGGATCGCTGGTCACTCCTATCATCAGCTCGCGGCCATTCGGCTTGACGATCATCGGCTCAATGGAAATGCCGTCCATGCGCGCGTTGGGTCGGCTGATCCGGACATTGTCAAGAATATGCTGGTAGGCGCTACGCACCTCGTGGGCATTGTTCAGGTTCAGCACCACGCCACCGGCATCGCTCTTGTGTGTAATATCCTGTGAATTAACCTTCATCGCCACCGGAAAGCCCAGTTGCTGCGCAATCAGCAGTGCTTCGTTCGGCGAGTGTGCAACCATGGTTTTCGCGACAGGAATATTAAACGCGGACAGCAAGGCTTTGGATTCCATTTCCGTCAGCACCGTGCGATGCTCCTGCATGGCCCCTTCGATAATAAGCCGCGCACTCTCAACATCAGGCTCGACATGGTGCGAGAAAGGACCGGGCACCTGCATCAGCAACTTTTGGTTGCGATAATAGGCGGACAGGTGCGAGAACACCTCTACCGCCGGCTCCGGGGTGCGGAAGTGCGGTTTGTGCGCCTGTGCAAAGGCCTCGCGCGCAGGCGCAACTTGCGTCTCGCCCATCCAGCAGGTCAGCAGCGGTTTGCTGTATGTGTTGGAAAGCGCTATCAGGGCTTGTGCCGATTCCAGCGGTTTGGTCATCGCCTGCGGCGTGAGTATGGCCAATACGCCGTCCACGTTTTGATCTTCCAGGCAGGCTTTGACGGCGTAGTGGTAACGGTCCGCCTGGGCATCGCCGATGATGTCCACCGGATTGCCGTGCGGCCAATTCGGCGGCAGATGCCGATTGAGATCTTCGATGGTGGCATCCGACAACGTGGCCATCGTGAGCCCCAGATCGGCGGCGCGATCCGTCGCCATCACTCCGGGCCCCCCGCCATTCGTAACGATGGCAAGGCGATTGCCCACCGGACGGAATCCGCACGATAGTGCCTTGGCGGCAGTGAATAGTTGCGTGATGGTCTGCACCCGCACCACCCCGGCACGGCTGACCGCCGCATCGAACACATCATCCGCGCCCACCAGCGATGCGGTATGGGACAGCGCTGCTTTGGAACCTTCCTCATGGCGGCCAACCTTGACCAGGATCACCGGCTTGATACGTGCGGCGGCGCGCAGTGCGCTCATGAATTTGCGCGCGTTGCGTATGCCCTCGATGTACATCAGTATGCTGTGGGTATCGCGGTCGGACACCAGGTAATCCAGTATCTCGCCGAAGTCCACATCGGTGGATGAACCCATCGAGATTACGCTGGAAAAACCCACATCGTTGCTCTGCGCCCAGTCCAGAATTGCCGTGCACAATGCCCCGGACTGGGAAATAAACGCAATATTGCCCGCATTAGCCCCGCCCTTGTTGAAGGTGGCATTGAGACCGATGGAAGGGCGCATGATGCCCAGGCAATTCGGGCCGACCAGGCGTATCCCGTAACGGCGCGCTGTTTCCAGCAACTCCTTTTCCAATGCCGCGCCTTCCTGACCGGCTTCGCCAAATCCGGCGGTGATGATGACCGCTGCCTTTACACCGTGGATGCCGCAACTTTCGACGATGCCCGGCACGGTTTGCGGCGGGGTAGCGACCACCGCCAATTCAACCGGTTCGCCGATTTCGGAGATCGAGGCATAGGCACGCTTCCCCTGCACCTCGGTGTGAGTTGAGTTGACCGGATAAAGCAGGCCCTTGTAACCACTCTCCAGCATGTTCTTGAACACAACCTGGCCGACAGAGTCGGTCCTGTCGCTCGCGCCGAAAACAGCAACAGACCCGGGTGCGAACAAGGCACCGAGATAATGCTTGCCCATCATATTGCTTTCTGTTGAAATGCTTGCCGGTCATGATAGCACCGTACCCATGCTCCGCCATTACCATGCAAACAGCATATATAAGCCATCCGCTCTGTCTGAAGCACGACATGGGCTCATATCACCCGGAATCTCCGGCACGCATCCACGCAATCGAGGACCAGTTGATCGCGTCCGGCTTGCTGAACTATCTGCAGCATCATATTGCGCCTGCGGCAACCCGCGAACAATTGGCGCGCGTCCATGCTCCTGCTTACATTGAATCCGTCGAGTCCAGCGTGCCGGCACAGGGTATCGTGCACCTTGATGCCGACACCGCGCTGAATCCGTTCAGCTATCAAGCTGCGCTGCGCGCCGCAGGAGCCGTGGTTCTGGGAGTAGATCTGGTCATGTCGGCACAAGCCGAAAACGCCTTCTGCAACATTCGTCCGCCCGGCCACCATGCGCTGCGCGCCAGAGCCATGGGATTCTGCATTTTCAATAATGTCGCGGTCGGTGCGGCGCATGCACTGGCGCAGCACGGCTTGCAGCGCGTGGCGATAGCGGACTTCGATGTGCATCACGGCAACGGCACGGAGGAAATCTTTCACGACGAGCCGCGCGTGATGCTGTGTTCCACTTTCCAGCATCCGTTCTATCCGCATTGCGGAGCCGGCAGCGGCAATGACCATATCGTCAACGTGCCGCTGGCTGCCGGAACCGGCGGCGAAGAATTTCGCACAGCGGTCACGCAACACTGGCTACCCGCGCTGGAGGCGTTCCAGCCCGAGTTGCTGCTTATTTCCGCGGGATTCGATGCGCACCGCGACGATGACATGGCTGGACTCAGGCTGACCGAATCTGATTATGTATGGGTGACGCAGAAATTAAAACTCATCGCTGAAAAATATTCGCATGGACGCATAGTGTCGGCCCTGGAAGGGGGTTATGAACTTCACGCGCTGGGCCGAAGTGCGTGCGCCCACATCAAAGTGCTCAGCAACCTGTAAGCAAGCCTGAATCTTTTTGATTCCCATAAAATACGGGGCGCCATGCGCCCCGTATTTTTAGAAGAAACCGAACCGGTTAAGCTGAAAAAGACGAACCGCAACCGCAAGTGGTAGTCGCATTTGGGTTCTTGATCACGAATTGCGAACCTTCCAATCCTTCCTGATAGTCGATTTCCGCACCAACCAGGTACTGAAAACTCATCGGGTCAATCAGCAATTGCACGCCATTCTTGTTCAGCACGGTGTCGTCCTCGTTGGTCACTTCGTCAAAAGTGAAGCCATACTGGAATCCGGAGCACCCGCCGCCGCTGACAAATACGCGCAGCTTAAGATCGGCATTGCCCTCGTCTTCGATCAATTGTTTCACCTTGTTGGCTGCGTTGTCGGTAAACAACAACGGGTCTTGCACTTCAGTCATTGCGTTCATTCTATGCTCCTTGTCAATTATTCACCATTGCCGACTTTAAACGATACCACCTTATCCTGTGCTGCAGAAGAGTTACTGTGTATCAGGCGCCCGTCAACGATTGCGCCCAACTGAATCTCCAGTGTAGTGTAATGCACATCACCATTGATCTTGGCCTTGCTCTGTAGTTCCATATATTCGCTGGCGAATACCGGGCCGCTGATCGAGCCGTTGATAACCAGGTGGGTGACGTTAACCTCTCCGCTCACTCGCGCATGTTCACTCAACACCAGCGTGCTCGGCTTGCCCTGCTCGGCGACAACATTGCCGTTGACCTGCCCGTCGATGCGCAATCCGCCGCTAAAATTCAAATTTCCCTCGATGGTGGTTCCCGCACCGATCAAGGAATCGATCTGTGTCTGCGGCTTACTGTGCTTTTTACTGAACATCATTTGCTCCCTGATTTGTAAGGTTTACACTTTGCCGTACTTTCGGCTCGGTCACACCCTGCTCGAATATGCGCACCTGCACACTCACCAATTGCGCATCAGCCGGCAACTGGATGCTTTGTTCAATGCGCCGATAATACCTGAAGCTGAGCTTGAATTGGGAGTTCTCTGATTCATCTTTCGGGAATACGTAGGTAGCGCTTTGATTATTTTCCACCGCCGTGGCGGCCAGTTGGTAGCTGCCGCTAAACACCTTGGCGCGCTGCCCGCTTTGCACCAGCAACATGCGCAGATGGTACTCACCGGGTATCGTATCCCGTTCCAACGTCAAACGATGCACCCCGAGTTCACCCTCCTTGCCGCCAGTTGCAGTAAGGTTCTGAAAAAAAACCAAATCCTCTTGGAGTTTGACATTCTCGTCGGACAGGTTCTTCAACTGGTCTGAAGTAGCCTGGGTGGTCGCCTGATCAATCTGGATTCTTCTCTCGTATTGTGTAATCTGGTCGTTAAGGTGCGCATTGTCAGCTTGTAACTTGGCCACCTGATCACGCAACCTCGACAGCTCCTGCTCGGCTTTGGAGCGATGAAATCCGGCAAACTCCAACCCATTGTCATATGCCCACCATGCCAACAAGACCGATGCAAACACAAACGGCAAAACCATTCCCCAGCGCAGGTACCAGGGAATATGCCGCCTCACCGCCATCTGCGGCGCATAAATATTAAATCTGCGTTCGACTCCGCGCCACATATCAGGGTAACCCGCGCTTCATATCAGGGTAACAAAGGAACGTTATTCAATGCAGTGAGTTCCGGCAGGCCGAACATAATGTTCATGTTCTGCACCGCCTGGCCTGCCGCGCCCTTTACCAGATTATCAATCACAGACAATACCACCACCGTATCTCCCCCCTGAGGCCTATGTACCGCAATTCTACAATGATTCGCACCGCGCACCGAGCGAGTATCCGGATGACTGCCGGCCGGCATCACATCCACAAACGGTTCGTTCGCATAACGCTGCTCGAACAAAGCCTGCAAATCCAACTCGCGTGTCAGTCTGCCGTACAGCGTGGCATGGATGCCGCGTATCATCGGGGTGAGATGCGGCACAAACGTCAGCCCGACCTGATCTCCCAGCACGCGCGTCAAGCCCTGCTTGATCTCGGGCAGATGGCGATGCCCGCCCACCGCATAAGCCTTGAAGTTATCCGCGGCCTCCGAAAACAAATTCGCCATTTCCACTTTGCGCCCTGCGCCGGACACCCCGGATTTGGCATCTGCTATCAGGCTGGCAGGTGCTATCACGCCCGCTTCCAGCAACGGAATGAAACCCAATTGCACCGCCGTCGGATAACAGCCGGGGTTGGCAACCAGCCTGGCCGTTTTGATTTGCGCACGATTGACTTCCGGCAAGCCGTACACCGCCTCTGCCACAAGATCCGGACAGGCGTGGCTCATACCATACCATTTTTCCCATTCCGGGATATTTTTCAGGCGAAAGTCTGCGGCAAGATCTATCACTTTGACACCCGCATCCAGCAGCGCACGCGCCTGCTGCATGGCAATACCGTTGGGGGTGGCGAAAAACACCAGGTCGCATTGTTCCAGACGCGCCTGATCCGGATGGGTGAATGGCACATCCACATAGCCACGCAGACTGGGAAACATTTGGCTGACCGGAGTTTCCGCATCGGCACGCGAAGTGATCACCTGCAATTCAGCATGCGGATGCACCGCCAACAACCGCAGCAACTCCACACCGGTGTAGCCTGTTCCGCCAACTATGCCAATTTTGATCATCGCAACTTCCATAAAAACGCTTTGTATTCTACAGCAAAACGCAAAAGCCGCCCTAAGGCGGCTTTTGCAACACATCCAAAATGTCTAACGCTTGGAGAATTGCTTGCGTCGGCGCGCCTTGCGCAGACCAACTTTTTTGCGTTCCACTTCGCGCGCATCACGAGTCACCAAACCGGCCTGCTTCAGCACAGTCTTGAATGTAGCGTCGTAATCGATCAATGCTCGGGTAATACCATGACGCACCGCTCCTGCCTGGCCTGATTCGCCGCCACCGGTGACGTTCACCATGATGTCGAACTTGCCCAGCGTCTCGGTCAGTGTCAGTGGTTGACGCACGACCATGCGGCCGGTTTCACGGGAAAAAAACACGTCCACAGGCTTGTCGTTAACGACGATGTCGCCTTTTCCCGCCTTCATAAACACACGTGCCACCGCACTTTTGCGACGGCCGGTCCCGTAGTTATAACTTACGCTCATGGCTATACTTTCAACAAATTAACAGGTTTCGGTTGCTGTGCTTCATGAGGGTGTGCCGCACCGGCATAGACCTTCATCTTGCGCAACATCGCGTAGCCCAGCGGGCCTTTCGGCAGCATACCCTTGACCGCTTTTTCCAGCACGCGGTTGGGGTGGCGCGCCTGCATCTTGGCAAAGTTAGTGGTGTACAAGCCACCGGGATAAGTCGTATGGCGATGATACAGCTTGCCTACCGCCTTGTTGCCGGTCACGCGCAATTTTTCGACATTGACCACGACGACGAAATCGCCGGTATCCACATGCGGCGTGTAAATCGCCTTGTGCTTGCCACGCAAACGTGCAGCGATCTGGGCGGCCAGACGTCCAAGCACCTGATCAGCTGCGTCTACCAGGAGCCAGTCGTGCTGGACTTCCTCGGCTTTAGCGGAAAATGTTTTCATAACCACAATTCCTAAAATTCAATGAGTAAACCTCGAAGGGCGCGCATTCTATTGCAGCAAGTCCGCCCCTGTCAAACGCTATTTAAGCCGCCGGAAAGCAAATGCCGGCCCGGCATGGTCGCGCATACTTCCGAAATAGCCACGGATGCCGGTAAGATGGGCACATTCCGGAACTCCAATTCACGCCATGTCCTGGTTCGCCACCAATTCTATAGCCACTTTCTTGCTGCCGCCGCTAAACTTGTTGCTGATGCTCGGACTGGGCGTCTTCTTCCTGTATCGCGGCCACAGGTTTGCGCGGCCCCTGGTGATCGGCGCACTGGGCCTGCTCTGGGTCTTGTCTACGCCCTACTTCGCGGAAGGCGCACTGCACCTGCTCGAAGCGCAAACGTCCCCCCTGAATATCGGGCAGCAAAAAGCCGGTGCAATCGTGATACTGGGCGGCGGAACCTATTTCCATGCGCCCGAATATGCGGCGCAAGACACTGTCGCCGATGCCACCCTGGTTCGCTTGCGCTATGGGGCAAAGCTCCAGCGGGAAACCGGCACGCCGATACTCGTGACCGGTGGCAAACCCGGCGGCAACAGCATTTCAGAAGCACAGCAAATGAGCGATTCACTGGAACAGGATTTCCGCGTTCCGGTGCGCTGGACCGAAAATGAGTCTGGCAATACCTTTGAGAATGCGCAAAACTCTTTCCACATTCTGCAGAATGCAGGAATCCGCAAAATATATCTGGTCACCCATGCCTGGCACATGCCGCGCGCTGCCGGGATTTTCCGCCGTGCCGGATTCGAGGTCGTCGAAGCCCCGACCGCCTTCACCACGCGTTACCGGACTGATTTGCTTGCCTTCCTCCCAAGCGCCAAATCCCTGTATGACAGCAAAATTTTTATCCACGAAGTTATCGGATTGCTCTGGTATCGGGTAAAGTTGGCATTCTCTGACAGTTGAAAAACACAAAGGAATATCATGAAAGCTCGGGTCAAATGGGTGGAACAGGCTTCTTTTCTGGGGGAAACCGAAAGCAATCACGCCGTGTTGATGGATGGTTCGCCCGCCGCGGGCGGGCGCAACCTCGGACCGCGTCCGATGGAAATGCTGTTGATCGGGGCGGGTGGCTGCACCAGCTTTGACGTGGTCTCGATTTTAAGAAAAAGCCGCCAGGAAATTTCGGACTGTTATGTGGAACTGGTGGCGGAACGTGCCGAGACCGACCCGAAAGTGTTCACCAAAATACACATGCATTTCGTCGTGACCGGCAAGAACATCAAGCCCGAGGCAGTCGAGAAAGCCATCAAGCTTTCGGCCGAGAAATACTGTTCGGCTTCCATCATGCTCGGCCAGACCGCCGCGATCACCCATGATTTTGAGGTGATACAGGAACCGTAATACCAATCGCAGGGGCGTATTGCCATACGCCCCCACGTCATACCCAATACGACGCGCCGGTCATAACCTTGCCGTTCAGCTTCATTGCCAATTGCACCGACCGGGGCAACTCCGCCCCTCCAAGCGATCTCGCCATATCAGCATGCCCCGTTTCATCGGAGTACATTTGCTTCACGATGGCGCGACTTTTTTCGTCCTGTGCCGGCAGTCTATCCAGATGGCTTTGCAAGTGGTCCCCCACCTGGCGTTCTGTTTCGGCGAGAAAACCGAGATTCCACCGGTCGCCCAGCAATCCAGCAACCGCTCCAATCGCCAGCGAACCGGTATACCAGAACGGGTTCAGCATACTCAGGTGGCCGCCCAGCTCGTGCACACGCCTGGCCGTCCAGGCGAGATGCTCGGTTTCTTCCTGCGCAGCCTGCTGGAGTTTCTGCTGCACGGCCGGATCGCGCGCCGTCAATGCCTGTCCTTGATACAAGGCTTGCGCACAAATCTCGCCGCTGTGATTGACGCGCATCAGCGCGGCGGCATTTTTCTTCTCCGTCTCGTTCATGGACGCTTCGGGCACATTCGCGTCAGGATAGTCACGCGCGCTGTGCGCCGGGCTGAACAAGGTGCGCAAGCCCTTGTCGAACTCAACGATCAGACGATCAGGATTGAACATAACACTCTCCTCCACGATAGAAATCAAGCAAACAATTTGGCCAATTCCGCACCCGGATCCCCCGCGCGCATGAACGCCTCCCCCACCAGGAAAGCATGCACCCGGTGTCCGCGCATCAGCTTGACGTCTTCTGCCGCGAGGATGCCGCTTTCGGTCACGACAATGCGGTCTCCGGGAATGCGTGGCAACAAGTCCAGCGTGGTTTGCAGGCTCACATTGAAGGTGCGCAGGTTGCGGTTGTTCACGCCGATCAGCGGCGTGGCCAGTTGCAGCGCGGCATCCAGCTCGGCGCCATTATGGACTTCCACCAGCACCGCCATGCCGAGGCTATGGGCCAAAACCTCGAGTTCCTGCATCTGCGCAGTATCCAGCGCGGCGGCAATCAGCAGGACTGCATCCGCACCCATGGCCCGCGCCTGGTAGATATGGTACTCATCCACGACAAAATCCTTGCGCAGCACCGGCAGCGCGCACGCCGCGCGCGCATCCTTCAGGTAATCCGCACTGCCCTGGAAGAACTGTGTGTCGGTCAGCACCGACAGGCAAGCCGCACCATGTCGAGCATAGCTCACCGCGATCTCGGCGGGACGAAAATCGGCGCGCAACACGCCCTTGCTGGGGCTGGCTTTTTTAATTTCGGCGATCACAGCAGCCTGGCCCGCGGCAATCCTGGCACGGATCGCGGCCGTGAAATCCCGCACGGGCGCCGCCTGCTGTGCTGCTGCCCGCATCTCCGCAAGCGGCATGAAGCGCCGGGCTTCAGTCACTTCCTGCACCTTGACTGCCAGAATTTTTTTGAGGATGTCGGACATGGCCGCGCCTGAAATATAAGAAAGGCGCGCATTTTAACACTTGGGGTAAAATGCGCCCTACAACAAAGATACACGGAACATCATGCAGGACGTCAAACAATATATGCAGGTAGTCGGCAAGACGGCTCGCGCGGCTTCGCGCCTGATGGCGCAGGCGGACACCGCCACGAAGAATCGTGCCCTGACTGAAATTGCCGTCGCGCTGCAAAGCCAGTCCGCACAACTGCTTGCTGCCAACGCCAGGGATGTTTCGGCAGCACGTGCCAGCGGGCTGGATGACGCTTCGGTTGATCGCCTGACATTAACCGAAAAATCCGTGCTGGGCATGGCCGAAGGCTTGCTGCAGATCGCGCAACTGCCCGACCTGATCGGCGCGATCAGCGACCTGAGCTATCGCCCTTCCGGTATCCAGGTGGGCAAGATGCGCGTGCCGCTTGGCGTGATCGGCATCATTTACGAGTCGCGCCCCAATGTCACTGCGGACGCCGCGGGGCTGTGCCTGAAATCCGGCAATGCCGCGATCTTGCGCGGCGGATCCGAAGCCATTCATTCCAACCAGGCCATCGCCGCCTGTGTGCACGCCGGATTGCGTGCCGCCGGACTCCCCGAAACTGCAGTGCAAGTGATCTCCACCACCGATCGGGCTGCCGTGGGCGAACTCATCACGATGAAGGAATATGTGGATGTGATCGTGCCGCGCGGCGGCAAGAGCCTGATCGAGCGCGTTTCCGCTGACGCACGCATACCCGTGATCAAACACCTGCATGGCGTCTGCCACGTGTATATCGACGACGAGGCCGATCTCGACAAGGCGATACGCATCGCCGACAACGCCAAGACGCAGCGCTATGGCGTGTGCAATGCGATGGAGACGCTGCTGGTCGCGCAAAGCGTGGCGGCCAGGGTGTTGCCCGGGTTATGCAAAATATATCTCGATAAAAAAGTCGAACTGCGCGGAGACGAGGCGGCGCGCGCGCTGGTCAGGCAGATGAGTGCCGCAACCGAAGAGGACTGGTTCACCGAATATCTCGCGCCGATACTTGCTGTGCGAGTGGTGGCTGGCCTGGATGAAGCCATCGCGCATATCGCCACCTACGGCTCGCAGCACACCGACAGCATTGTCACCGAGAACTACAGCAAAGCGATGCGCTTTTTGCGCGAGGTGGACTCCAGCTCGGTGATGGTGAATGCCTCGACGCGTTTCGCCGACGGTTTCGAATACGGCCTGGGCGCGGAGATCGGCATCTCCACCGACAAGATTCATGCGCGCGGCCCGGTCGGCCTGGAAGGCCTTACCTCGCAAAAATATATCGTGCTGGGTAGCGGCCAGATACGTGTCTGAACCAACCATGTTTTTTAAAAAATAAATACAAGGAAGCAAACAGCATGAGCCAAACCATCGAAGTAAAAATACCTGACATCGGCGATTTCAAGGAAGTGGAAGTCATCGAAGTATTCGTGAAGGCAGGCGACAAAGTGGAAGCCGAACAATCGCTGATCACGCTGGAAACCGACAAGGCCGCGATGGAAGTTCCCTGCCCGGCTGCAGGCGTGGTGAAAGCGATCAAGGTCAAACTGGGCGACAAGGTCTCCAAGGGGAGCGTGATTCTGACACTGGAACAGGAGCAGGGAGCAAGCAGCAAGGAGCAGGTTAAGCCCGCGGCCAGCGCCCCCGCAGTTGCGACTGGCAAATCACCGGCTCCGGCGCCTGACCCAGCATCAGCACCCCAACCATTCAAGAAAGGTGATATCCATGCCGAAGTACTGGTGCTTGGCGCCGGTCCCGGCGGCTATACCGCCGCGTTCCGCGCGGCCGATCTGGGCAAGCAGGTGGTGCTGGTCGAAAAATTCGCCAGCCTGGGCGGTGTATGTTTGAACGTCGGCTGCATCCCGTCCAAGGCATTGCTGCATGTCGCCAAGGTGATCAGCGAAGCAGAAGAAGTGGCGCACCACGGCGTGACATTTGCGAAGCCCAAGATCGATATCGACAAGACCCGCAGCTGGCAGTTAAGCGTCATCAACAAGCTCACCGGCGGCTTGGCCGCGCTGGCCAAGCAGCGCAAGGTGCAGGTGGTGCAAGGCACGGCGAAATTCACCTCGCCCAATCACCTGGAAGTCGCAACCAGGGACGGCAAAAAAATCATCAGCTTCGATACCGCGATCATCGCGGCGGGTTCCAGCGTGGCGCGCATCCCCGGCTTCCCCTATGACGACCCGCGCATCATCGATTCCACAGGCGCGCTGGCATTGCAGGATGTGCCCAAGCGCATGCTGATCATCGGCGGCGGGATCATCGGGCTGGAAATGGCCACCGTGTACGACGCGTTGGGCAGCAAGATCACCGTGGTCGAGTTGATGGATCAGCTGATGCCGGGAGCGGACAAGGATCTGGTCAAGCCTTTGCACAAGCGCATCGAAAAGCGTTACGAGGCAATCTACCTGAAAACCAAGGTCAGCAAGATCGAGGCGCAGAAGACCGGCCTGAAAGTCACCTTCGAAGGCGAGCAAGCGCCCGAACCTCAGCTGTATGACCGCGTGCTGATGGCAGTGGGCCGCCGTCCCAACGGGCGCGACATCGGCGCGGATGCCGCTGGTGTGACCGTCAACGAGCGCGGCTTCATTCCGGTGAACATCCAGATGCGCACCAACGTGCCGCACATCTATGCGATCGGCGACATCGTCGGCGACCCGATGCTGGCCCACAAGGCAACACACGAAGGCAAGGTCGCGGCGGAAGTCATCGCCGGACACCATGCCGCATTCGAGCCGCTGACCATACCATCGGTCGCCTACACCGATCCCGAGATCGCATGGATGGGCCTGACGGAAACCCAGGCCAAGGCACACAGGTATAGCCTACGAAAAAGCCAATTTCCCGTGGGCCGCATCGGGCCGTGCGTTGTCCATCGGCCGAGAGGAAGGGTCTACCAAACTGCTGCTCGACCCGTCCACACGCCGCATCCTCGGTGCGGGCATAGTCGGAGTGAATGCCGGCGAACTGATCGCCGAAGCGGTGCTCGCGCTGGAGATGGGTGCGGACATGGAAGACATCGGCCTGACCATACACCCGCATCCGACTTTGTCCGAGACGCTGGGCTTCGCCGCCGAAATCGCGGAAGGCAGCATCACCGACCTGTATATGCCGAAGAAAAAATAAAAACCGATTTCTCCATGCGCCCCCTGTTAGGGGCAGCTGGAGACTACACCGGCACAACCATATTCCCGGCTATCAGGGTGCGTCTCTGGCACTGATGCCGGCGCAGAAATGAACTCTTCACCCACGCATGAGCGACACAGCCAGCCTCTTATCCCTGTTCATCAGCAGCTTCCTTGCCGCGACCTTGCTCCCCGGGGGTTCTGAAGCTGTGCTTTTCGCCGTGATCAAAGCCTATCCGGAAACACTATGGATCGCGCTCGCCGTGGCCACTATCGGCAACACGCTAGGCGGGATGGTGACCTTCGGCATGGGCTGGCTACTGCCACAGACCCAACAGCTCAAGCATGTTGAAAAAGTGCGCCGTTACGGCACACCGGCACTCCTGCTCGCGTGGTTGCCGCTGGTCGGCGATGCACTGTGTCTCGCGGCCGGATGGCTGCGTCTCAACTGGTGGCAGGCCGCGCTGTTCATGGCGATAGGAAAATTCGCGCGCTATTGGGTAATCGGGATGGCCATTGTTTGACGGTCAACCGGCCTCCGGTCCCTCGTCAGCGATCAGGTTTTCCGGCCGATTTGTTCAGCCAGATCCGCAAGACTGTTTACTGTCAATGTGGGCTCGATTCCCCACGGATCAAACAGGGCATCCGGTGATCGCCTGACCCATGCAGCCCGCATTCCGGCAGAAACAGCCCCGATCACGTCGAAGGGATTGCTTGAGACCAGCCAGGCATCAGCCCCCGAAGCTCCGGCTTTTCTCAAGAAGTGGCTGTATACGCCCGGATTGGGTTTAAAGGATTTCATCGCGTCCACACTCACTACACCCATAAAATAATCCCTGATGCCGGCATGCTCCAGCAAGGTTTGCACCGCATCTTCGCTGCCGTTGGAAAATGCAAACATCCTGAACCCGGATTCCCTTGCCCGGGCCAACCCCTCCTTGGCATCATCAAACGCGGGCAATATTCCATATGTGCCCAGCAGTTCTTCCTTGTCAGCCCGGGTTAACGGGACTTTAAAATATGAACTCGTGTAATCGAGAGCATTGCCGGTGCATACGGCAAAGCTTTCGTAATTCTGCATCAGGCCGCGGCGAAATGAATATTCGAGCTGTTTTTCGCGCCAGGCCCGGGAAAATTCAGGAGCTTTATTGCCTGCATGTTTTTGCAATGCAACGATGACGCCGTTTGTATCTATCAGAGTTCCATAGACATCGAACGCAAGTGTGATAGCCATACGATTCCCTCCCGAAATCTCCATACCCAACCAGGCATTGAATAAACATCTTTCGCGCCGCGAATCAGAAATCGGCAATCCCGATTGTTCGCTTCGCGTTAGAGCAGCGATCCTACCACTAGTACAGCATTCAAAATTGAAGAGTAGTATATTCCCTTGCCACCCTTGCAAATCAGGTGGCGAGACCGGGGCCATGAAAGCTGTTGCCGGCTCCACCAGTATTAAAACTTGTGAGTTAAAACAGAGGAGGGATCATGGCAAACATCCACACCAATCACTATCTGGAAAACAACAAACTGTATGCGGGCGGGCAGGCGGTGCACAAGCCCGCTTACCCCGGAAAACAACCGATCAATCCGGCCAAGCACGTGGCGGTTGTCGCCTGCATGGACGCGCGGCTCGACGTGGAGGATATGCTCGGCCTGCAAACCGGGGATGCGCACATCATCCGCAACGCCGGGGGCGTGGTGAACGACGACACGATACGTTGCCTGATCATTTCGCATCATCTGCTCAACACCAATGAGATCATCCTGATCCACCACACCCGCTGCGGGATGCTCGCTTTCACGGACGACTTGCTCAAGGCCGGCCTGGAGGGCGACCCGGCAGCCGAAAAACTCCTCGGCCAGGCAACCGGACGCGCATTCACCAGTTGCAAAAAATCCTCGGCCATGCCGTCCGCGTTTCACGCCTTCCGTGGCCCGCTCGAACCGCTGGACGGGCCGCGCAATGCCAGGCAAACGGAACGTCTCGAGTGGGACGTGCGGCGGGGGATGTCCGCCATCCTGAACCATCCCTGGATCCCGACCAGCGGGCCGGACGCGGTCACTGTGCGCGGATTCATTTACGATGTGGACACCGGGATGCTTGGTGAAGTAAGTTATCCCGGGACTATGGGATCGTTTGGCTGATCTGCCACATTAGGTGTCAGTCCCGGGTATCTTGCCCCTGCAACGCGGGGAAACTGGTCGCCACCCTGAATGATTTCAGGGTGGCGACCAGACCGGTTCAGGCTTGATGTGGCAGGTGGAAAGCAGGGTTAGCCCAGCCTGCCCCTGCTGTTGCTTGTGCCGGGCTCTTTTGGTTTCCCGTATAAGGGATTGCCCAATAGGATTTTCGTCCACGTCGCAATAGTACGTTCCAAATCATCCATGACCATCAATACAAGCTGGAAGGATGCTGCCCATCACCGAATCGGCTTTTAATTTTCTTATTACAACAGCATTTATTTTCCTTGCAGCATCCGCAACGCCCACCCCACACCAAACCCGGTCACATCGCTGGCCACGCCGCCCAGGCCGCCCTCGCAGCGGCTTGCGGACAAGTCCACATGCAGCCACGGCACGTCATGTTCCAAAAAGCGTTTCAGGAATCTTGCAGCGAGAATGTGATCGGCTTCGCCATCCAACGTGCATTGCTTGATGTCGGCGACTTTTGAATCCAGCGCGGGTTCGTAGTCGTCGTCCATCGGGAAGGCGCACAGCCGCTCGCCGCTCTGCTGCCCGGCCGTTATTGCCTGTTGCAGCAAATCATCGCGGTTGCCCAGCACGCCGCTGTAGCGTGCGCCCAGCGCCACGGCCATGCTGCCGGTGAGTGTGGCGAAGTCGATCAGCAAATCTGGCTTGGCGCGCGAAGCCAGCGTCAACGTGTCGGCCAGCACCATCCGGCCTTCGGCGTCGGTGTGCATGATTTCTATCGTCGTGCCGTTCAGTGCCTTGACGATGTCGTTCTGCTTGTAGGCTTTCGGCCCGATGTGGTTCTGCGCGATGGCCAGCCAGCAGTCGATGTTGACCGGCAATTTTCGTTGCGTGGCGGCGAGCAGGATACCGAGCGCAACAGCCGATCCGTTCATGTCCTCGTGCATGCCGTGCATGTAACGCGCCGGCTTGAGGTTGTGGCCGCCGGTGTCGAAGCATATGCCCTTGCCGACCAGCGCGACGGCCTGCTTCGCCCTGGCGTGGCGATAGCGCAGATGGACAATCGCGGCATCCTCGTATGCGCTGCCTTGTGCCACCGCGACGAACGCGCCCGCTCCCATCTTGCGCAGCGTCTTCAGGTCAAATTCCTTGAGCTGCCACCCGTGCTGTTTCGCGAGTTCCTTCACGCGCTTGCGATACATGCCGGGCGTGAGCTCGTTGGGCGGCAACACGGTCAGTGTGCGGCACAGCAGGTTGCCTTCGGCCTGTGC
>LSLI01000034.1 GCA_001577345.1 Candidatus Gallionella acididurans
CATTGAGCGGCAAATGCAGGGTGATCACATCGCTCTCGCTCAGCACCGTGTCAAACCCGGTGTAGCCGGCGCGCACTTCGGCAGCACCCTTGCGCTCGGCGCGCAGTACCCTCATGCCAAACGCCGCCGCGATCTGCGCCACCGCCTTGCCGATCGCACCATGACCGATGATACCCAGCGTGCTGCCGTACAGGTCGCGCACCGGGTGCGTGAACAGGCAGAACTGTTCGGACTTCTGCCACGCGCCGTTGCGCACATCGGCGTGGAACGCCAGCAGGTTGCGGCGCAGTGCCAGCATCAACATGAACACGTGTTCCGGCACGGTGTGCACCGAGTAATTGCGGATATTGGAAACCACGATGCCGCGCTCGCGGCAACATTCGATATCCACGTTGTCGGTGCCGGTGGCGGCGACGGCGACCATCCTGAGCCCGGGCAATTTTTCCAGCGTTTCGCGGCGCAGCGCGACCTTGTTGGTGATCGCTATGCTGGCATCCTTCAGCCTAGTCGCGATCTGCTCAGCGCCGGTCGACTGATATTCCTGCCACTGGTGCGCAACGCCCGGACGACGGATGTCGGCGATGATGGTGGCAGAGTCGAGAAATACGATCTTTTCCACGATATAAATCCTAGTTGCCCATCCCTGACATCCGTTCGATTACCTTGACCACTGCTGCCGAATCCAGGTCAGCGCAACCGGTCCCCATCAGCGCGTTGAGATGTTGCGTCACCAGAGCCGCGGCGGGCAGCGCCACGCCCAACTGGTGCGCGGTTTCCATCACGATGCGCATATCCTTCTGGTGCAGGCCGACCTTGAAGCCGGGCTTGAAATCGTTGTCCAGCATGCGCTTGCCATGCACTTCCATGATCTTGCTGCCGGCGAATCCGCCCATCAGCGCCTCGCGCACCCTGGCCGGATCGGCGCCATTCCTGCGCGCGAAAGTCAGCGCTTCCGCGACCGCCTCTATGGTCACCGCGACGACGATCTGGTTGCAGGCCTTGGCCACCTGGCCCGCACCGTTGTCGCCGATGTGGACGATGTTCTTGCCCATGCATTCGAACAACGGCTTGACGCGCTCGAAAACTTTTGTTTTTCCGCCCACCATGATGGACAGCGTGCCGTTGATCGCGCCGGTTTCGCCGCCGGAAACCGGCGCGTCCAGCATCTCGACGCCCTGTTTCGCCAGCCGCTCTGCAAATGCTTTTGTCGCGGTGGGCGAGATCGTGCTCATGTCGACGATCACTGTGCCCGGGCGCGCATTTTTGCTGACACCCTGCTCGCCGAAGATCACGCTTTCCACATCCGGGGTGTCTGACACGATCGTGAAGATCACGTCGGCATGCCGGCCCACTTCAGCGGCCGAGGCGCAGGCCGTGGCACCTGCCGCGGTCAACGGCTGCAAGGATTCCGGGCGTCGCGCATAAGCCCACAGCTTGTGCCCGCCCTTGATCAGATTGAGCGCCATGGGACGGCCCATGATGCCGGGGCCGATGAATCCTACGTTGATGGACATTGCAGTTCTCCCCATTTAATTCAAAAACTTTTTCATCCACAGATTACGCAGATTCACGCCGATCAAACCAAGCGAAAACCGCTTAACTCGCTTACTAATTTTGAAGAGCTGCCCTGAACAGAACTCAGATTTCAATCTGCGTTAATCTGCGTAATCTGCGGACAAATATTTTTAGCCCAGCGTCGGCATCACCAACGATGAAATTCTTTTATCCGACACTTCCGGCCAGCGCGTGGTGATCGCTTTGGTGCGTGTATAGAAATAGATACCTTCCATGCCGTGCATGTGCAGGTCGCCGAACAGCGAGGACTTCCAGCCGCCGAAGGAGAAAAACGCCATCGGCACCGGGATGGGCACATTGATGCCGACCATGCCGACTTCGATCTCGTTCTGGAAGCGCCGCGCCGCGCCGCCCGATTCGGTGAAAATCGCGGTGCCGTTGGCGTAGGGATTGCTGTTGACCAGGCTGATCGCCTCGTCCAGGCTGGCGACACGCAGCACGATCAGCACCGGCCCGAATATCTCTTCCTTGTAGATCGTCATGTCAGTGGAGACATTGTCGAACAGTGTAGGTCCGACGAAGAATCCTTTTTCGTGCCCCGCCACCTTGATGCCGCGCCCGTCTGTCACCAGCTTCGCACCCTGCTGCACACCGCTGTCTATGTAGCCGACGATCTTGTCTCTGTGCTGGGCCGAGATCACCGGCCCCATGTCGACGCCCTTCCGGTCGCCGGGGCCGATCACCAGCTTCTCGGCTCTGGCCTTCAGTTTGGCCACCAGCGCGTCGGCCGCATCGCCCACCGCGACCACGGTGGAGATTGCCATGCAGCGCTCGCCGGCGGACCCGTAGGCTGCGCCCATGATCGCATCGGCGGTGAAATCCAGTGGTGCGTCGGGCATTACCACGGCGTGATTCTTCGCACCGCCCAGCGCCTGCACGCGCTTGCCGTGGCTTGCGGCAGTCTCGTAGATATATTTCGCGACCGGCGTCGAGCCGACGAAGGAAACGGCGCGCACATCGGGATGACTGAGCAGGGCATCCACCGCTTCCTTGTCGCCGGGCACGACGTTGAACACTCCGTCGGGCAAGCCCGCTTCCTTGAACAACTCGGCCATGCGCAGGCTGCACGAAGGCACCTTCTCGGAAGGCTTGAGCACAAAGGTGTTGCCGCAGGCGATCGCGATCGGGAACATCCACATCGGCACCATCGCCGGGAAGTTGAACGGCGTGATGCCCGCGCATACGCCTATGGGCTGGAGCATGGAATGGCAGTCGACACCGCGCCCGACATTTTCGGCATGTTCGCCCTTGAGCAGATGCGGCGCGCCGACCGTGAACTCCACCACCTCGATGCCGCGCTGCACCGAACCGGCTGCGTCTTCCAGGGTCTTGCCGTGTTCTTCACTCGCCAGTTGCGCAAGCTCGGGGCGGTGCGTTTCGAGCAGCTCGCGGAATTTGTTCAGAATGCGGCTGCGGCGCAGCGGCGTGGTGTCGCGCCAGGCCGGAAAAGCCGCCTTGGCGGCGGCAACTGCGCTGTCCACATCCGCGCGGCTGGCCAAAGGCACCTGGCGGATCACCGCACCGGTGGCCGGGTTGGTCACGTCAGCCAGACGGCCGCTGCGGCTTTCGATGCGCCGGCCATTGACCCACAAGGGAAGAATCGGTTTTGACATGGTTGGTCTCCTGGTTACATTGAGATTGAATGAAATGGGTTCATTACAACTTGGTTTCGGCGATTACATTACGCCGTAAGGTCTGCGTTGCCACCCAGACCAGCGGGGTGGCTGGCAGCGCCGAACCCCGGTTGCCCGGCGCGGACCCGCTGGTATGGAAAGATTGCTGCAGGTTATTGGCGATCTCGGCAGGTGCGAGACGGTGGATGTGTGTGGGCATGGTGGGTAGACCGGTTCAGACGCCTGAGGCTCTCTAATCCTGAAAAAATATTCGCAACTCAAGCGGGGCCTGGTTATCCGTCAGTACAGGCAGGCCCCGTTCTTAGGGCAGGTGCAGCAACTAATGCGCCGCGCCCAGATAAGCCGCCTTGACCGCGGGATCATTCTTCAATTGGTCTGCGGGGCCGTGGCAGGAAATCCGGCCGTTTTCCAGCACGTAACCGTAATCTGCGACGTTCAGTGCCGCCGCCGCAAATTGCTCCACCAGCAGCATCGTGATGCCGCGCCCCTTCAGTTCGCTGACGATGCGAAACACCTCGCTTACCAGCAAGGGAGCCAGGCCCATCGAAGGTTCATCCAGCAGCAACACATCGGGGTTGAGCATCAGCGCACGCCCCATCGCCAGCATCTGCTGCTCGCCGCCGGACAGGGTGCCGGCCAGCTGGGATTTGCGTTCCCTGAGGCGCGGAAACAGTTCGAACACGCGCTCCAGATCACCCTGCACGTCACCCCGCTCGCGCCCGTAAGTCAGGCGCGGAAAAGCGCCCAGCAGCAGGTTGTCGGTCACGGGCAGCGTGGCGAACACACGCCGTCCCTCCGGCGAGTGTGCCAGGCCCGCGCGTGCGATCCTGCTCGAGGTCATGCCGGTGATGTCTTTGCCGTTAAGACTGATGCTTCCGCTCACCGGCTTGATCATGCCCGAAATCGCGCGCATGGTCGTGGTCTTGCCCGCGCCGTTGGAGCCGATCAGGGTGACGACTTTACCCTTGGGTACCGCAACCGAAATGCCGTGCAGCACTTCCACTTTGCCGTATGCGGCGTGTAAATTTTCTATCTGTAACATTAAATAGCTCCTCTTATCTCTAAAAATTCAGAGTTCGCCCAAATGCAAGGCGCGGGAAAAATTTCGCAGCGCCGCATATGGTTTATATGCAAGCAAGAAATTTTTCGCGCAACGCAGCATAACCAGCCACTTGGTTGCCGTTTTTTGGCAACTTAGTGGAATGGCTAGTTGTTCCATTAGTTGGGATGAAATCTGGATTTTTAGCTCCTCAAGCCGCCTTGGCGACGCTGCCGCCAAGGTATGCCTCTATCACTTTTTCATCGGACTGAATCATGGCCGGCGTTCCTTCCGCGATCTTCTGCCCGAAATCCAGCACCGTGACGGTGTCGCATATGCTCATCACCACATCCATGTGATGTTCGATGAGTATCACGGTGATGCCATGGCCGCGTATCTTGTTGATCATCACGATCAACTCCTTGATATCCGGCGCGGTCAGGCCTGCAGCGGGTTCATCGAGCAACAGCAGGTTGGGATTCAGCGCCAGCGCGCGGGCGATTTCCAGCAGCCGCTGTTTGCCGTACGGGAGGTTGCGTGCCTCTTCATTGGCCAGGTCGGCAAGACCGACAAACTTCAGCAAACTGGCGGCGCGCATTCTTGCCGCAAGCTTCTCCTTGCGGCAACGGGGAGTATGAAACACGACACCGAACAGGCTGTGGCGATAGGTGTGGTGCAGGCCGACCAGCACGTTTTCGACCGCGGTCATTTCGCCGAACAATTGCACGTTCTGGAAAGTGCGCGCGATGCCCTCGCCGGCGATGGATGAGGGTGTTGCCCCGGTGATGAACTTGCCGTTGAATTCGATCTCGCCCGAGGTCGGTTTATAGATGCCGGTGAGCACGTTCATCATGGTGCTCTTGCCCGAACCGTTGGGACCGATCAGGCCGTGTATGGATCCTTTTTTGACCTCCAGATTGACCTGGTTAAGCGCCTTCAATCCGCCGAATTGCATCACGATGTTGCGCGCTTCCAGCAGGTAACCCCTGGCGGTGACGGGATGGTCGGGCACCGACCATGTATGCTGCTTGTCACCCTGCTCGAGTACCAGCTCATGGCGATGTATCCACCGCGGGCGAACTTTCAATATGATCCCGCGCAGGAAACCCATGATGCCATTCGGCAGGTAATACACCACGAACAGGATCATGACGCCGAATATGGTCAGGCGTTGATCGGTGATGCTGCGCATCACATAACCCGATACCGCCAATGCGATGATGACCAGCATGGGCAGCGCCAGCTGTTTCAGCGTGCGCTGGCCGACCACAACCGCATACACCGAATACAACACTGCGAATATGGCGATGCCGGTCGAGATCTTGCGGAACAGATCGATATCGGAAAGCACATTGGGCAGCATCACGACGATGATCGCCCCGAGGATAGGGCCGACCCGGGTTTTGCGCCCACCCATGATGACAGCCAGCAGGAACAGTATGGTCAGTTCGAAGCTGTAGGTATTGGGCGAGATATATTCCTCGGAATAGGTAAACAGGCCGCCCGCCAGACCCGCGATGCCGGCACTCAGTACAAAGGCGTAGACCTTGTAACCATACACGTTAACCCCCATGCAGTCGGATGCAACCGGGCTGTCGTGCAGGGCTTCGAAGGCGCGGCCGAGGTGGGATTTGAGTATGCGTTGCACGACAAAGAGTGTCAGCACCAATGCCACCAATACGATGTAGTAATAGTCGGCACCGGTGATCTGGTGGCCGAAAAATATCGGTTTGCGTATCGAAAGTCCGAGCGGCCCGTTGGTCAGGAAGGTCATCTCGTTGATCAGAATCTGGATGATGGTGCCGAATGCCAGTGTCACCATCGCAAGATAGGGCCCGCTCACCCGCAAAGCCGGCAACGCAAGAATGGCGCCAAAAATAGCGGTGACAACGATGCTCGCCGGAATTGCCAGCAGGAACGGAACACCTAGCTGGAAGTTGAGCACACCGACGGTATAGGAGCCGATGCCGAAAAGCGCGGCATGGCCGAGCGAGACTTCCCCTACATAACCCACCACGATATCTAGGCCGAGCAGCAATATCGAGTATATGCCTATCATCACCATCAGATGGACATAATACGGATTGGACCAGATGGAGGGCAGCGACGCAGCAACGGCGATGGCCAGGACGATGGCAATTTTATTGGTCACGCTCATGCTATACCTTTTTAATGACAGATTTGCCGAACATGCCGGCCGGTTTGATCGACAACACCAGCAGCAGCAGCAGCAGCCCCGGCACGTCCTTGTATCCGGTGGAAATGTAATAGCCGGTGGTGGTCTCCGCGATCCCCAGGATCAGGCCGCCGACTATCACACCCATTCCGCTGTTGAGGCCGCCGATGATGGCGACAGAAAAGGCCTTAAGGCCCAGCACCACGCCCATCGTGGCGCCGGTAAGCGTCAGCGGCGCGATCAGCACGCCCGCAAAAGCTGCGGTCATGGAACTGAGCGCGTAAGAAAATGTGATCACCGTGCCGGTATTGATGCCCATCAAGCCGGCGGCATCGCGGTCATTGGAGGTTGCCACCACGGCTTTGCCGTAGATGGATTTCCGGTTGAATATTTCCACCGCCAGCATGATTGCAACCGCACCCACCACGATCATGATTTCCATCGGCAGGATTCTTATGCCGAAGAACTGCAATGGCTCCATCGGCAACGGCGAGGGAAATGTAAGGTCATCGTGTCCCCAGATATTTTCGGCGACGTTCTTGAATATGATGGCCAGGGAAATGGTGGTCATGATCCAGCCGAATTCGGATTTTGTCTTTAACGTGGGGCGCACACCCACGCGCTCCACAAACATGCCCTGCAGTGCGCCAAACACAAGAACCAGCGGAAGCATCAACCAGTAACTCATATAGCCCACCAGCGTAAGCCCCACCAGTGAACCCAGCATCAGGGCTTCACCCTGTCCGAAGTTCAGTGTGCTCGATGTCGCAAAGGTAAGTTGATAGCCGAATGCTATCAGCGCGTAAATCATGCCGAGTGCAATGCCGCTGACAACGAGTTGTACAAAAATCTGCATGTGTAGGACTCCATTCATTTGCTAATTGGGCCGGATTCCCCGGCCCAATAGCGAATTACAAAATTAGCGCAACAGCGAACGCTTATTTCTTCTTTTCGTCGGCCTTGTTGGCATATACCACTATGCCATCCTTGACTTCGCCCATCACCACCATATTCCGGGTGATCGCCTCGTGATTGTCATGAGTATAAGGATGGTCATAAGTGGTCACTACGCCACTGATTTTTGCTTTCAGGTTTTCCAGCGCTTCGCGAACCTTCACGCCGTCGGTGGTCCCTGCCTGCTGGATCGCAGCCGCGAGGAGATACAGGGAATCATAACCCTGGGCCGCTGAAACCGGCGAGGGGATGCGACCGTTGGCCGGTTTGTAGGCTTCCAGATAGGCCGTTATGAACTGCTGGCGTTTGGGCGTGTTCGGCACCTGGATGAAGGTTTGAGGCATCTGCGCGCCATTGCCGTTCTTGCCCGCATTGTCGATGAAGTTGCCCATGGACAGCGTCCAGCTTCCTATCATCGGGACTTTCCAACCCAGCTTCTCCATGCCGTTGGCGATCTGCGCCAATTCCGGCCCGATGGCATAGGTCAGGATAACCTGGGCACCCGCCTCCTTGGACTTGAGCAACTGCGCAGTCATGTCCACATCCTTGATGTTGAACTTTTCGACCGCAACCGGGGTGATGTGCTTGGCCGCCAGCGCCTTTTCGAGATCAGCACGTCCTAGCTGGCCGTAATTGGTGGAATCGGCCAGGATCGCAACCTTTTTGAATTTGCGGATGTCGATGGCTTCCTCGACGATCATCGAGGACTGGATGGTGTCGTTGGCGGAGGTGCGGAATACATAGTTGTCGGCATATTCCGGCGGCAGGAACTGCTTGGTAATCAGCGATCCGGTAGCCACGTTGTTGATGACCGGGAGCTTGGCTTCCTGATAAAAACGCTGCGAAGCCAGGGAAACGCCGGTATTGATATAACCCACCGTAGCGACGACGCCTTCCCTGTTGATCAACTCCTGGGCCACTTGCACACCGCGCTGATTGTCGGCCTGGTCGTCACGCTCGACAAGCTGGATCTGGCGGCCAAGCACACCACCATTGGCGTTGATTTCGGTTGCGGCAAGCTTGACGCCGTCGCGCATCGAAACGCCCATCGGACTGGAACCGCCGGTGAACGGGCCGGACACCCCGATCTTGATAGTGTCGGCCGCAAAAGCTGAAACAGACGAGGCGAAGGCTAGCGCAGTGATGATAGATTTAATTTTGATGTTCATAATACTCTCCTCTAGTTATGGCAAATCAACAAACACTCGGAAAATAACATTCAACCGACTTCGTGCTCCCAAGTACAACAACTGCAACGTTGTTCCAAAATTCCGGCCCGGCTTATCACAAACCGATTATCGCCAGCCGGCTCTGAATTTTGCCTGGCAACATACTCTCACTCTCCGGTAAAAACCAGCGGTTTAGAGTGTTTCCTGTTCAGCTTTATTATAACCCGCCAGCCGGCCATATACCGTTGCCAAAGCCTGATCATCACCGACATTGCCGGGAAAAATAACCACGGGCAAATCGGGAAAGCTCGGGTGATCCCCAGGGCAGCATACCACCGAACATCCTGGCAAAATCTGCCCGACCACCCGTGAAGTGCGCAAGGCAAGACCCGAACTCAACACATCGTTGGAAGTGATCCCGCCTTTGCTGACCAGAAAACCCAGGGACTTGGGAAAATTACGTACCACATCCATCAGGAAAGCGGAAACCATATCGCCAAACGCCAGCCGTGTTGCCTGGTCTGGAAACACCTTCTCCAGACGACTGGTAAAAACCACAGGTGTATTCCCTGCCGCGTGAATCTCTGCGCATTGCCGGGTGATCTGGGCCAGCAGTGGACCGCGATTTGCGGGTAATTGTTCCACGTTCACCTCGATCGGCACAACACCGGGCATCTTGAGCAACCGCTCGAGTTGGGCGGTGGTTTTCCTGACGTGTGAGCCCACGATTACCGCGCCGGGGCGCCCGCCGCGCACATACTTTGCCATATCCTGAGGGGCCACCGGCTGTTTCGGCAGGCCAGCCAACGCGGTAAGCAGACTGGCTGCACTGCGGAACAAAAAGTGTTTGCCCTGACGGGCCGCCAGACGCAGCTGTCCGGCGAAATGATCGAGGTCATCCTGCGTTTCAGCATCAACCACGCAGCACGCATTACCCCGCAGTCCCATCAGACGCGGCATGCTGTCGCCGCGAACATCACGCAGCAGGAAGCGTTCGACCTCAACCGCCCTGATGCGTCCCGCGGTTTTCTCCTCTACATAATCCGGCAAATAGCTGTGGCGATAGCCAAACACCGAGTCGCGGGCGAATTCTGTTTCGTGCACCGGCGTTTCCCTGCCATCCACCACCAGGTAGTGGACGCTGTCGCGGGTGATGCGGCCGCCCTCAAAAAATGCCGGCACCAGGAAGTGCGCATCGAATGCCCCCAGCTCCATTGCGATCACATCGGTTTCCACCGGGTAATGACCGCGCAGCGTCGAGTCCGAACGGCTGACCAGGATCGGGTTGATGTCGCGTCCGCCCTGCTTCAGCCCGGCCAGCGCCAGCTTCAGGTTATGACACACCTCGCGGGTGATATCCGCCGCAGGTCCGGCCGCCATGCCGCGCGTATTGGTCAGCACGAAAAACAGCGGCGAACTGTCCAGTATCGCCTCGCGCAAGGTATCCTGGTCCCAGCGCGTCAACAGCAGACAGCCGTGCACTGTTTGTGAACCGGTAGGATCATCGTCCAGAACGATGATTTTGGTTTCCGACATAGTAACTTTCCGTCAAATTCAAAAAACATTTGTCCGCAGATTACGCAGATACACACAGATTAAAAGCAACCGGAGATTAACGTTACTCATCGCTTGTCCGCGCAGCAAAAAATCTGCGTTAATCTGCGGATCGTATTGCCGTTTTCTAACCCAACAACACCTTCACACGCTTGGCCATCGCCTCTGCGGTCAGGCCGTTGAACTCCATGATCTCGGCCGGGCTGGCGGTCGTTTCTCCGCGCTTCCAGGCGAAGGTATCGCGCCTGGCCGCGCGGGTGCGCAACAGGGCCGGTTCCAGCACCGCGCTGGGGCCGCCGCTCACTGCCAGCAGCACATCGCCGTCAAACAACGCATTGAAATGCGCGTCGTCCATGAATTTGCTGTCCGGCTCGGACACGGTATCCCATGAAATGTCGGTGGGACGATACAGGCGGCGCGGATTGACGATCGCGACGATGCGCACCTTGTAACCTTCCGCCTCCAGCTTGTCCTTCGCCTCGAACACCGGCAGGAAGATCATGTCGCCGGTCACGGCGAACACCACGGTGCCCTTGCTGCCACTCCTGCTTTCGTAGATCACCGCAGCACCCTCTTCCACCGCATGCCTGGCCTCATCCACGCTCATGTAGACCGGCAGCGGACTCTTGGACGCGATGATCACCATGCATTTGTTGAAGCTGTTGGTGGCGTATTCATAGGCCGCCTGGATCGAATTCGCATCGCACGGGAACAGCGGATAGGTGTTGCCGTTGCGCATTTGCGCGGCAAAGTAATTCTCGATCTCCGGCCGCTGGTGGGTCCAGCCGTTGCGTCCCTGCTCCAGCGCACCCGCAGTGAACATCGTGACGATCGAGGGCGTCTTGCGGCGCAGCTCGGCCATCGCCTGCGCCACCGTCTGCACAATAGGCCAGCCGTTGATCGCGAAGCTTTCATATGACAACCACAACGAACGTGAACCGAACAGCGCCAAGCCAACAGCCAGGCCTGCGCAGGCATCCTCGTTCAGCGGCTCATACACCTGACCTTCCGGCTCCTGGTTGTACAACGGGTCGACGGTGGGATGGCGGATCTTCAGCGCATCGTTGATGTTCTTCATCGCCGACGCTTCATTGCCGTCGGCATTGGTCACCACGAAGCGCTTGTCCTTCGTGCCAACATAGGCCGCCAGCGCGCCCATCGCGGTTGCCGGCACCGCTTTCTCGCCCTTGGCGAATTCGTGCAGCGGCATTTTCCCCAGCGGCACCAGGTCCAGCACATGCTCGGTCACCGCAGTCCTGGCCGCAGGGCCGCCGCCGGCGCGCACGAAATTCTCGCGCACGATGGCCCACGCCTCGGGATTCAGCGCGCGGCGCTTCAACCCGTCAATCATGTGCGGTTTGTCCAGGCTGTCCGCGGGATAGAGGTTGTGCGACTTCGCGCCCACCGTATGCACGCCGGTGCCCTTCATCTGCTTGATGATGAAGGCGGTCAAGGTTCCGCCCAGCGCGGACCTGGCAGCCTTGTCGATACCCGCCAGCACTGCACCGGCAAAAGCCAGGCGCTGCTGGTGCGAGAAGTAGGAGCTGTCCGCATAAGCGCTGGCCTGATTGGTGTCGTCAAATTCCTTGGCGTCGACCAGGATCACTTCCTTGAAGCCATGACCCTTCCAGTAGGCGATCATTTCCGCGTTGCTGAAGCGCGACACCATCGAGTGGTGTTCCTGGCTGTAACCGTTCCACACCAGTGTCGGCAGGAAGTTGGTCACCTTCGGGTATGCGGTATTGAAGTGCATCATCGAATTCAAAACATAAGGCTCGCCCATGCCGCCGTCGCCGATCGTGACCGGGAACAATTTGCCCGGGTGCAGCAACGCACCCGCCATCGCGAAGTGCTGGCCCTGTCCCAGCGGGCCAGCGGGTGCCAGCAGGCCGGGGATCGCGCCGGACAAGTGGCCGAGCAAGCCGTGCTTCTCGCGGAAACGCGCCATCAGGTCGGTGACGGTTTTGATGCCCATTTGTTCGAGTGAAGTATCGAGGAACATCGCGCTATAGAAACCGGGCGCATGATGGCCCACCTCGGTCACGATATTGGTGTGGCCCAGCATCACCAGCGAGGCATAGGCCTCGGCGCTGCTGGCAAAGCCGCCGGGATGGCCGGAGCCTTTGGAGCCGCAGGTCTGCAGCGTCAGGTAGCGCAGCGCATCGGCCATCAGCAGGGTCTGGTATACCGCGTCCTGCGAATGCGGGTCGCTGATTGCAGATTTCCCCTCCCCGATGACTGCCGTTTTGGCATATTGGGAGTAACCCTCCCAGGCCCTGCCGAAATGCTGGATGCCCGTACAAAATTCAGGCGCAAGTAAGGTATTGGTATTCATGTCTCTAAAACTCCTTAAAAATTCAACTTGCCAAATTTAATTCAACATTAAACCCGGCCTCAAAAATGCATCACCAAAAAGTATTTGATGGCAGAATACTGCTTGCTATATAATTTCGCAATACACAATCGTTTTCACAATACGAAATATGCAAGAAGGATCGAATTCCATACAAGTCATCGAGCGGCTGGCGCGGCTGCTGGACGTCATTGCCGGACACGAAGACGCCGTGAGCCTGAAGATAATCTCGGCCGAAACGGGATTACACCCCTCCACAGCCTTTCGCATCCTCTCTTCACTGGCTGAACACGGCTTTGTGGAGCGCACCAGCAGGGGCAACTACCAGCTGGGCGTCAAGCTGATGCAACTGGGCAGCCGGGTCAGCTCCGGCGTGGACATCAGGAAAGTCGCGCTGCCGCTGATGGAAAGGTTGCGCGACCGGCTGGGCGAGACGGTCAACCTGACCGTGCGCGAAGGAGACGAGGTGGTCTACATCGAGCGCGCACTCGCAAAGCGCATGATGCGGGTGGAACAGGTGATCGGCAGCCGCGCACCCCTGCACGTCACCGCGGTGGGCAAGCTGATGCTGGGCGAACAGGGAGAGGCCGCCTGCCGCAGCTATGCAAAGCGCAGCAAACTGCCCGCTTATACGATCAACACCCACACCAAAGTGGCGGCGTTACTGGAAGACTGCAATGCTGCGGCAAAACGCGGCTACGCCCTGGACAATGAAGAAGCGGAACTGGGTGTGGGATGCATAGGCACTTTGGTGCGCGATGCCAGCGGCCAGGTGATTGCAGGCATGTCCGTGTCGGCACCGATAGAACGGCGCCGCGATGAATGGACTGCGGAAGTGATGGAAACCTGCGCGCAACTCTCGAAACAGCTTGGTTATCACGCCGCGTAGTAAATATATTGACCATACCAATTTAAACCCAAATAATCCATTGGCTGAAATATTCCCTCCCACTTGCAGCGGGAAGGAACGGGTATGGCGCTACTGGACCATCCGGATTAATTACCCCTAATCAAGTAACTGTTTCAAGGAGTGACTCAATGAAAAATAAGAAATGTCTGACGCTGGAAGATGTGAAGATCATTGCATCGGGCTGCGAAAGCGAGGCATTGCGCCATCACTGGTCGGTGACTATCGCCATCGCCGACGACGGCGGCCATTTGATGTGGCTGCAGCGCCTGGATGGCGCGCCATTGACCAGCATGCAGATCGCCACCGGCAAGGCGCATACCTCGGCGCTGGGACGCAGGACTTCAAAAGTGTATGAAGACGTCGTGGCCGGAGGCCGCAACGCTTTCCTGTCCGTCCCAGGCGGACTCACGATGTTAGAGGGTGGCGAACCCATTATGGTCGATGGCGAATGCGTGGGTGCCGTGGGCGTGTCCGGCGTCAAATCCGCCGAGGACGCCCAGATCGCGCGCGCCGGCATCAGCGCGCTTCTCGAACAGTTAAAGCGGTAGATCTTCAGCAGGCATCAATGGCCTGAACGACATCCCAAGTACAGATAACCGATGACTGCTTTAAGGACGTGAATTAGAATGCTCGTGGTACTGCAACCGGCCAAAGACGGACGTTCGCGGTTGTCCTAAAATAATTGTTAAAAAGGAGAAGGCAATGAGTAGTAACGTTGTGTTGGTATTGCTATGGGCTTAGGTAATTGCCTTTATGGGGACGCTGATTTATTTGCATAAGAAAAAGTATTTCCCATAAAAAAGGTGATGCCAATTTGGAATAGTTGCATGAGTGAAAGCAGCTGCGGAACAGACTTTCGCATGAAAGAGGAACAAAAGTCGCAGAGCGGCCAGTTGCAGTCAGTCACAATCTTTTCGCATAGGTCAAAAAGAACAATGAATAAGCTAATGTTAACGTTCTTGCTGTTATTTTCTGTGCTTCCTGCACGTGCTGCAGATACGGCTGGAATATTCGATCAAGGAAGTACCCTGTTGTCGCTATTGGCGGGAAGCGGTTCTGCTTTCAACAATAATTATCTGATTCTCGGCGCAGGCGCAAGCTATTTCGTGCTCGATGGCGTGGGTGTTGGTTTGTCTTACGAAAACTGGTCAGGAAGTAGCCCAGGCATCAACAGAATCTCGCCTTCAGTCCAATATGTTTTTGATCGCACATCTACATTGCAACCTTATGTCGGTGGGTTCTATCGCCATGCCTTTGTTTCCGGGCAATCCAACATCAATTCAGTTGGCGTCCGTGCTGGCGTCTATTTTGCCACTGGTCATAAAAGCATATTCGGCGTCGGTCTTGCTTATGAATCTTACCTCGATTGCCAGACAGCGATTTACGGTTCATGTAGCGAAACCTATCCCGAAATCAGTTTTATTTTCGGATTTTGATGTCGAGGATTGCCGGGCAAAAAAAAATGAAATACGAGTGACCGGAATTGAGAACAGCAGTCAGTCGCTGGGAAGATGAACAAAGAGCAAAAACCGGCCATCAGCGGACATTCTTTGTTAGTTTATTAGACGCAATCGGACTGGCATATTTGACATGACAAATCAACGCATTTTGATTCTCTCTCTATGCATTGCTTTTGGAGCACTATTGCCGGCTCAATTGGTGGCAGAAGGATTCAAATTTGATAGCCCGATAGGTATTGTCATGAAGCTATATCATGACTTCGCGTTTAGGGCGGTTATCGATCAAAACAACGTGCCTTATGGCGGTTTACTCAGCCAACCTGAAAACGTTCTTAAACGATACGTCGATCCCACACTTGCCCGCTTAATTCTGAGTGATCAAGCCTGCGCTGTTGCATCTGGAAGTATTTGCAATATTGACTATGATCCCATGTATAACGGGTCAGACATGACAGGTATGACCGTTGAGATTAAGGAAACCGGACGACTTGATGAGATTGCTGTTCTCCTGGGCTATGGCGTGGAGCCGCATAGCCAGCAATTGATCTATAGTTTAGTTAAGACAAAAACCGGTTGGCGGATTCATGACATTCGGACGGACAGTTGGTCACTACAAAAACTGCTGGGCGGGCAAAAACATTAGCCCCGCGTAGACTGTCTTTGGAGAACCTTAAATGACCGTTCCGGGTTATTAGCTGAACTTGACGACGGGCAGCTTTCTGGCAGTACTGGCTTAAACATTTATTACGGAAAAACTTCTGGAGAAAAACGATGCGCGTAGGATTTTTTGTCACTTGCCTGGTTGACTCAATGCGCCCCCGCATCGGTTTTGCCGCGATCAGGTTGCTGGAAGCGGCCGGCTGCGAAGTCATCGTGCCCGAACAGCAAACCTGTTGCGGCCAGCCCGGCTATAACTCGGGCGACCGCAAATCCGCCAAGGCGATGGCACTGAAGTTTCTCGCCGAATTCGAAGCGTTCGACTATGTGGTTCTGCCTTCCGGCTCCTGCGCCGGGATGATACGCGTGCATTACCCCGATCTCTGCAAAGACGACCCCGCCCTGCTGGCGAGATGCATCGCCGTGGGGGCGCGCACTTTCGAGTTGACCGATTTTCTGGCCAATATCGCCAAGCTGAAAAAGATGCCGGGCACCTTTCAGGGCGCGCTGACCTACCACGATTCCTGCTCAGGCCTGCGCGAACTCGATGTCTACAAACAGCCGCGGGCACTGCTGGCGAGCATGCCCGGTGTCGCGATCAACGAGATGGTGGAATCGACCACCTGCTGCGGCTTCGGCGGGACATTCTCGGTCAAGTACGGGGAACTGTCGACGCGCATGGCGGACAATAAATGCCAGCACATAGCAGCCACTCACGCCGGGACCATCGTCGGCGGCGACTTGGGTTGCCTGCTGAATATCGAAGGCCGCTTGCGCCGCAATGGCGATTCCACCACCCGCGTGATGCACATCGCAGAAGTACTCGCCGGCACCGAGAAATAATGAAAAACAACTCCATCAATTTCAAACGCCAGGTCACCATCAAGCTGGCCGACGTCAAACTCCAGAGCGCGCTGTCGCGCCTGCAGTCGCGCTTTGTCGAAGGCCGCGCAGCGGTCATCAGCGAGATCAGTGATTTCGAAGAGACGCGCACCGCAGCCGCGGCGATACGCGACCGCGTGCTGAACGATCTGGAACACTGGCTGATGCATTTCGAACAGCAGGCCACCGCGCGCGGGGCTATCGTACACTGGGCAGAGACCGGCGCCGACGTGAACCGCATCGTCGCCGAGATCGCCGTCCAGCACGGCGTGCGCACGGCGGCCAAATCCAAGTCCATGGTCAGCGAGGAGTGCGGGTTGAACGATGCGCTGGAACTGGCCGGCGTAACCGTGATGGAAACCGACCTGGGCGAATACATCCTGCAACTCGCCCACGAAGCCCCCTCGCACATCGTCGCGCCAGTCGTGCACAAGAACAAGGAAGAGATCTCCGATCTGTTCGCGGAGAAACACCAGCTGCCGCGCAAAACGGGCATTGCGGAACTGTGCCGCGAGGCGCGTGAAATCTTGCGCCCGGCGTTTTTGAATGCGGACATGGGCATCTCGGGTGCCAATTTCCTGGTGGCCGAAACCGGCTCCGCGCTGATCGTCACCAACGAAGGCAACGGTCGTTTGGTCACCACGCTGCCGCGCGTGCATGTCGCGATCACCGGCATAGAAAAAGTGGTGCCGACGCTGGAAGACGTGACCACGTTGCTGCGCCTGCTGCCCCGCTCCGCCACCGGGCAATCGATCACCAACTATGTGTCGGTGCTGACCGGAAATAAAAACAAGGACGACCATGACGGCCCGGAACATTTCCACATCATCCTGCTCGACAACGGCCGCAGCAGTCTTGTTGGAAGTGAAATGCAGGAGATGCTGCGCTGCATACGCTGCGGCGCGTGCATGAACCATTGTCCGGTTTACCAGAATATCGGCGGCCATGCCTATGGCTGGGTGTATCCCGGCCCGATGGGCTCGATATTGACGCCGCTGTTGGGAGGCCTGGAAAAATCGCCTGACCTGCCCAATGCCTCGACCTTGTGCGGTGCCTGCGCGGTGGTATGCCCGGTGAAGATCCCGCTGCCGGATCTGTTGCGCAAGTTGCGCGAAAAACAGATGGAACGCGGCATGAAATCGCGCCGGGAAACCTTCATGCTCAAGGCGTGGGCCTGGCTGGCGCTGCACCCGCCGGTATATGCGCTGGCGACTAAATTCGGCGTGCGCGCGATGAGCCTGCTCGGCGGCAAAAATAAATTGCTGCATACCCTGCCCGGCGCAAGCGGCTGGACTGATGGCCGCGACTTCCCCGCACCCGAGGGACTGACTTTCCGCGAGATATACCAACGGAGAAATCGCCAATGAATGCGCGCGAAAAAATACTCGGCAGGATACGCAACGCGCAAGCCCGTGCAAACGGAGCCGCTGTTGCCGCAATCGCTCCCCGCACAGAAGCGGTAGCCAGCCACCTCGCGCTGCACCCGCGCGGCCCGCTGCCGCCGCACCCGGATAATCTGCTCGCGCGTTTCAAGGAATGCGCCCTCAAATTGTCCAGCGATGTACTGGAAACCGGTGACCGCAAGGAAGTGCCGACCCTGCTGGCGCGCTACCTGAATGAAAGAAACCTGCCTGTCAGCGGCGTATGCTGGCCGTCTCTTGCCGGCTTGCCATGGAGCGCCGCCGGCCTGGACATGCAGCCTCGCCCGGCAAAAAATCAGGATCTGGTCGGGGTTACCGGCGCATTTTGCGCGATCGCGGAAACCGGCACCCTGATGCTGCTTTCAGGAACCGAAACGCCAGCCACCACCAGCCTTTTGCCTGAAACCCATGTGGCCGTGCTGGATCCGCGCCGCATCGTCGCGACTATGGAAGATGCATGGGATCTGCTGCGCAGGGAATACAAACAGCCGCCGCGTGCGGTCAATTTCATCTCCGGGCCTTCGCGCACCGCTGATATCGAACAGACCGTGACACTGGGCGCGCACGGCCCTTATCGGGTGCTGCTGATTCTTGCACCGGCTTGAGTAACCAACCGGGAAAGATTGAAAGACCAATTTGCTTGGTCGGGGTGAGAGGATTCGAACCTCCGCTGCGTCCCGAACGCATACTTTTGCTGCGCATGCACATCGGCTTCCAGCGTGGCCGAAAGATGCCAATCGGCGCTCTCTGTTCCCTATCAAGGAGTTAGCTAATTCCGTGCATCAGCAAAGTGTGACATCTGTTGTCGTTTAAAGTCTATTATATTCAACTACCGTCACACTTGGCGCGCAAAAGCGTCATCCGGATAATCGAATACTGCATCAAATTTAGCACATAAGGGGGAACCGCGCCGTCATCCTGATGGCATTCCATGAATGGCTTTAAACTGTAGGATCGATTTTTATATCGGTGAGCCATCGCTCATCAAAATATTTTAAATATTGCAGCAAACCGAGCTTGGCGTGGGTTGAATGGCCTTAACAAGGATATGTAGTGGGCTGTCTGCCATCGCCCTTCAACACGTGCAAACCAGTCACTCAGAAATGGCCGGACACAGGGGTTACGCGAGGAGTAAGCCCGACGTGATAGATAAACGTAACCTCCTGCCATTCTATTAATCAAACAATCCAGTTAGACCAACCCGAACCAGCGCAACTCTAAGGCATGATCTCGACGTACTCGTAAACCTCCGCATTGATCAGCTCCTTCCTCACCGTGAGCGCAGATCCGGCGAACCACGCGTGGGGGTCATGCCTGTCGATCTCACGACCCATGAAGCGGACCAGTTCACAAATCGGCTCAACCACATTTACCCGGTAACGTTCATCCTTCTTTACGTACCCCAGGTAGAGATTCTTCATGCAATTGCCACGACACCATGAATGGGCTTCGCAACTGGGGCATGGCATGTCGGGGTGTGGCTGCAACGGGCTCTTGTTCAGCCAATTTCCCTGTATCTCGCCCATCTGCATGTTCGCTATATATGTCATATCAGGGCAGGGAAATATTTTTCCATCCGGCATGACATTGATAATGTGCGTTGAGACGCGACACTGGGTTTGGCCCGCGTAGAGTTCCCTTGCACGATTTGGCAACACCTTGTTGCGCACGATGCCCATAATCGGAATCAACGGGTATAACTTGTCGGTGAGGCTGAAAAACTTGTCGATGAGCTGAATCAGCACGGCCTTTCGCTTGTCCAGGGAAGTCCCGGAATATTGCTCGTCGGCGACGAACTGCCAGTACAGGTAATCAAAGGATCCCGCGAGCTGGTCGAGTTCCTCGAAACCAGTGTCGGAGTGTCCCCAAGTAACGCGTGCGGTGACACTGCCACCAAGCATGTTGCGCACCTGACTCACGTTCTTGTGCACCTGGCGCCATACGCCGCGGCCGCGGTAACCGTCCGTGGTTTTTTCTCCCCCATCGATGGAGACCAGAACGTTTGACAGCCTTTGCAACATCCAGTCAGGCAGGTTATCCAGGAGCGTACCGTTGGTCTGCAACTGGTAGCGGAAGGACGGGAAACGCCGCATGACCGTTTCCATCATTTTCCGGTTGAGCGTTGGTTCACCGCCATAGAAAGTAACGTAAATTTCCTTGCCACCAAGGTTACGCTCGATGAAGGCCGCGAGTTGTTCGATGTCGTATTTCAGCTCGGTCTGGGAGCCGAGCACCTCGCCCACGCTCATCGAACAGTAGCTGCATTTCAGGTTGCACTTGAGGGTTGTGAGGAGTTGCAGTTCGACGCGGCCGCCGACTATGGGGTCGGCGCCGGACATGGATAACTGCGCTGCCACGGGAGATAATGCAATCGATAACGAATGCTATATTCCGTATTGCCTAGTTGCTCGCAAACAGCTGCTTAATCATCCACAACGAAAACAGAACTGCCGCGATTGCGGTACCAACTGCGCAGATTGTCGTGATCATTGCCATTTTATCCTCCCGGATAACCAGGTTAAACATCGAGTAATGAATCAGGTTGATTTCATCGTAGCATAATTTTTTACCCAAGCAAGGTCTGTTCGATGAATTCTTACATGACTATTTTGCTCGGATTTAGTTGTGCAAACAGCTTGCCGTGTTCATTCAATCCGTTTCCTGAAATGTTCAGCATCGGGTTTTTTGGCAATACCCATGAGTGACTTAACAATAATTCTTAAAACCTCGATTGCCAGATAAACCAATATCATGAAGGCTGGTATGCTGGCCGGAAAAGGCGATACACAGTATTACAGAACCGTATTGATTTGAAGTTATGAAGAAACCGGATTTGCAGCTTCAGGGTCGGAAATTACTGGAACAGGAAAGCAGGCATGACTGAATTTAGCATCATCGCCGTATTTTTCATTGGGTTGCTCGGGGGTGTACATTGCCTCGGCATGTGCGGCAGCATTGTTGGCATCCTCACTTTGCAATTGCCGAAAGACGGCGCACGCTGGCCGTTTCACCTTGCATACAACAGCGGGCGCATCGCCAGCTATACAGTGGCGGGCTTATTGGTTGGCGCTGTCGGACAAGCAGGTTTGTTATTGCGCGATGTGGTGCCGGTGCAGCATTTGCTGTTTGCACTGTCCAGCCTGATGCTGGTCGCGCTTGGCTTGTACCTCGCCGGGATATGGAGCATGGTGCGGCACATCGAGCAGCTTGGCAGCGTGTTATGGCAACGCATACAACCGCTGACGCGCCTGGTGTTTCCTATCACGTCCCCGCTGCGAGCCCTGATGCTCGGCATGTTATGGGGCTGGTTGCCTTGCGGGCTGGTATACAGCGTGCTGGTCACGGCACTGGCCAGCGGTCACCCGCAGAGCGGCGCGCTGATCATGCTGGCATTCGGCCTGGGCACCCTACCCAATCTGCTGGTCATCGGGCTGTTCTGGGAACGCTGCCGCCGCTGGGTACAATCGCCAAGAGTTCGGGTATTGGCCGGCCTGATCGTGATGGCGTTTGGCGTCTATGGACTGGTAAAAGTAGGCTATGTTTTTGCCGTGCATGGCTGGACAGGAAGCTGCCATGTCGATGCTTGATTGCCCGCAGATCATCACCATACGGCGTGCCACGCAACAGATTTTTTGCATGCATTCCTCATGCGCCATTCCATTTTAATTTTATTGTTCTTGCTTGGCGCATGCGGGAAGCCCGAAATGCCATCGCCTTACCATGCCATGGATGTCTCATGGCAGCATGCCCAGGCTGACTTTCAGCTTTCTGATTTCAATGGCAAGCCTCGCAGGCTTTCGGATTTCAGGGGAAAAGTGGTCATGCTGTTCTTTGGTTATACCCACTGCCCCAAGGTATGCCCCACCACGCTGGCCGATTTGGCGCAGGTAATGCGCCTGCTTGGCAAGGATGCGAACAAGGTGCAAGTCTTGTTTGTCACACTGGACCCCGAGCGGGACAGTCCCGAAATACTCGCGAAGTTTGTGCCGTCGTTTGACCCTTCTTTCCTGGGCTTATACGGGGATGCGCAGGCCACCGCCCGGGCAGCCCGGGCATTTGGCGTGAGCTATACGAAACAGTATGACAAGCACGGCGGTTACACGCTGGATCATACCGACGGAATTTATTTGCTTGGCATAACAGGCAAACCATTGCTGCTTTCCCCATACGGGCAACCCGTTGACATGCTGGTGCAGGACATTAGATTGCTGCTGGCCATCGGCCGGTGAGTAATATTGGAATGAAACAACCCGTCTCTACTCTATAAATGCCCGGCCTTCTCCCTGCCCAAATTTGATCTATCTGGCGAAGTACCGGTAACAGCGCCATCCGGCACCGCTCCATGTGAATTTCTTCCTTGACAAAGAATATATGCCTCCATAAGATATATTTACAATACATTATTGCTTTGACTTGAGGCACCGAGAATGACTATACCCATTTTAATAAAGTGGGTATAAACTGCCGCCTTGATACATCTCAAAGTTTACCGTTTTCCATTTTTGCAACTTTGTCGCGTGCAATTGTTGGCATAACCGAGCAGCTTAAGCGGGTGTAAAGAAATGTCGCGCCGTATTTGTTTACCCGCTTGTCAGTCGATATAACACGGTCACTCGGTTTAAAAGCTGGAATTAAGGGGGTGTCATTTACCTCTTCAGGTTAAGACATCGATTATTACTTTAGCTCAATGGGGGTGGTTACCGTGGAAGCAGTTCAATCGATACCGGTTAAGTACGATATGGAGGTGGTCAAATGGTTTTCCGTCATGGCCGTAATATATCTGGTCGTAGGCACTTTGCTCGGTGTGTATATTGCATCTGAATTGGCCTGGCCGTTCCTGAATTTTGATATCCCTTACATCACCTTTGGGCGACTGCGTCCGCTACACACCAACTCGGTGATTTTCGCGTTTGGTGGCAGCACCCTGATGGCCACCGGCTATTACATTGTGCAGCGCACCGGTGCAGCCAAGCTATGGAGCAACAGCCTGGCCTGGTTCACCTTCTGGGGCTGGAACCTGATCATCGTGCTGGCCGTGATCACGTTGCCGCTGGGAATGACCCAGGGCAAGGAATATGCAGAGCTGGAATGGCCGATTGACATTCTGATTGCCGTGGTCTGGCTGGCTTTTGGCCTGAATTACATCATGACAGTCGCGATACGCAAGAGCTCGCACATCTATGTGTCGAACTGGTTCTTCATGAGCATGATCATCATGATTACCTACCTGCATGTGGTGAACAGCCTGGCAATCCCGGTCAGCCTCACAAAATCCTATTCAATCTTTTCGGGCGTGCAGGATGCCATGATTCAATGGTGGTGGGGCCACAATGCAGTGGGTTTCTACCTGACAGCCGGATTTCTGGGAATCATGTACTACTTCGTGCCCAAGCAGGCCAATCGCCCGATCTATTCTTACCGTCTGTCCGTGTTGCACTTCTGGACCCTGACCTTCGGTTATGTATGGCTGGGCGCGCACCATCTGCAATACACCGCTTTGCCTGACTGGGCCGGCTCTTTGGGCGCAGCGATCTCCCTGGCGATGATCATCCCTTCCTGGGGCGGCGCGATGAACGGAATGATGACCCTGTCCGGTGCCTGGGACAAGCTGCGCACCGACTATATCCTGCGCTTTCTGGTGGTATCTCTGGCGTTCTATGCGATGTCCACCTTCGAGGGTCCGGTGATGTCCATCAAGACCGTGAATGCGTTGTCACACTACACCGACTGGACCATCGGTCACGTGCATTCCGGCGCACTGGGCTGGGTAGCGATGGTTTCCGTGGGTGCGATTTACCATATGGTGAAGAAGCTGTGGCATACCGAAATGTACTCCGACAGCCTCGTGAATTTGCATTTCTGGATGGCAACGATCGGCGCCGTGATCTACGTTGTGGCGATGTGGGTGTCCGGCATCATGCAAGGCCTGATGTGGCGCGATTATGACGAGTATGGGGCGCTGAGCTATACCTTTGTGGAATCCGTATCCGCCATGCATCCATACTACGCGATGCGCGTTGTCGGCGGTGTCATCTTCAATCTGGGCACATGGGTCATGTTGTTCAACGTGGTGATGACTGTGCGACAGGCAAATGTTGCGCGCAGTACTAACGCCGTTCCTGCCAAAGCATAAGGAGTGCGACATGTCTGATCACGGCAAAATTTATTCAACAAAATTTCAGGACTCGCTGGAGCGCAGTACCATCAAGCTGGCCATCGTAATTGCACTTGCGGTGGCTGTGGGAGGCCTGGTGGAAATTGTGCCGCTTTTTTACGTGGACACGACCATGACTCATCTGTCGCCCAACGTAAAAGCATCCCAGAAAAGCGCGGGTGATGCCGCCCCCATTGTCTGGGATCGCAAACCCGGTCAAACCCTGGATGACTGGAAGCCGGGGGACGGCGTGCGCCCTTATAAGCCGCTGGAACTGGCCGGGCGTGAAGTTTATATCCGCGAAGGTTGCTACTTGTGTCACTCGCAAATGATTCGCCCCTTCCGCGACGAGAAGGATCGTTATGGGCATTACTCGGTGTCTTCCGAATCCATGTATGACCACCCGTTCCAATGGGGATCCAAGCGTACCGGCCCGGATTTGGCTCGTGTCGGGGGCAAGTATTCGGATGAGTGGCATCGCCGCCATCTAAGCCATCCCCGTGATGTCGTGCCCGAGTCGGTTATGCCCAACTTTTTCTGGCTGGATAAGAACAAGGTGGACCCGGCCAATGTGGCAAAGACCATGAGCGTGATGCGCAGAATGCCCTTCTATCCGGCTCCATATACCGATGCGGACATCTCCGGCGCAAAGGATGCAGTGGCAGGCAAGACCGAGATGGATGCAGTCATTGCTTACCTGCAAGGCCTGGGCAATCAAATCAAATTCACCGACGGTGTGGATTACCGTGATTAAGCTGATGGGATACCTGGGCATGGATGTGGAATCCATGACAGCCAATGACTGGCTCGGCGTGTTTTTTGCCGTATTTGTGTTCACCGCCATGATCTACGTTTATTTCATGGCGCTTCGACCTGCAAACAAATACAAGTTTGAGTCCCGGCGCAGTATGGCGCTGGATGACGAAGAGCATATCCATGTGGGAGAAAAATAATGAGTGAAGATCAAAACCCTTCTGGTAATGGGAAAGGGCAAACACGCGAACAACATATCCACCGCGCAGAGGGTGGCAACAAAAACCCCTATCAAAACCCCGATGGGGGTGTAACTACCACGGGGCACGTGTGGGACGACGACCTGGCCGACTTTGCCAATCAGCCGCCCAGGTGGTGGATGCTGGCCCTGACTGCCAGTGCAATCTGGGTGGTGGCGTATTGGTTGTACTACCCGTCTGTTCCCGTCCCCTCCTCCAACACCTACTTCAAGGGCGTGGGGGGATGGACGGCGATCAAGGAAATGGAAGCAGACAAGGGTGAAGTGGACGCGGTGCGCGGCAAGTATGAAGCCAGGATCAAGAACATGGCACCGGCCGCAATCCTGGCCGATAGTGACCTGACCGAGTATGTGAAACGCTCCGGCAAAGTGCTGTTCGGCGACAACTGCGCACCCTGCCATGGCACCAACGGAGTCGGCACCAGGGACAAGGAAGGGCTGGTCGCCCCCATTCTGGACGACGACGACTGGCTGTATGGAGGCAGGATCGACGACATCTACACCACCATTTCCGGCGGGCGGCAAGGCATGATGTCCGCGCACAAGGACAGTTTGTCTGCACAGCAAATCGACGATGTGGCGCTATACGTCAAGGCGATGAGCGACGAGGGCAAGGATAAGGCAGATGCTGATTCTGCAGGTGCCGCGGGCAGGAAAGTGTTCATGGAAAGCGACTGCACCGCCTGTCATGGCGCAGATGCCAGGGGAATACAAGCAATGGGTTCGGCCAACCTGACCGACAAGGTCTGGCGTTTTGACGGATCGCTGGAGGGAATAAAGCAAACCATCACATATGGCGTGAACTCCGGTGACTCCAAGACACGCGTCGCCATCATGCCCAGCTTTACCCAAGCCGGAAAATTGAGCGATGCCGATATCAAGAAGCTGGCGGTATACGTATACAAATTCGGCGGAGGCCAGCCTGACACGCCCGCAGTTCCTGCCCAGGCTGTAACTGCCGCTCCGGCAAGCAAAGCCAGGTAATTTGGGTGCCTGCGCGTGTGAACCAAGCCCGCGCGGCATGTTAGCAAAAGGAGAATGCAGATGAATCACGACGCGGTGTTCTGGGGCGTAATTATCGGCGTTGCATGCAGCGCTTTGGTAATGACCTGGTTGTTGTATATGCTGTATAGAAACACAACCAAAAACAAAGACGGCCAGTAATAAAATCGTATCGCTACACACAAGGAGGAGATTTCAAACTCCTCCTTTTTTACACCTCGCTCATCAGCAGGTTTTGAACAAGGCGGTTTTGAGCGGTGGCCACCCAAGTTTTTCGTTAGCCGGCCCGGCCAGCCCGGCTGGATTGTGTAGTCTGGATATCAGGAATTCAAAGCATGGAAAAAGAGCACGAACAAAATGAGACGGGCAGCGTCACCGACATATACCATGAGTTTGAGACCTGGAATGTCAACCTGGGTGACCAGACCATCCATGCCAAGCGCATGCCGGGCTTTTTTCGCTCGGTTAAAAACCTGACCGGCTCTCTCTGGCTGATCTTCTTTCTTGGCCCCTATGTTCGCTGGAACGGCAAGCAGGCCATACTGTTTGACATTGGCAACCGCCAGTTCCACTTTTTCAATCTGACAGTGCTGCCCCAGGACATCTGGATGCTTTCGCTGCTGCTGCTGGTGATGGCGATGACGTTGTTTGCGGTAACTTCGGTCGCCTCGCGGGTGTTCTGCGGCTACTTCTGCTTTCATACAGTATGGACGGATGCATTTACCTGGATAGAAGAAAAAATAGAGGGCAATCCCACACATCGGCGCAAACTGGAAAGAGCACCCTGGAATGCCGAAAAAATCCGCCTGAAACTGATCAAGCACTCGATCTGGCTGGTGATTTCGGCTTTAACCGGGATCAGCTTTTCGATCTGGTTCGTCGATGCCTTCGACTATTGGCACAACTTGCTGGCCTTCCGGTTGCCGATGGTGGGATGGGTAACCCTGTCCCTGTTCATGGCAGGCACATATATTCTGGCCGGATTCATGCGTGAACAAACCTGCTTCTGGCTTTGCCCCTATGCACGCATCCAGGCGGTAATGACGGACAGCAGGACCATCATGCCCACCTATGATGCCCAACGCGGCGAACCGCGCGGCAAGCTGCAGCGGGGTGCTCAAGCCGGCGCTCACGGGAAAGGCGACTGTATCGACTGCTTCCAGTGCGTGCAGGTTTGCCCGACCGGAGTGGATATCCGCGAAGGCCAGCAGTTGGGTTGCATCACCTGCGGCCTGTGCCTGGATGCATGCGACTCCATCATGGACAAGATCGGACGCCCGCGCGGGTTGATCCGTTACGCTTCGCTGGATGAAATCAACGGCAAACCGGCTAAAAAACCTTACCGGCACCA
>LSLI01000035.1 GCA_001577345.1 Candidatus Gallionella acididurans
TTGCTGGTCGCGACATAACTCAGCCAGGCCGGATTGGGCTTGGCGTTGGGTGCGGTGATCACTTCCACGCGATCGCCATTCCTGAGTTCGCTGCGCAGCGGCACCAGTTCATGGTTCACCTTGATGGCAATGCAGCGATTGCCGATGTCGGTATGCACGCTGTAAGCGAAATCCACCCCGGTCGCGCCGCGAGGCAATGAAAGAATCTTGCCCTTGGGGGTGAACACATACACTTCGTCGGGGAACAGGTCCACCTTGAGGTGTTCAAGGAATTCGGACGAATCGCTGCTCTGGCTCAGGCTTTCCAGCAGCTCTTGCAGCCACTGGTGGGTCTTGGTGTGCAGGTCGTTGATCGAATCATGGCCGCTCTTGTACAGCCAGTGCGAAGCGACACCGGCCTCCGCAATCCTGTGCATCTCGTGGGTGCGTATCTGGATCTCGATGGGTGTGCCGAACGGGCCGAACAGCGTGGTGTGCAACGATTGATAGCCGTTGACCTTGGGGATGGCGATGTAATCCTTGAACTTGCCGGGAATCGGTTTGTACAGGCTGTGCAGCGCGCCCAGCGCCACATAGCAGGAAGCAAAATCGTTCACCAGCACGCGGAAGCCGTATATATCCAGCACCTCGGCAAAGGCCAGCGACTTGCTCTGCATTTTTTTGTAGATGCTGTAGATGTCTTTTTCCCTGCCGGTCACATCGGCCTGGATGCTGACGCCGGCAAGCGTTTGCCGGATCGCGTCGAGGATCTTGCTGACCACCTCGCGCCGGTTGCCGCGGGCCACCAGGAGCGCCTTTGCCAGCACCCCGTAGCGATTTGGATGCAGGTATTTAAAACTCAGGTCCTGCAGTTCGTGATGAACATCGTTGAGCCCGAGCCGGTTGGCGATGGGAGCGTAAATTTCCATGGTCTCGCGCGCGATGCGCTCGCGCTTGTCGACCGCCATCGAATCCAGCGTGCGCATGTTGTGCAGGCGGTCGGCCAGCTTGATCAGAATGACGCGCACGTCGCGCGCCATGGCCATCAGCATTTTGCGGAAGTTTTCCGCCTGCGCGTCTTCGCGGGTTTCGAACTGGATCCGGTCAAGCTTGCTCAGCCCGTCGACCAGCTCCGCAACCGGCTTGCCGAACTTCTCGGCGACCTGTTCGTTGGTGACCTCGGTGTCTTCGACCACATCATGCAGCAGTGCGGCGATGATCGCCTGGGCGTCGATGTGCAGCGGGGTCAGGATGCGCGCGACCGCAATCGGATGGGAAATGTACGGGTCGCCGGAATGGCGCATCTGGCCCTGATGCGCGATGCGGCTGAAATCGATTGCTACACGGACGTGCTCGACATCTTTCGGTTTAAGATAGGTGGAAAGTTCCTCGATCAATAAATCCGCGTCGGCCATTTAGAATCACGTTGTTTCTGACCAGTCAGTATTATGCCTGGCCGCGATTCAGGATTTCTTTGCCGACCTTGCCCTCGCTGATCTCGCGCAGCGCAACGACGGTGGGCTTGTCCTTGCTGTTGTCAACCAGATGGGCGGCCCCGTTGGCCAATTGGCGCGCGCGATAAGCCGCGACCAGGGTCAGTTCAAAACGGTTCGGGATTTGTGTAAGACATTCTTCGACGGTAATACGGGCCATGATTTACTCCGGTTTCTGTAGCTGGTTGATTAAAGCCTGGTGGCGGATCAATTGCCGGGCGCTGACCAGTTTGGCGGAAATGACCACCGCATTGAGTTCGCGCAATGCTTCGTCCAGATTGTTGTTGATAATAACATAATCGAACTCGGCGACATGGGAGACATCGGCACTTGCCGCCGCCATGCGCCTGGCGATCACGGCATCATTGTCCTTGCCGCGCCCCCTGAGGCGTTGTTCCAGCGCCTGCAGGGAGGGCGGCAGGATGAAAATGCCGATGCTTTTCGGGAACAAGCGCCGCACTTGCGCCGCACCCTGCCAGTCGATCTCCAGCAGGATATCGCGTCCTTTGGAGTTTTCCTGGCTGATCCAGGTTTGCGAAGTCCCGTAAAGGTTGCCGTAGACTTCGGCGCTTTCCAGGAATTCGCCGCGCTTTGCCATCGCAAGAAAGGTCTCGCGGTCGACAAAATGGTAGTCCTTGCCGTCCTGTTCGCCGGGGCGGGGGTCGCGCGTGGTGTATGAGACCGACAGGTCGATGTCCGGATTGATGTCGAGCAGCGCGCGCACCAGGCTGGTCTTGCCGGCACCGGAGGGTGCGCAGATGATGAATAGATTTCCAGGCATGTCAGGTTCCTACTCCAGGTTCTGTATTTGTTCGCGCATTTGTTCAATGAGGATTTTCATCTCCATCGCGCTGCGCGACACTTCGGCATCGACAGACTTCGAGCCCAGCGTATTTGCCTCGCGATTGAGTTCCTGCATCAGGAAATCCAGGCGTTTGCCCACCGCGCCGCCATGGCCGAGGACGCGGCGCATTTCGCTGAGATGGCTGCCGAGCCGCGACAATTCCTCGTCCACGTCAATCTTGCTGGCGAACAGAGTGATCTCCTGGCGTATCCGTTCATCCCAGGCATCCTGCATCGGGGTGTTCTGCAGCGCCTCGATAAAGCGGCCGGTGAGCTTTTTTTCATAGGCGGCTATCGCGGCAGGCACATGCGGGATCACCCCGGCGCATAACAGCTCTATCTTGGCCACGCGCTGCAGCAGGAAGTCCTTGAGTTTTTCGCCTTCGCGGGCGCGCGAAGCGGAGAACTCCCGCAGCACGGCTTGCAGCAGCTCAAGCAGGGCGACGCGCAATTCGTCCGCCGAGGCATCGGGCGCTTCCAGCACGCCGTTCCAGTGCAGCACGTCGGCGACACTCAGCCCGCGCGCATCCGGCAGGACGGACTGTACTTCCCGGTTCCATTCATCCAGCTGCCGCAGCAGGTCCCGGTTCAGCGCGACACCGCTGCGCGCGCTGCGCTGCGACTGGTTGATGCGGCATTCCACCTTGCCGCGCTGCACAGACGCGGCGATCGCTTCGCGGAGCGCGCCCTCAAAGCCGCGCAGGTCATCAGGCATGCGCAACTGTATATCCAGATAGCGGTGGTTGACGGCACGCAATTCCAGTGTCAGCGAACTGCTGCCGAGTTCCTTGCTGGCAGTGGCATAGCCGGTCATGCTCAAGATCATGGTTGGCGCTTTCAAATAAAAGACTGGGCTGGGGCGGCGCATTATATTACGATTGCACCCTGACAAATCTTTACACAGTTAAATCTTCTTCTGCGCCCATGAACTTTTCGGTACACCAGGCCAGCCATATCGGCAATCGCAAATTCAATCAGGATCGGGTTGCTTACGCATACAGCAACGACGCTTTGCTGTTGGTGCTTGCCGACGGCATGGGCGGCCATCTGCACGGCGAAATGGCCGCAAGCCTGGCCATAGAGACTTTCGTCGAGTCGTTCGGCCGGGATGCGCAACCGCGCATAGCCAATCCGGAGAGATTTATTTCCGACGCGATGAGCCATGCCCACGAGCGCATCATGCGGCTGCCGCACGACAGGGACATGGGCGGCTTCCCCGGAACCACCTGTGTCGCCGCATTGATCCAGGAAGGCCGTATGTACTGGGGGCATGCCGGGGATTCGCGTGTTTACCTGCTGCGCAACGGTGAAGTGTTGGTCAGGACATATGATCATTCGGTGGTGCATCAGTGGGTAGAAGCAGGCCTGATCTCCGCCGAAGAGGCGCTTACCCACCCGCAACGGAATCAAATCACCAACTGCATCGGCGGCCTCGAAGACACGTTCTATGTCGAAATGGGCAAGCCCGTCGCGCTGCAACCAGGCGATGTCGTGTTGCTCGGCAGCGATGGCCTGTGGGCGCCATTCTCCGAAAGGGAACTGATCGCGGCATTTTCATCGAATCCTGTTGCCGAGGTGCTGGACGGTTTGGTCTTGCTCGCGATGGAGCGCGGCGAAGGTCATTCCGACAACATCACCGGCCTGGCGGTGCGCTGGGGTAGCGGCGAAGCAGCCCACGAAACGGCCGAACCGGTCAGTCACGTGCTTGAGATTTCGTAGTTTTATGGAGTGCGGCGACATGTCGCTGCGTTTTTAAAAAACGCGGACAAGTCTCCGCACTCCCAAATAGTCAATCACCACCGGAGTTAATATGCGTCCCAGCCTGAGAGCACCCGACCAGTTGCGTGAAATACGCATCACCCGCAACTACACCAAATACGCAGAAGGATCGGTTCTGATCGAATGCGGCGATACCAAAGTCATCTGCACCGCCAGCGTCGAAGAAAAAATCCCGCCGCATAAAAGAGGCAGCGGGGAGGGCTGGGTCACCGCCGAATACGGCATGTTGCCCCGCTCCACCGGCGAGCGCATGGGCCGGGAAGCGGCCAGGGGCAAGCAATCCGGGCGCACCCAGGAGATCCAGCGCCTGATCGGCCGCAGCCTGCGCGCCGTTGTCGACTTGCAAAAACTCGGCGAGCGTACGATACAGATCGACTGCGATGTGATTCAGGCCGATGGCGGCACCCGCACCGCCAGTATCACCGGCGCTTTCGTTGCGCTGTATGATGCGGTGAGAGGCTTGCTCGGCAAAGGCCTGATCAAGGAATCCCCGCTCAAGGATTTCATCGCCGCAGTGTCAGTCGGCATCTACCAGGGCAAGCCGGTGCTGGATCTCGATTACCTGGAGGACTCCGCCTGCGACACCGACATGAACGTCGTGATGCTGGGCAACGGCCACTTCGTCGAAGTGCAGGGCACCGCCGAAGGTCACGCCTTCACCCGCGCCGAAATGGACGAACTGCTGGGGCTGGCGCAAAGCGGTATCGCACAGTTGATCGCGATGCAGAAGGCGGTACTGGAGCGGGATTAGCTACAGGTTATTTCAACCCAAAAAAGCGGCTGTCCACGAAAAACACTAAAATCACAAAATGTTCGATGTGGCACCTTGGGTTGTTACTATTGAGGTTTTCATATTTGATGACAGTGACACATCTTTCTGAATGCGGTAAGGGGAAATTAAAAAGCTGGCACGTCATTCCCGCGAATTCGGGGAATCCAAAGTGCCTCGTCATTGCAACAAGGCTTCAGCTGCGAGCGAAGCGCGGCAGAGGCGAAGCCGGCGCGGTAATCCAGTAATGCTGTCATTGCGAGAAGGCGTAGCCGACGTGGCAATCCAGATGGTTTAAAAAATGCATCTTGGTCTTGCTGGATTGTTTCATTTCATTCGCAATGACGGCAAGGTTGTCATGAATTATGGAAATATCAATAACAAACCTCTATATGCAAAAACTCGTCATCGCCTCCAACAATCCTGGCAAGCTGCGCGAATTCCAGTTCCTGTTGCAGCCGCTCGGCATCGAGGTGCTGACGCAGGCGCAACTTGGCATCGCAGAAGCGGAAGAGCCGCACTTCACCTTCATCGAGAACGCCCTCGCCAAGGCGCGCCATGTCAGCAGCCTGAGCGGGCTGCCTGCGCTGGCCGACGATTCCGGCATCTGCGTCACCGCGCTGGGTGGCGCACCCGGCGTGTTTTCCGCGCGCTATGCGGGTGAGCCAAAATCGGACCAGCGCAACAACGAGAAATTGTTGCGGGAGATGCAGGGCGCGACGGACCGCCGTGCGCATTACTACTGCGTGCTGGTGCTGCTGCACTCGGCCTCCGATCCCCAGCCGCTGGTCGCCGAAGGCGAATGGCACGGCGAGATCGCGCACGCGGAACATGGCGACGGCGGCTTCGGTTACGATCCGCTGTTCTGGCTGCCCTCGCTCAACAAGACCAGCGCGCAACTGGAGCGCGAACAAAAACACGCCATCAGCCACAGGGGCAAGGCACTGAAGGTGCTGCTGGAAAAGCTGAAGGTTTCGTAGGGGCGCAAGCCATTACGCTACACCCATTACACTACACAAAGAAGGCCGCGTTGAATCGCGCCCCCGGCAAAATCATTCATGGTCATACATTCATTGCAACCCGTTGGCATCAAATCGCAGGCCGTGAACTTCAAGGCATTGCCGCCGCTGTCGCTGTATATCCACATTCCGTGGTGCGTGCGCAAATGCCCGTATTGCGATTTCAATTCGCATGAAGCGAGGGGAGTCATTCCGGAACAGGAATATGTCGCGGCACTGATCCGCGATCTGGAGCTGGCCCTGCCGCAGGTCTGGGGGCGCAAGGTTTATACGGTGTTCTTCGGCGGTGGCACCCCCAGCCTGCTGAGCGGCGAGAGTGTCGCGGAGATTTTGCGCAATGTGCGCATGCTGCTGCCCTTGTCCCTCGATGCGGAAATCACGCTGGAGGCGAATCCCGGCACGGTGGAGGCGGAACGTTTTGCGGCATATCGCGAAGCGGGGGTGAACCGCCTGTCGATGGGCATCCAGAGTTTCAACGATGTGCATCTGCAGGCGCTGGGCCGCATCCACTCCGCCGATGAGGCGAAGCGCGCGATCGCCATCGCGCAGCGGCATTTCGACAACCTAAATCTCGACCTGATGTATGGGCTGCCCGGGCAAACACTGGACGAAGCGCTGCGGGATGTGCAAACCGCGCTGTCGTTTTCACCGCAGCATCTGTCCTGCTATCACCTGACGCTGGAACCGAACACGCTGTTTTATCGCAACCCGCCCCCGTTGCCGGACGACGATGCGAGCAGCGACATGCAGCAGCGCATCGAGGAGTTGCTGGCGGCACACGGCTACCAGCACTACGAGACCTCCGCGTTTGCGCAACCCAAACGCCGTGCCAGACACAATCTCAACTACTGGCAGTTCGGTGATTACCTGGGCATAGGCGCCGGCGCGCACAGCAAGCTGAGTTTTCCCGACAGGATCCTGCGCCAGGCGCGCTACAAGCAACCGCAAGCCTATATGCAGCAGGTCGCCGGGGGTGCGCCAATTCAAATTGAAAACGAAGTCAGCCGCGACGAGCTGGGATTCGAATTCATGATGAACGCGCTGCGCCTGAATGAAGGTTTTGACAGCGCGCTGTTCCAGGAGCGCACCAGCCTGCCGTTGCTCGGCATTCAGCGCGAACTGGCCGGGGCGGAAAAGCGCGGATTGCTATACAGGGACCATCAGCGCATCGCACCGACCCGGATGGGGCAGCGCTTTTTGAATGATCTGCTGGAGATGTTTTTGAAGCAGGATTGAGGAGAAACCGTAACCCCGGGGTTTACTCAGTCCTCGATCCTCAGTCCTGGTTCTTTGCTCCTGGAAACCCGCATTGCCGCCACGCCTCGAATACCGCCACTGCCACCGTGTTGGACAGATTCAGGCTGCGATTGTCTGGCAACATCGGCAGCCGCACCCGTTGTCCGGGATTGAATTGGGCCAGTACTTCAGCAGGCAAGCCGCGGCTCTCCGGGCCGAACAAAAACGCATCGTCCGCCTGGTATTGCACTTGATGAAAGGCCTGGGAGCCCTTGGTGGTGAGCGCAAACACGCGCCGGGTGGCGATAAGCTCGCGCAGCGAAACGTCTGCTCCCTCTCCCTTCGGGGAATAACCAGCGACTTGCCCGGCGTTGTTTGCCGGGCTAGTCGAATGGCTAGTAGTTCCATCAGGGTTGGGGTGGGGGAGGCTTTCGAGGCACTCAAGCAAAGTGTCATGGACGCGCAGTGTCGCAAACTCGTGGTAATCCAGCCCGGCGCGGATCAGTTGCTTGTCCTCCAGTGTAAAACCCAGCGGCCTGATCAAGTGTAAGCGGCAACCGGTGTTCGCGCACAGGCGGATGATGTTGCCGGTGTTCGGCGGAATCTCGGGCTGATACAGAATCACATGAAACATAAGGTTTCCATAAAAATACCGGTTAAGTCCTTGTCAGCATCGTGAAAAACCGCTAACTTCCGCCTCTGCAAAAGTGGGGTCGCAGAAAATCTACAGGGGAGAGAATTATGGCGCGTCCGGGGAAAGTCCGCATCGGCGATTTGCTGGTACAGCAGAAACTCATTTCACAGGATCAGCTTTCCTTCGCGCTTGACCAGCAGAAACGCAGCGGACGCAAGCTGGGGCGCGTGCTGGTGGACAACGCCTTTGTCACCGAGGAGAACATATCCGAGGCGCTCGCCAGGCAGCTCAACATCCCCTACATCAATCTCAAGTACTACCACATCAAGCTTGAACAGGTAAGGCTGCTGCCTGAAAGCCAGGCGCGGCGCTTCCGCGCGATCGTGCTGGAAGAACGCAACGGCATGCTGCTGGTCGGCATGGCTGACCCGACCGATTTGACCGCCTACGACGAAATCCTGCGCATCGTCAAACGCGATATCGACATCGCGGTGGTTAACGAGGGGCAATTGCTGGAAAGCATAGACCGCGGTTACCGGCGCACCGAAGAAATCACCGGGCTGGCGCGCGAACTCAGCGAGGACATAGGCGACACGTATGTGGATTTTGGCGCGCTGAGCGATTCCGTCGGCACCGAGGACGCGCCGGTGGTCAAGCTGCTGCAGAGCATGTTCGACGATGCCTCGCAGATACAGGCCTCGGACATCCATATCGAACCGCAGGAAGGGCGGGTGGTGATACGCTTCCGCATCGACGGGGTGCTGCATCTGCAAACCGAAGCCGACGGCAAGATCGCTCCCGCGCTGGTGCTGCGCCTCAAGCTGATGTCCGGCTTGGATATCTCCGAAAAGCGCCTTCCGCAGGACGGGCGCTTCCATGTGCGGGTGCGCGAGCAGGGCGTGGATGTGCGTATCGCCACCTGTCCGACGCAGAACGGCGAAACGGTGGTGATGCGGTTGTTGCGCCAGGATGGCGGGATGACCACCCTGGAAAAGTTGGGCATGCCCGCGGAAATGCTCAAGCGCTTTCGCGAAATCATCCAGCGCAGCAACGGCATGGTATTGGTGACCGGGCCGACCGGCAGCGGCAAGACCACCACCCTCTATTCCGCGCTGGCCGAGATCAACACGCCGGACCAGAAGATCATCACCGTGGAAGACCCGGTGGAATACAGCTTGCCCGGCATCAACCAGGTGCAGGTCAACGACAAGATCGAGCTGACCTTCACGCGCGTGTTGCGCTCCGCATTGCGCCAGGATCCGGACGTCATCCTGATCGGCGAAATGCGCGATGCGGATACCGCGCAGATCGGCATGCGCGCCGCGATGACCGGCCACCTGGTGTTTTCCACGCTGCATACCCGCGATTCGGCAGGCACGCTGTTCCGCCTGGTCGATATGGGCGTGCCGCGTTTCATGGTGGCTTCATCGGTGCAGGCGGTGATCGCGCAGCGTTTGCTGCGCCGGGTGTGTGAAAGCTGCAACGAACCGCATGACCCCACGCCCCAGGAAATCATCTGGATGGAAATGGAAGGCTTGGCGCGCGAACAATGGGCCGGCCTGAAGCATGGTCGCGGCTGCTCGCATTGCAACGGCACCGGTTATCGCGGCCGCATGGGCGTATATGAAATGCTGGAAATGAACCAGAAAATGGTCGAGGCCGCGGCGCACGACAGTGCCACCCAGTTCATGCATGTGGCGCATGATTACATGAAGGGCAGGACTATGCTGGATCATGCCCTGAAGGAGATGAGGCTGGGGCATACCACGGTGTCCGAGGTGATGGGCATCAGCAACCGGATAGAAGAATAACCATGGGTGTGTTTGCCTACAAGGGCCGCAACAGCCGCGGTGATCTGGTGCAAGGCACGCTGGACGGCGACGACAGCAGCGTCATCGCCACCCAGTTGATGAACACCGGCATTACGCCGACTGAAATCAGCAGGCGGGGCGCGCCGGGCGGCACATCCCGCAAGCCGGGCTGGATCATGCGCAAGCTCACCGAGAAACCGATCACAACCCTGGACCTGCTGCTGTTCAGCCGGCAGATGTACACCCTGCTCAAAGCCGGTGTTCCTATCATGCGCGCATTGGCCGGTTTGCAGGAGTCCACGCAGAACCCGGCCTTTTCGGTGCTGCTGCAGGATTTGCGCGAAAGCCTGGACAGCGGCCGCGAACTCAGCGCCGCGATGCGCCGCCATCCCAAGGTTTTCTCGCCGTTCTATGTCAGCATGATACAGGTGGGCGAAATGACCGGCATGCTGGACACGACTTTCATCCGCCTTTACGAGCACCTGGATTTCGAGCGCGAGATGCGCGGCAGCATCAAGGCCGCGATGCGTTATCCCAGCTTCGTGATACTGGCGATGGTGATCGCCATCATCATCATCAACCTGTTCGTGATACCGGCATTTGCCAAGGTGTATGCGGGTTTCCATGCCGAACTGCCGACCATCACCAAGATGCTGATCGGTTTTTCCGGCTTCATGGTGGACTACTGGCTGCTGATGCTCGCGATGCTGGCCGCCGCGATACTGGGGTTCCGCTTCTACATCAACACGCCGGACGGCCGCTACAAGTGGGACAGGTACAAATTCAGGCTGCCGATAGCCGGGGAGATCATCCTCAAGGCCACGCTGTCGCGATTCGCGCGCAGCATGGCGCTTGCGTTCAAGAGCGGGATGCCTATCCTGCAGGGGCTGAACGTGGTCGGCATGGTGGTCGACAATGATTTCATGCGCAGCCGCATCGAGCAGATGCGCGATGGTGTCGAGCGCGGCGAAAGCATACTGCGCACCGCAACGGCCGCCGGCGTATTCAATCCGGTGGTTCTGCAAATGATCGCCGTCGGCGAAGAGAGCGGCGACATGGACGGGCTGATGTTCGAGATTGCCGACATGTACGAGCGCGAGGTCAAATACGATGTTGCCAGCCTCAGCTCCAAGATAGAGCCTATCCTGATCGTGGCGCTGGGTATCATGGTGCTGATATTGGCCCTCGGGGTATTCCTGCCGATGTGGGACCTGGGCAAAGCGGCGCTGCATCAATGAGAATAAAGGATCGAGGGCTGGGGACTGGGGAACGAGGAACGAGGAAATCCCCCGATCCTGTCTTTGCCTTTACGCAGCTCCCGGTCCCTGGTCCGCGGTCCCAAAAAGGCTTCACGCTGCTTGAATTGATGGTGACCATCACCATCATCGTGGTGCTGATGGCACTGTTCCTGAATCGCGCGCTGTTCTACATGGAGCAGGCCGAGAAAACCGCGATGGAGCAAGTGGCCGGATCGATACAAAGCGCGCTGACCATGCAGTACGGGCAGATCCTGACGCGCGGGAAGCCGTCCGACGTGGCGGCATTGGCCAGTGACAACCCGATGAACTGGATGCAAAAAAAGCCGCGCAACTATGCCGGGGAATTCTACGATCCAGCGCCGCGGTCCGTGGAGCCGGGCAACTGGGCATTCGACCTCAAGTCGCGCGACCTGGTTTATGTGCCGAACAACAGTAACCACTTTCAGCCGGGCAGGGATGGCAAGGCATGGATACGTTTTCACGTTGTCGTGAATTACGAGCCCTCGCGTTTGCCCTCATTGCAAAACGCCCCTCCCGAACTGACCGGCATCGTGTTTGAGCCGGTCGAGCCATATTCGTGGTTTTGATGAACCCGGACCCAATCCAAATAACCCGTTATTTTTGTCATTCGGCCAGAGGGCGGGGTCAAGCTGTTGGTTCAATAGACAACCTTAATTCACAAGTGTAATGTGCCGCTGTACCATCATTGCGAGGGATTTAACATGCTGACTGATCCGGTTTATATTTTCCTGTGGCGCGACCTGGCGATATTTCTGCTGCTGGGGGCGCTGATGGGCGTGCTGCTGGGAGTGCTGCTGATCTTCAGGCCTCAACACCTGGAGAGTTTCAATCGAATGGCGAACCGCTGGATTTCCACCCGGCATATCGGCCAGTGGCTGGATCGCAGCGTCAGCATCGAGCACTGGTTTTATCGCCATCATCGCGCGGTGGGAGCCGCCATCGTGCTGGGGGCGGCCTACATCTTCATTTACTTCGGCTTCCAGTTCGACCGGGCTTATACCCTGCTGCGCTGGAGCCATAAGCTTCCCCTTCCGGCACCGCAACTGAGCGGCCTGCTCAATGCCCTGGTGCTGGCTGCGCTGACCGGCGGCGCGGTCGCGCTGATCGCGGGGCTGTTTTTGTGGTTCCGCCCCAGCCTGCTGCGCGGCGTGGAGGAACAGTCCAACCGCTGGGTGTCGTCACGCCGCGCCACGAAAGTCCTGGATGTGCCGCACGGGCAGGTCGATATTTTCGTTGCGCAGCATGCGCAAAAGGCCGGCTGGCTGCTGTTGCTGGGGAGCATCTACCTGTTTTTCGCCATGGCCCGTTTGCTGGTTTAGCCGGCGACAGAACGCTTGTGTTAAGAGCCGCAACGCCGCCCATCGGCTGAAATTGAGCCGCTTATCGGCTGGAGCAGATAGTTGTTGCGTTTGGCCGATCTATTGTATAGTGTGGGGGCAGCTCGGGTAAAACTTGCTGCGGCAAGGACTTACAGGGCGTAATGAAAGTGTTTCAACAACCGGGGCTGCGGCCTTAAATTTAGGAGAATAAATTATGAAAAAACAATCCGGTTTTACCCTGATCGAATTGATCATGGTGATCGTGATTCTGGGCATACTGGCTGCGACGGCATTGCCGAAGTTCGTCGATCTTTCCGTTAACGCGAAGCAGGCTGCGCTACAGGCATTGGCGGGTGCGATTTCCTCAGGTGCCAGCATCAATTTTGCGGTACGATCGTTGAATCCGGCTTCTGGTGTCCCAGTAACGAATAATGTAGCCTGTACTATCGGAGCGGCAGGGGGGCTGGTGGCAAATACCTTCACAGCCATGGTTGATTTTGCAACAGGAACGACATTAGTATCTGGCGGATATACGGCTGGAGGTTCAGCGCCAACTTGTAACCTTACAGCTCCAGGTCTTACGGCTGTAAATGTTAGTATGCCGATTATCAACTAATTTAAGTAAACGATGCTTGAAACGAGCAAAGGGGGGCTGCGGCCTCCCTTTTCTTGCGTGGGCTGCCTGCGGTTTTGATACGTTAGCTCAGCTAGCTGAATCTGTTCCTGAAGGGCGGACATGGATTTGAGATCAAGTCAAACTGAAACGATCCGGCAGGGCAGCGAACCTGTTGTTGCTGCACAGAGACGGCTGCGGCTGGGCGGTTCGCAAATGGATGACCATCAGCGCGGCTTCACGCTGATCGAGCTGGTGATGGTGATAGTCATCGCCGGCATTCTTGCCGTGGTAGTCGCGCCGCGAATGTTTGACGCGAATGTATTCAAGTCGCGCGGCTTTGCCGACCAGGTGCAGGCCACGCTGCGCTACGCGCAGAAAGCGGCGATCGCGCAGCGCCGCAATGTTTGCGTGACTTTGACTGCCAGCTCAATCACCCTGATGATTGCCACTGTCCCCGGTACAGCGAGTTCCTGTACGGCCAATCTGGCCTTGCCGGGAGGGGGCAGCAATAGCATCCCTTCGCCAGCCACCGGCATCACGATGACCTACACTTCGGCCAGCTTCAATTTTGACGGTCTGGGCAGCACTCCGGCGGCCCAGACCATCACTGTCAGCGGCGGCGCACCCAACAGTATTGTCGTGGAGGCCCAGACCGGCTATGTGCACTCGCCCTGAACAGCGCAGCAACGGCGCGTGCAGGTTGGGTGGAGTCCTTCGACTTCGCTCTGGACAGGCTACGCGATACCCAACATTCAAATTTCCAATGACGAAGCGGGAAGCATAAGCATGTTTGAACTGCTCAAATTGTTGGCGCAGGCCAAGGTGGATTTCGTCCTGGTAGGCGGGCTGGCAGTGGCCTTGCGCGGTTATTCGCGTTTCACGATGGATGTGGATGTCGTCTTGGCGATGGATGAAGCTAATCTGCGAAGGTTTATCGGAGCGGCGACCGAAGCCGGATTGCATCCCACCATTCCAGTGCCTCTGGAATCTTTGGCACAACCCGAATTGATCGAGCAGTGGCACAAGGAAAAAGGCATGTTGGCTTTCAGCTTGAGAAGCAGGGAAGCCATCGCAACGGTGCTGGACGTTCGGGTCAGGCCTATCGTTCCTTTTGCTGAGTTGCGCAAAGATGCCGCATGGCTTGAGGTCGGAACAGTGCAAGTCCCAGTCGCGAGTATCGAACATTTAATCGCTATGAAAACCGGAACCGGACGGAGCAAGGATCAAATCGATATCGAGGAATTAAGAAAAATTCAGGCGAGCAATGAATAAAGCCGAACACAATTTTCGTTTGCTACAGGAAATCGAAGAAAATCGTCGCTTTCTGTTGCAGGTATACGTACAAAACCCCGAGTTGCTCAAAACCGCAGATGCACGCATTCGACCGCTACTTGCGCCGCTGCCAATCGGGAAAAGTGCGGCCTCGACAACGCAGCGCGGCATCAGCCTGATCGAGCTGATCATGTTCATCATGATCGTCAGCGTCGCGCTGGCGGGCATACTGCTGGTGATGAATGTCACCGAGAAAAGCAGCGCCGATCCGCTGGTGCACAAGCAGGCGCTGGCGATAGCCGAATCGCTGCTCGAAGAGGTCGAGTTGATGCCGTTCACCTATTGCGATCCCGATGATCCGACCGCGGCATCGGCTGTCTCGGCCACACTGGGCGCTCAGGGCTGCACCGCCCAGATCGAGAATATGGGGCCGGAGGCCGCGTATGCCTATCAGCCCGCAGCCGAAACACGCACCAGCCTTGCCACGCCATTCGATAACGTCAACGACTATGCTGGCTTCAATATGAATGCAGGCAACGGTGGGATAATGAACATTACCGGTACAGTGATTCCCGCGCTGAGTGGCTATTCGGCGAGCGTTGCAGAGGTGCCGCTGGTATTTTCCGGCATCGCCGGATCGGATGCGAACGCTGCTCCGCAAGTCTTGCAGATCACCGTCACCGTCAGTGGCCCGGATGGCGTGCCGGTTGTGCTGGATGGTATTCGTACCCGTTATGCACCAACGGCGGTGCCATGATGATGAAAAATAGTGCCAAGGTGCAAGGACTGAGGACTGAGTGCAGTTCCTGTGTTGTAGATTGTGCCCAGTCCTCAGTCCTTAGTCCTCAGTCCTTAGTCCTCAGTCCTCAGTCCGCTGAACGCGGCTTCACGCTGGTCGAGATGATCATGGTGATCGTCATCACCGGCATCATCGGCGGCATGGTGGCGGTGTTCCTGAAAGCGCCGATACAGGAATATATGGATGTGGGGCGGCGCGCCGACATGACCGACATCGCCGATACCGCGCTGCGCCGCATCGGGCGCGATCTGCGCCTGGCCCTGCCGAACAGCGTGCGTGTCACCGGCACCTGCAACGGCAGCGCCACATGTTTCCTCGAATTTCTGCCGACCACGGGCGGCGGACGCTACCGTGCCGCGCTTACCGCAAGCGGGACGGGCGACATACTGGATTTCACCTTGGCGGATACGTCTTTCGATGTGCTGGGACCCGCGCCGCTCGCGCCGAGCGGTACCCAGTATGTGGTGGTCTATAACCTTGGCATCCCCGGGTCGGATGCCTATGCGGGAAGCAACCGCGCCACCTACAGCGGTTTGAATACCCCGACCAACATTGCGATTTCCGCGATGAGGTTTCCGTTTACATCGCCTGCTGCGCGTTTTCAGGTGATTACGACACCGGTGAGCTATGTGTGCGATCCGGTGGGCGGAACGTTGAAGCGTTATTGGGGTTATCCGATACAGGCCACACAACCGAGCTCCGTGCCTATCGCCGGCGCAACAAGTGCGACGCTGGCGAAAAATGTCAGCAGTTGCAGCTTTAGCTATAACCCGTACGTGGTGGCGCAGCGCTCCGGGTTGGTAACGATGAATCTGGGCATCACCGAAAGCGGAGAGACCGTCACGATGTACAGCGCCACCCATGTGAGTAACGTGCCATGATCAGAAGACAAAGGACAGAGGACGGAAGACAGATGGTTGTGTGCCGCTGCGCGGCACGCCTTAAAAGATTGCGCGGCAAAGTCGCGATAAAATCTCAGTCCTCAGCCCTGAGTCCCCAGTCCTCAGAACGCGGCTTCAGCCTGATCTCGGCGATCTTCCTGCTGGTGGTGATCGCCGCGCTGGGCACGTTCGCCGTCACGCTGTCCACCACCCAGCAGCAGAGCGCCGCGCTCGACGTGCTGGGTTCGCGCGCCTATCAGGCCGCGCGCGCCGGGATCGAGTGGGGCGCATATCAGATATTGAGAAATAGCAACCCTTGTCCTAATCAAGTGCTGACCGGTTTGCCGAATACCCTGTCGGGTTTTACCGTGAACGTGGCTTGCACTGCATATCCTGTCTACAATGAGGCAGGCAACACGGTCAATATGTACCAGCTAAGTTCGACAGCATTTCAGGGCACGCCGAACACGCCGAATTACGTCGAGCGGAATCTGACGGTGACCATCGCAAAATAGCTCCGGGAGTCAAAATGAAACGAGCAAATTACTGGGTACACGCACTGATACTGATCGCACTGTCCGTCTTGGCGCAGAATGCTCAGTCTGCTACTTGCACATCGAGAACAGGAGGGCCTTATTTGTGGGGCAGCGCGAGTACATGGACGGGTTGCAATAACAGGGCCCCCAGGGATGGGGACGCGGCCATTATTTCCGGTGGCAGCACGGTCACATTAAATAATGATACCAACCAGCTTGTCAGTTTGACGGTGCAGGCCGGCGGGGTATTGCAGGGCGATAACCGCGGCGGTCAAAACCTGCTGGATCTAAGCGGTGGACCGGGTAATTTGACCAACAACGGGACGATTACGCTGACCGACAATGTTCTTAATCTCGCCGGGAATTTCATCAATAACGGCAATTTCACTGCAGGAGCCAGTGTGGTCACATTCCTCGGAGCGACTCCGACTATCGGTGGCACCAGCCCGACTACATTCGCGAATCTTGATCTGTCACAAACCACGTCTGTCCTGCTCGGAAATAATGTAACCGTGACGGGCACGTTTAGCGGCCCGGTGGTGCTTACCTCCACTTGCCCGACCGATTACACATTCACTTATAACAACGGTGCGACGGTGCTACATAGCTGTCCCGCCGCACCGCCATCGTTGGCGTACTACCACATGGACGAAGCAAGCTGGAACGGCACGGCCAATCAGGTGGTGGACAGTTCCGGCAACGGCTACAACGCCCAGTCCTTCAATAACGCCACCACCGACGGCACGACGCCGGCCATCCCCGGCAGCCCGGGAACCTGCCGCTACGGGGTGTTCGACAATACCAGTACCGGCGGGACGATCAATCAGGGCTATGTCCAGACGCCGCTACCCAACCTGACCACCAATTTCACTGTCACCGCCTGGATCAGGACCAACAACAACGCCGCGAGCGGACAGCGCATCCTGATAGATGACCAGAATAACACCGGCGGCTACGGCATCAGTCTGGGCGACGGCGGCGCAGGAAAAATCCGCTTTTATTCGCGCGCGATTAATCCGGTTGTTTTCGATTCCACCTATCCCGTTGCCAACAACACCTGGTACTTTGTCGCCGCCGTGGCGGACACGACCAACAGGAAGCGCAGCATCTATGTTTTCAGCCAGACTGGCGCGTTGCTGAATGCGAGCATTGAGGGGGCCGCGTATAGCGGCAACTGGGGAACCGATGCCGGGCCGGTGTCGATCGGCGGCGAAACGAACGCGTCGGGAGAGCCGCCTGAAAACTTCCATTTTCGCGGCAATCTCGATGAAGTACAGGTCTTTCAAGCAGCGCTGAGCCAGGGCCAATTGGCGCAAATCGCCGCGCAAACCCATCCCTGCCTCGCTGCATTCCCGGATCACCTGGTGATCCAGTCATCCGGCAGCGGACTCACCTGCGCGGCCAGCACGCTGACCATCGTTGCCTGTCAGGACGTGGTATGCACACCTTACACGGGTGGCGTGACAGGTACGTTGAGTGCATCCGGCCCAGTCAACTGGGACAGTTCCACGGGTGGGACTACCGGGTCCGGATTCGTCATTGCGGCGGGCACCAACGTGGTGACCAAGAATGTGCAGGTGCCGACACCGGGCTCGGTCGTTTTCGGTATCTCCAGCGCCGCACCCACTCCACTCAACCCCACGCTCTGCAACTTCGGCAATAACGCGCCGGCCAACAACAACTGCGTGTTCACGGCGAGCAGCGCTGGCTTCATTTTTTCCAATACGTCCAGCCCGGGGAGTGTTTACACGATCCCGCCCCAGGTTTCCGGCATTGCCGCCAGCGGCCTGTATTTGCGCGCGGTGCAAGCATCGACCACTAATGCTGCGGTGTGCACGCCGGCGATTGCCAACTCGACCGCTGTGGTGAACATGGGCTATAGCTGCAACAATCCGGCGACCTGCCAGCCGGGCAGCCTTGCTACCATCAACACCACCGCCATCGCACCTGCCGGCACTCCGGTCAGCCTGAGCTTCGATGCCAACGGTTCTGCGCCCATCGCTGCCCGCTACGATGATGTGGGACAGATCACGCTGAATGCCAACGCGACTGTCACGCCATTCGGCGGTTCCTCACCGATCACAATAAACGGCAGCAGCAACCCTTATATCGTGGCACCGCACCACTTCGGCTTTTCGGCCATTACCGCCGCACCGATCAAGGCGGGGAATAATTTTTCGGCCACGATCACTTCCTACAACGGGCTGGCGACGCCGACCGCAACCGCAAATTTTGGACTGGAATCTCCTGCCCAGGGTGTGGTGCTGACGCAGGCGCTGGTGTCACCCACCGGACCGGGCGCTTCTGCGGGTGCGCTGGGCGCAGCCACTTTCACCCCCTATAGCGGCGGCGCGACCACGGCGACCACGAACTGGAGCGATGTGGGCAACATTACTCTGACCGCGACCAACAGCAATTATCTCAGCTCCGGCCTTTCCGCCTTGGGGACCAGCCCGGGCATCGGAGCATTCATACCCGATCATTACACCACCGCGGTGACGCAGGCCTGCAGTGCCGGAAACTTCAGCTATTCGGGCCAGCCGTTTGGCGTTCAGGTCAGCGCAATGAATGGCCTGGCCACACCGGGCATCACGGTCAACTATGACGGCACGGCGAATACCACTCCCAATTTTGCCAATACTGTGACGCTTTCCGATGCCAGCGGCTCGACCGCCGGTGCGCTCGCCCCTGCCACGGTGCCGGCGAGCGCATTCAGCGCGGGGGTGGCCAGTGCCACTCCGGCTTATACCTTTACCAGCCGGACCACTGCCCCCACGCTGATCACCATGCGTGCGACGTACACGAACGCGGCTCCGGCCTATACCGTGACCTCATCCGGGTTTGCCGAGGGCAGCACGAACATCTACAGCGGGCGGGCGCAATTCAACAATGCGCATGGTTCCGAGAACCTGTCGCTACCGGTGCCTTTCAGCACCAATTATTGGCTCAACGGCTGGGTGATCAATACGGCAGACAGTTGTACCGGTGATGTCACGCTGGGGGCAGCCAATGCCGTTAGCGTGTCGCTCAGCTCGCCACCGGTCACCTGTGTGCAGGACAGCGGCAATCCCGGTCTGAGCGGCGCGGGTTGCGCAGCAGCCGGTCCGGCGGCGCAAAGATTTATCAAGGGCGCGACACCGGGCATCGGATTTGCGGGCAACTTCAACCTCTGGCTCAAGGCACGGGGGAAGCAATAGCGGGGCCGTGACCGTGACGGGCAACGTGCCGAGCTGGTTGCAATATCCGTGGCTAGGTGGCGCTGCCATCAACCCGACCGCTCTCGCCACCTTCGGTGTGTACAAAGGCCCGAACCAGTTCATCTACCAGCGTGAAAACTATTGAAGCGGCGGTTGCCGCTTCAATAGTTTCAGTGAAGACTCGCGCGTAGCGCGTTATGTCGGAACTAAAACAACTATGCCGCCGCTTGAATAGTTTGGCTACGACTAACCTTCGGTAAGTCTACGCCGCAACAAGCTGCTTTGCAGCGTGTTGTCAGTGAAGACTCGCGCGCAGCGCGTTATGTCGGAACTATTGATGCTTCCATAATTCACGACGCCCTTGCCGTCATTGCGAACGAAGTGAAGCAATCCAGCAAGACCAGGATGCATTTTTTTAAACCATCTGGATTGCCACGTCGGCTTCGCCTCCTCGCAATGACAGGTGTTTGTGCCATCGCTCGCAGCTGAAGCCTTGTTGCAATGACGAGGCACTCTGGATTCCCCGAATTCGGGATTGACGTGCCAGCTTTTTAATTCCCCATTACCGCATTCAGAAAGATGTGTCACTGTCATCAAATATGAAAACCTCAATAAACCCAGATAGTTCATTAGCCCAAAATCCGTTCGCCCTGATGCTTCGACGCGCTCAGCACATGGTACGCAGAGCGTATCGAAGGGCTTGCTCAAGTGGTTCGATACCTCACCACGAACGGTCTTTTACACCCGACTTCTCCTAATGGATTATCCGGGATAAAACAACTGCGGCAGCTGCTTCTTCAATAGTTTCAGTGCAGACTCGCGCGCAGCGCTTCGTCAGCGCGGGACTCATGTGAGTACCAGCTTGCTGCAGTTAAGGCATGCGTTGGTGCTTGCGGGTCGGGGTTTAAGGTATGGAAAGCAAAAACTTGAGCCTTGCCGACCGCGGAACCCCGGTTTGACGGGATGGACTTCAAAAAAGTTATTGACTCCAGTAAGTTGTTGAATTATCTTCACGTCAATTATGAAAATACCGTCAATTACCTTGTTTAAGACGAAAAGCCACGATGCCGGCTGGTTTGCAATCGGCTTGGGTTTGCACGGTATTTATCTGGCGAAAGTCAGGCTTGCCGGTGCGATGCCGCGTGTGGAGCGTTGCGAATATCACGAGACCGGCACAGTCACCGCGGCCTTGCTGGAAAAGTTGCGCCGCGAAGCGGATATCGATGATCATGATGTCGCCACGCTGCTGGCTCCGGGCGAATATCAGTTGCTGCTGGTCGAGGCGCCGAATGTTCCGGTTGACGAGATGAAGACGGCGGTGCGCTGGAAGATCAAGGATGGTCTGAACTACCATATCGATGATGCCACGGTGGATATGGTGCGTATCCCCGCCAGCAAATATAGTTCGGGTCGCCCGCAATCCCTGTATGCGATCGCGGCGGCGAACAACATCATCCGGGAACGCATCGGCATGTTCGAGCAGGCCAAGCTGGCACTGAACGTGATCGATATTCCGGAAATGGCACAGCGCAATATCGCCGCACTGTTCGAGAGCGATGACCGCGCATTGGTGGTGATGACTTTTGATGATTTCGGCGGCCTGCTGACATTTACCGCGGGAGGCGAACTGTATTTGTCGCGCCGCATCGAGATCAATGTCGGACAGTTGCTGGATGCCAATGAAAATTTGCGCCAGCAATATCGCGATCGGGTTGAAACGGAATTGCACAGGTCGCTGGATTATTTCGACCGCCAGTACAATCACCTGCCGGTAGACATGGTGCTGGTTTGCGTGCCGGACAATACCGGACTGGTGGAATTCCTGGCTTCCGCAATGGATACCAGGGTGCAGAAGCTGGACTTGTCGCAGGTGATGGACATCAGCGCAGTCCCCGCGCTGGCAGACAGTGAATTCGTCGCGCATAGCTTGCCGACCCTGGGTGCGGCGCTACGCAAGGAAAGTCGCGTGCTATGATGAAAATCCATAAAATCTACTGCGCGATTCGACAGCGGCGTTGCGCGGTGCTCGTTCCTCGCCTATCCATAAGATATGTCTCTGTCACTGCGCTCCGTGCGCCTTGCTCTCGGACCGCTCGCAACGATTTTCTGAGATTTTCATGAGCCAGCAGATCAATCTGTTCAATCCGATTTTCATGAAGCAGCGCAAGTATTTTTCGCTGCTGGCGATGTTGCAGGCGCTGGGCATGATCATCGCGGGCTCGCTGGTGTTTTACGGCTACGCGGTTTACCAGGTCGGCCATCTGAATCGGCAAGCCGAGGAAAACACCCAACGCTACAATGCGGAACAGATGCGCCTGGCACGTTACATGGTCGAGTTCTCCCCGCAGAAAGCCAACCAATTATTGAAGGACTCGGTGCAGAATCTGGAAAGTCGGGTCGCCGAACAGGATGAGCTGATCGAAGCGCTTAAATCCGGTGCGGTGGGCAACAGCACCGGCTATTCCGAATACATGCGCGCCTTTGCGCGCCAGGTGGTGCAGGGGTTGTGGCTGACCGGTTTCACGGTGACCGGAAATGCGGCCCGAATCAGCCTGAGCGGCGGCGTAACCACCCCGGAATTGTTGCCCGCCTATATTCAGCGCCTGGGCAAAGAAAAAGTCATGCAGGGCAAGACTTTCTCCACCTTGAAGATGCAGCAATCCAAGGCGGATGAGACTGCGGCACCCGGCAAGGCGCCCGCGACTGCCGTTCGGCGTTACGTGGAATTCACGATGTATTCCAGCCCCGACAGCGAGTCCAATAAATGAAGAATTACTGGGAGAAGGCGCGCAGCACGATAGACGACATGTCGTTGCGCGAGCGCGCGATGATCTTCGTCGCTGCAGCCTTCGTGGTGATCTCGCTGATGGAAGTGCTGTTGCTTGATCCGCTGTTGGCCAGGCAGAAAATACTGTCGACGCAAGTGACCCAGCAGCAGGAAAAAATGAAGGAAGTGCAAGCGCAGATGCAAAGCCTGCTCGAGGAGAAGCGCGATGAAGAACATTCCCCGATGCATGTCCGCGTTGTGCAGCTCAAACAGCAATTGCAGGAGCAGGATGCCTATTTGCAAAGCCGCCGCGATCGCCTGGTCGAGCCCGGCAAGATGGCCGGCCTGTTGAAGGATGTTTTGGACAAGAATGGCAGGCTGCAACTGGTCGAGTTGAAAACCCTGCCGGTGAGCCTGCTGATCGAAAAGCCGCAGCCGGCTGCTGTTGCCGGGCAATCAGGCAACAACCCGGCGACTTTACCCGACAAGGGAAAACAAACGGATCAGCAAAAGCAGATATTCAAACACGGCGTCCAAATCACCGTGCGCGGCGGGTATCTGGATTTGCTGCGTTATGTGACCGCGCTGGAGAAAATGCCCACGCAGATGTTCTGGGGGGAGGCCAGTTTGATCGTGGAAAAATATCCCGACGGGGTGTTTACCCTGACCGTGTACACTTTGAGCCTGGACAAGACATGGCTGGCCGTGTGATGGGCAGAAAAGCGAATGTTGCGGCTGCGCTGCAATGGACGATGGCCGCTTGCTGCATGCTGGCATCGGCTTTCATCCCTGTTCACGCAGCAGACCTGCCCGATCCCACACGCCCGCCGTCCAGTATTTTTGCGCCTGTGGCCGGGCCTGCGGAGAATCTGTCGTCCGGTTTGCACTCGATCATCATTTCCGACATTCGCCGTGCGGCGATCATCGATGGCAAAACCGTTGAACTGGGTGGGGAGCATGGCGGAGCGCGGCTGGTTGAAGTCAACGAGGGCGGAGTCGTGCTGCAACGCGCGCAAAGCAGGCAGGCGCTGTCCCTGTTTCCCGGCGTGAAGATCATCCGGAAAGAAGCACCGGACACAGTTTCCGCAGGATCTGGCCAGAAGCCCGGGAAGAAGTTGCCCGGTAAAAAATTGTCCGGGGAAAATGAATCGCCGAACCAGCTGTCACCCAAGGAAAAAATGCCAACCAGTGAAGCGCAAGTCTTACCGCAATCGTCCACAGAGAAGATGCAGTCAGGCAATGAAAATACCGGGCCAGGTGCACAACACGAAGAGCTTACGCCCGGGCACCCGAAGGAGGAGAAATGAGGATAACGTTATGGCTGGGCATGCTGCTCTTGGCGGGCTGCGCTGCCCCGGACAGCAAGATTCAGGCAGGGGATGACATCCAGCGCGCCATGAATCAGGCTGCGCAGAATGGCGTGCAGCCCAGCAAGCCGGATGCGGTGAACAATGCGTTGTTGCCGCCCCTTGACCTGGGCATGCCCAAGCTGGACAGCAAATCGCTGGACACAAAATTCGACCTGGCGGTAAACAATACCCCGGCCAGCCAGGTGTTCATGTCTATCGTGTCGGGTACGCGCTATAGCATGTTGCTCAGCCCAGATGTCAGCGGCAATATTTCGCTGAACCTGAAGGACGTGACGGTTTTTGATGCCCTGGAAGCCATACGCGAGATGTATGGCTACGATTACAAGATAGTGGGCACCCGCATTTACATCCAGTCGCTGAGCCTGCAGACGAGGATTTTTCAGGTGAATTACCTGACCGGTGATCGCAAGGGCACATCCTCGCTGAGGGTGATCTCGGGTTCGGTGTCCGACAATCCCATGGCATCGGGCATGCCCGGCATGCCCGGTGCGGTACCGGGGATGATGCCCGGCGTCCCCGCCCCCACCGGCATGCCGGGCACCCCGGGTTCGGGAACCTCGCAGGAAAGCAGCAAGGTGACCATGACCAGCAATTCCGATTTTTGGGAGGAATTGCAAAAATCGCTGATTGCGATCATAGGCACCGACAAGGGGCGCAGCGTGGTGATCAGTCCGATGTCGGGCGTGATCGTGGTGCGCGCGATGCCGGATGAATTGAGGAATATCTCCGCATATCTCAAGGCATCACAGATATCCGTTGAACGCCAGGTGGTACTGGAAGCCAAGATTGTCGATGTGCAACTGAGCGACAGTTTTCAATCGGGTGTGAACTGGGGTGCATTCAAGAGTGGTTCGAACAGCAGTGCTTCGGCCGGTATAATATCTCCCGGCGCCACGGTGGCTAACACCGGGGTATTAACCAACGGGCTGACGACAGCATCGCCGGGCAATCTGTCTGTCGCGTCTTCTGTGCCTCCGGGGCAGACTGCGGGAGCATTGTTTGGCCTGGCATTCCAGACCAGCAATTTTGCCGCATTGCTGAACTTCCTGGAGACGCAAGGCAGCGTGCAGGTATTGTCCAGTCCGCGCATCGCCACGCTGAACAATCAGAAAGCCGTACTCAAGGTCGGCACAGACGATTTCTTCGTCACAAACGTGTCGACCGGGATCTTGACCACCGGAGTGACCACGACCAGCATCCCGAATGTAACCTTGCAACCGTTCTTTTCGGGTATCGCGCTGGATGTCATGCCCAGCATAGACGATAACGGCGACATCATCCTGCACGTGCATCCTTCGGTCAGCCAGGTTACTACCGTGACCAAGGTCGTTAACCTGGGCGGAACCAACGGGTCCATCAGCATGCCGCTGGCTTCCAGCGCGGTATCCGAAACCGACAGTATTGTGCGCACGCGCAACGGCCAGATCGTCGCGATAGGCGGTTTGATGAGTCAAAACTCGACCAAGGAAGACTCCGGTTTGCCGGGTTTGCCCAAGTCCGTATTTGGCCAGACCTTCCAGTCAAACGCCAAGCGCGAACTGGTGATCCTGCTCAAGGCGACGGTGATAGACAGCGGCAGGGATTGGTCCGAAGACCTGATCCATAGCCGCGATCGCGTCAATGGCATGATGGGGCAGGGCATGAATCCTTGATATGTATCTACAACACTTTGGATTGCGCGAAGCACCTTTCAACCTGACACCGGACACCAGTTTCTTCTTCGCCTGCTCCAGTTATCAGGAGGCTCTCAATACCCTGCTGGTGGCTGCGCGCAACGGTGAAGGTTTCATCAAGATCACCGGCGAGGTGGGCAATGGCAAGACCCTGCTGTGCCGAAAATTTCTCGCCACGCTGAACCAGGGCCGCAAGTCGACCACGCCGATAGGTACGCAGGATCAGGCCGCAATTTCAGCGTCGGAGCCGCGTTTCATTACCGCCTACATTCCCAACCCCTATCTTGAGCCGAACAGTTTGCTGCTGGCGCTGGCCGAAGAATTCCGCGTTCCGCTGGAAAAAGATACCGATCAGCACCGCTTGCTGAAGAGTTTGACGCACACGCTGCTGGATTGCGCGCGCAACGGCCAGCGCGCACTGGTGTGTCTGGACGAGGCACAGGCAATGCCGCTGGAAAGCCTGGAAGTGTTGCGTTTGCTCACCAATCTCGAAACAGAAAAACGCAAGTTGCTGCAGGTGGTGCTGTTCGGGCAACCGGAACTGAATGAACGCCTGCGGCACCATTCGATACGCCAGTTGCGGCAGCGCATCAGTTTCCAGTATGACTTGCAGGGCTTGCGCAGGAACGAACTGGATCGCTATTTGCGCCATCGCCTGGCGGTGGCCGGGTTCGCAGGTGAAACCTTGTTCAGCGCCGGTGCGGTGGGTAAATTGCAGCGTATCACGGCCGGCACGCCCAGGCTGGTCAACATCGTTGCCCATAAAGCCCTGATGCTGGCGTTCAGCGAAGGCAGGCAGCAGGTGTTCGGCAGGCATATACGCGACGCGGCGGCGGACACGCCGGAAGTGCGACGCGACTGGTTGCCCTGGGCGGCAGCATTGGCCGGAACGGCGCTGGCCCTGGCGCTGGGGATAATGTGGATGGTCCGGCAATGAGCGTCATCAACCAGATGCTTAACCAACTCGAACAGCGCGGAGCCCGTGCAAAAGGCGAGCTGGGCATGGTGCGCGTCGTGCCGCCCGCCAGACGCAGCTTCAGCCGGTTTGCGTGGGCATTCGCATTGACACTGGTGGCCGGGATAATCGCGTGGCAATGGACAAAGCCGCACGACAGGAATGTCTCTGCCGTGAATGTTGCAGCGAAGGCCATGCAGGGACTCCCGCCGAGTACAGGTAATGCGCCGGGCGCTGGCGAGCTTGATAAACCTGCACTGCAACATCAGCCGTCACTATTGGCCGCGCCGGTATCTGCTGTTTTGGGCACCGGCGCGCCGGCATCGCGCCTCAGCTTTGAATTGAGCACGGTTCCCGCGCCCGCAGCCCGTTCCGACCAGGCTCCGGATAAACCCGCCGACCGGGCTCAGGACAGGATTTACTCAGTGCAAGCTGGTTCAACAAGTTCAGGGCAGGCGCAGATGGATGATGTTGCCGCCGAGGTGCCGAAACCGGCCAGACCGAAAGCCAGGACGAAAGCCAGACCGCAGCCGGTTAGAAATATTGCATCCAATAAAAAAGATGCCGAGCAAGCGCCAGAAGGCATGATGCCGATGAAACAAGTCAGCGCAGCGCAACAGGCTGATGCAGAATTCCGCAGGTCGGTAGCGCTGATGCAGCAGGGACACATTGCCGAAGCGCTGGCGGGTTACCAAGCCGCATTGAAGCTGGATCCGGGCCTCGATGCGGCGCGGCAGACGCTGGTCGCCTTG
>LSLI01000036.1 GCA_001577345.1 Candidatus Gallionella acididurans
TAATCTGTGTAATCTGCGGATAGATGATTTTTTGTCATACAGGAGCTAACCATGCCTTACGTCAACATCCGCATCGCCGGCACCCTGACCCGCGAACAGAAAGCCAGGATCGCCGAGGAGATCACCGACACGCTGGAGCGCATCGCGCTGAAACCCAGGTCTTATACCTACATCGCTTTCGACGAACTGTCTGATGAGAACTGGGCGATTGCAGGCAAGCTGCTCGATGAAGAGTAACGGTATCTGCGGCCGCTCCCGCACCAGCGGGCTGCGCCCCACCGTGTCACAGCCGCGACCTGCATCGCTTTCGACGAACTGTCTGATGAGAACTGGGCGATTGCAGGCAAGCTGCTCGATGAAGAGTAACGGTATCTGCGGCTGCTCCCGCACCAGCGGGCAGCGCCCCACCGTGTCTCAGCCGCCACATATATCGCCTTCGACAAACAGCACTGCTAGAACAGTGCGGTCGCAGGATACAACCAATAACTTTCCCGGCGTTTTTTGCCGGGTTATAACCAGCCACTTTGCCGCCGTACTTTGGTGGCTTAGTGGATTGGCTAGTTGTTTCATCAGTCAGATGGCTGGCATTTCATCAGTTGCTAGATGAATCGTAGCGCGGCATGATGCGCACAAATCAACAGGGATATTCACATGCCTATAACCACTTCCGCTGACTTCGTCGCCTGGTTCCGTTCCGTTGCGCCATACATCAACGCATTCCGCGGCCGCACTTTCGTCATCGCGTTCGGCGGCGAAGTGGTCGCGGACGGCAAGTTCGTCGAGCTGACACACGACTTCAATCTGCTTGCCAGCCTCGGCATCCGGCTAGTGCTGGTGCACGGCGCGCGGCCGCAAATCGAGCAACATCTGGCCAAAAACAATATCGGCGACACCTATCACCAGGGCATCCGCCTTACCGATGCGCAGACCATGCAATGCGTCAAGGAAGCGGTCGGGCGGGTGCGCGTCGAGATCGAGGCCCTGCTGTCCATGGGCCTGCCGAATTCGCCCATGGCCAATGCCGACATCCGCGTCGCGGGCGGCAACTTCATCACCGCGCAACCGATCGGCGTGATCAACGGAGTGGACTTGCAACACACCGGTACCGTGCGCAAGGTGGATGTCGCCGCGCTGAAGGACCGCATGGAATTCGGCGAGGTGGTGCTGCTCTCGCCGCTCGGCTACTCGCCCACCGGCGAAGTGTTCAATGTCACGCTGGAAGACGTCGCGACCGCCACCGCGATAGCGCTCGATGCCGACAAGCTGATGTTCCTGATGGACACCGACGGCGTGCATGACAAGAAAGGCGAGCTGCTCAAGGAGCTCACGATATCGCAGGCGCAGGGAATATTGTCCCCCAGGCGCAAGCTGACGGACGACGTGAGCCTGTTCCTGCCCTGCGCGATACGCGCCTGCGAAGCAGGAGTGGCGCGCACCCATTTGATCAGTCGCCACACCGACGGCGCGGTGCTGCAGGAACTGTTCAGCGACGCGGGCATCGGCACGATGGTGGTGGAGAGCACGCTCAACACGCTGCGCGATGCCGGCATCGAAGACATAGGCGGCATCCTCGAACTGCTGCGCCCTCTCGAAGAGAGCGGCATCCTGGTGCGGCGCTCGCGCGAATTGCTGGAGCGCGAAGTCGACCGCTTCGTGGTGCTGGAGCACGATCACCGCATCGTCGGCTGCGCCGCGTTGTACCCGTTCCCCGACGAAGCCGCGGCCGAACTCGCCTGCCTCGCGGTGGAAGCTCAGAGCCGCGACCGCGGCTACGGCGAAGCCATCCTCAACCACATGATCTCCGTCGCAAAGTCGCAGCGCATGAAAAAACTGTTCGTGCTCACCACGCGCACCGCGCACTGGTTCATCGAGCGAGGCTTTGCCGAGAGCGACGTCTCCGCGCTGCCCGCACAGAAGAAATCGCTGTATAACTTCCACAGGAAGTCCAAGGTTTTTGCCAGAAAAATCTAGCGCAATTGCTAAACCAGGACGCGGTTGCCGGGCATGCGGGTGAGAAGACTCCAACCCGTGGTACTCGATCTCCCGGCCGCGTTACCGGGAATAGTCCAAACCAGGACTACCCAACCGTTACTTCAATGATCAAGGGGACGCAGGAAATGAAAAGAGTTTTGAACGTGGGCGGGAATAGCAAACAAATTCAGCTGCCGCCCGAGTATGCCGATTTTGAACATTTGCTGCTTGATATCGACCCCAGGGGTTCACCCGATATTGTTTGTGATGCACGTGAACTCTCGACTCTCGAAAGCGGCCAGTTTGACGCGGTGTATTGCTCGCACAACCTTGAACACTACTACCGGCACGATGTACCCAGAGTGCTTGCAGGATTTTTACATGTTCTCAAGGAGGGGGGTTTTGCACAAATCCGGGTTCCGGACATCAACGCAGTAATGCGGATCACCATTGAGCAAGGTTTGGATATAGACGACGTGCTTTACGAATCACCCGCGGGGCCGATTATGGCTCTGGACGTTTTGTACGGTTACAGCGTTGAAATAGAGCGCAGCCAGCAGGATTTTTACGCCCATAAAACCGGCTTTACGCAGAAATCACTTTTGGCGGCGCTGCAAAGATCCGGGTTCTCAAAAACGTACAGCATGACGGGCAATCTCGAGATTAGCGCGCTTGCATTTAAAGGGGAGCCGGACCAGGCCGCACGCTCGCTTTTCAGTCTCCCCGGTGACTAAAAGCAAGCTCGCGCAGGTCGGGTTAGCAGTTTCATTGCGTAAGCCGACATAAACACTAACCCTGCCTACATTCTTGCGTTTCTCCCCACGGCGCAACCTTAAACAACAACAGCATCCCCGGCACGGCCAGCACCGCGCACAACAGGAAGAAGCCACTCCACCCCATCTGATCCACCAGCCAGCCAGCCGTGGCGTTTACGAAGGTGCGCGGCACGGCGGCTAGGCTGGTGAACAGCGCGAACTGGGTGGCGGTGTAAGCGGGGTGGGTGGTGCGCGCGATATAGGCGACGAAGGCGGCCGTGCCCAGCCCGACGCCGAGGGCTTCCAGGCCGATCACGAACGCAAGCTGGGTGAGGTGCAGCGTAGTCACTTCGGCCTGCACGCCCTGCTGCGCCAGCCAGTAAAAGCCGAAGATGCTCACCACCTGCACCGCGCCGAACAGCCACAACGCGCGGTTGATGCCGATCTTCAGCATCCAGATGCCGCCGGCCAGCGCGCCGATCACCGCCGGCCACAGCCCGGCATTCTTCGCGATCAGGCCGATCTGCGATTTGGAGAATCCCATGTCGAGATAAAACGGCGTGGCCAGCGCGGTGCACAGGCTGTCGCCGAGTTTGTAAAAGAACAGGAACGCCAGGATCAGCAGCGCGCTTTGCCAGCCTCGGCGCGAGATGAATTCGTGGAACGGCTCGACCACCGCGTCGCGCAGTGTCCTGGGCGGATCGGCACGGTGCGGCTCTTGCACCAGCAGCGTCATCACCATGCCGGGCAGCATGAACAGCGCGGTGATCATGAACACCCTATCCCACGGCAGATGGTCGGCGAGGATCAGCGCCAGCGAGCCTGGGATCAATCCGGAGATGCGATAAGCATTCACGTGCACCGCGTTGCCCAGGCCGAGCTCGTTATCGAACAGCAGCTCGCGGCGAAAGGCATCCAGAGCGATGTCCAGCGTGGCGCTCAAAAAAGCCAGCAGCGTCGTGAACAACACGATCATGGGCAGGTCTTTCTGCGGCGAAAATCCGCCCAGCGAGGCAATCACCACCAGCAGCGCGGCTTGCGTGAGCAGCATCCAGCCGCGCCTGCGCCCCAGTGCCGGTATCGCATAGCGGTCCAGCAGCGGGGCCCAGAGGAATTTCCAGGTGTAGGGAAACTGGATCAAGGCGAAGGCGCCGATGACCTTGAGATCGATATGCTCGGTGCGCAGCCAGGCGGGGACCAGATTGAGCAGCAGATACAGCGGCAGGCCGGATGCAAATCCGGTGAACACGCAAATCAGCATGCGGCGCGTGAACAGTTGTTGCCAGACGGTCACAAAGCCCCCTTCACAACTATTGCACCCGGCGATACCGCACTCGTAACGTTGTGCGCAGGATTTTGACGTTCATCAAATCATATCCCGCGCTGAAACCGGTACACCGCGGTGCTGCCGAGCAGGTTCGGCAACACATGCACTTCGTTTCCACCGGTCATCACACGGCGATCCAGCACGGCTACGCGGTGATCCTTGCAGAACGTTTCAAAATCGTCCAGGGTGCACAAATGCACGTTCGGCGTGTCATACCATTGGTAAGGCAACTCGCGGGAAACCGGCATGTTGCCGAGCAGTATGTTGAGCCGGTTTTTCCAGTAACCGAAATTGGGAAAACTGACGATGCCCTCGCGGCCGACACGCAGCATTTCCTGTATCAGCGGTTCGGTATGGCGGGTGGCTTGCAGGGTCTGCGACAGCATCACGTAATCGAAGGAATTGCCTTCAAAATCCGCGAGTCCGGATTCAAGGTCGTTCTGGATAACATTCACCCCATTGGCGATACACGACACGATATCGGCGTCATTGATCTCCACACCGTAACCCTGCACCTCGCGGGTTTCCTTGAGATAACGCAGCAGGCTGCCGTCACCGCAACCCAGGTCGAGCACAGTCGCTCCTGTTGGTATCCACGCGGCGATCGCGGCAAAATCCGGGCGCTCAACCGCAAACCGGGCAGTGTCGTTTTTCATCATTGTCCACACTCCTTGGCAACCTTGTCGAGGCAGGTACGCATCACGTCCAGATAGTAGGGATCCTGCATCAAAAAAGAATCATGCCCGTGGGTTGAGGTGATCTCCGCGTAATTGACGTTGAGTCGGTTATGCAACAACGGCCGCACGATCTCGCGCGAACGCTGCGGCGAGAAACGCCAGTCGGTGGTGAACGAGATCACCAGGAAACTTGCCCTGGCGCGGGCGAACACCGGGTTAAGATCCCCGCCGCTGTCGTGGGCCGGATTGAAATAATCCAGCGCCTTGGTCATCAACAGATAGGTGTTGGCATCGAAGTAAGCCGCGAACTTGTCGCCCTGATAGCGCAGATATGACTCGATTGCGAACTCGATCTCATAACCGTAGTTGAGCTGCCCGGCGTGCAGGTCGCGCCCGAATTTGTCCGCCATCGCGTTGTCGGACAGATAGGTGATATGTCCCAGCATGCGCGCCAGTCTCAGTCCGCGCGTCGGCACCACGTTATGCTGATAATAATCGCCGCCATGAAAATCCGGATCGGTGAGTATCGCATTGCGCGCCACATCGTTGAACGCGATGTTCTGGGCAGTAAGATGAGGCGCGGCGGCGATCGCAAAAACATGCCTGACCCGGTCGGGATATGACAGCGACCACTGCAATGCCTGCATCCCGCCCAGGCTTCCGCCTATCACCGCGGCGAATTGGCTGATGCCGAGCAAGTCCGCGAGACGCGCCTGCGATGTCACCCAGTCTTCCACCGTGATGACAGGAAAGTTGGAACCATATGGCTGTCCGGTTTCCGGGTTAATGGAAGAGGGCCCGGTCGAGCCGTGGCAACCGCCGAGATTGTTCAGGCCGATGACGAAGAACTTGTCTGTGTCTATCGGCTTGCCGGGACCCACCATATTGTCCCACCAGCCGATGTTCTTCAGGTCGTCGGCATAATATCCGGCAACATGGTGATGGCCGGACAGCGCATGGCAGATCAGGATCGCGTTGGATTTGCCGGCATTCAGTGTGCCATAGGTCTCGTACACCAGCTCGTAGCGCGGCAGCACCGCACCGCTGCGGAAAACCAGCGGGGTGTCGAATTGCGCGCGCCGCGCGCTGACGATACCAATGCTACCAGTTGCACTCAAAGTTATCACCCAGAAACCAAAAACCCGCTCGGCTAAAGCGGAGCGGGTTGCCTCGCTTTAGCTGGTATGTTTTAAGTGCCCCGCAAGCTGATGTCAAATCGGCACTGATGAAACCCTTAGCCATTCGACTAAACGGGCAAACAACACACGTCAAGTCGCTGGTTATGGCGGACAGTTTCCGTGTTTTGCGAATTGCTGTCAATCGCTGCTAGGCGTTGAGGCGGTCCAGCAGTTCGCGGATCTTCATCGGATCGTCGGAGCGCAATATCTTCTGGGTGAGCGTGGAGATCTCAGGCAGGCTGGTGGTGAGGACGCGCTGCTTGACACTGGGTACCTGGGCCGAAAACATCGAGAACTGGCGCAAACCCAGCCCCAGCAACAGCCGTGTATAGGTCAATTCCCCGGCCATCTCGCCGCATACCGAGATCGGCACATTCAGCCTGTTGGACGTGCCGATGATATGAGAGAGCAGGCGCAGCACGGCAGGGTGCAGCGGGTCATAGAGATGCGCAACCTCTTCATCGGTGCGGTCTATCGCCAGGGTATATTGAATCAGGTCATTGGTGCCTATGGACAGGAAATCAAGCTTCTTGACGAACACCCCGAGCGCCAAAGCTGCGGCGGGTATCTCTATCATGCCGCCGAGCTTCACCTCGCGGTCATAGGGTATGCCTTCTTCATCCAGGCGTTTTTTGGTCTCGGCTATGAACTGCAATGTCTGGCTAAGTTCGGAAACCCCGGACAACATCGGAATCAGTATCTTGACGTTGCCGTAATGTGTGGCACGCAGCAGGGCGCGCATCTGGGTACGGAACAATTGTGGCTCGGCCAGACAAAAACGGATCGCGCGCAAGCCCAGTGCCGGGTTGTTGGCAACGCGTTTTGTCCCGTTCAATTGCTTGTCACCGCCGAGATCGAAAGTGCGTATCGTCACGGGCTGACCTTCCATGCCTGTCGCTACCGCGCGATATGCCTCGAATTGTTCTTCCTCATCCGGCAGTTTCTCGCGGTTCAAAAACAAGAATTCGCTGCGAAACAACCCGATCCCGGTAGCACCGTTTTCCTTCACTTCGGCAATATCCCCGGGTTTTTCAATGTTGGCATGCAGGTCGATGACGGTGCCGTCCAGGGTGTTCGCACGCGCGGTGCGCAGCCGCTTTAGTTTCTTGCGCTCCAGTTCATTTGCGCTCTGGCGCAACTTGTATTCGGCAAGTATCAGCTTGTCGGGGTTGACGATCAGCACACCCTGCTCGCCGTCCAGGATCAGCAGATCGTCTTCACGGATCAATTCCCTGGCGTTATGCAGCCCCACCACGCACGGCGTGTTCAGGCCCCGCGCGACGATCGCGGTGTGCGAAGTCGCGCCGCCCACATCGGTGATAAATGCCGCGTATTGTTGCGGTTTGAACTGGATCAGATCGGCGGGGCTCAGGTCATGCGCCACCAGTATCGTTTCCACATCGTGGCGCGCCAAAGGCAGTTGATGCCCGGGTTGTCCCAGCAACTGCTTGAGCAGCCGTTCGGCCACCTGGGTCACATCGGTCTGTCTTTCGCGCAGATAGGTATCCTCAAACTCATCGAACTGCGCCACCAGGGTTTCAGTTTGGGTTTTGAGCGCCCACTCGGCATTGCAATATTCCCTTGCGATCATTTCGCGCGGCGCCACGCTCAACAGCGGATCGTCCAGTATCATCTGCTGCAATTCGAGGAAGGCATCAAACTCGGCGGCTGCATAAGTGGGGCGATTGCTGCGCAGGCTGGCGAATTCATTGCGCGTGGCCAGCAATGCGGCATCGAAGCGCGCAATCTCCTCCGCCAGGAGTTGCTTGGGCAGCACGTAATGCGCCACTTCCAGCGAGGTATGCGTAACCAGGTGGGCATGGCCGATGGCGATACCGCTGGAAACCGCGATGCCGTGCAGGGTAAAACTCATGTGCGCCCCGACAGGCCTGCCGAGCAGATCGACTCACCCCTGATGGCCAGGCCGCCAGGTTGCCGTGGCGTTTTCATGGCTAGCCGCCTTCCCCGAAATAATCATTGATCAATTCCAGCAACTCCTGCATTGCCTCGGCCTCGTCTGCGCCACTGGTCTCTATGGATATCGTTGTGCCCTTGGCGGCAGCCAGCATCATCACCCCCATGATGCTTTTGGCGTTGACCCGGCGATTGTTGCGCGACAGCATCACCTCGCATTTGAAGCGCGAGGCAAGCTGTGTCAGCTTGGCCGATGCACGCGCGTGCAGGCCTAGCTTGTTGATGATGAGTGCGTCTTTTTGCAGCATCTTAATCCACCATTTGAACAATGCATTCACGCCCGCCTTCGGCGGCAATTTTCGCCAACTCCGGCAGGTCCTTGTCGGAACTGTAAACCGCGCGCAGCAGCATCGGCAGATTCAGGCCCGCCACGCCCATTACGCGTTCGCCGTGACACAGTTGCCGCCCGATATTGCTCGGTGTGGCGCCGAACAAGTCCGCCAGAACCAGCACGCCTCTCCCCGTATCCAGCAGTTTGATCAGTGCCTGCCCTTCGGCCAGCTTGAGCGGCGGTTCATCGCTGGCCAGCACCGATAACACTTTGAGATTGGGCGGCACTGCACCCATTACATGTTTTACACAATCCACAAAGCTATCGCCCAGCCCGTTGTGTGTCACCAACAATATCCCGGCCACAAATCACCCCTACCCAAATTAATATGCCGGCGCTGCCGTCAACGCACGATTCCCGCAGCAGCAAGTATTTCCCCGCCCCCGAAATTTCGATTCCTGATCATTCACGGCACCACCTCGGGATGAACATTCCTGTCGGTAAATTCTAACCGTTTATTTAATCCGGCTGTGGCGTGAATAGTACCCCGCGCATCTATCAGCATCGCATCGGACAAATTCATCTGCGTCGCAGCCGCCCGCCAGCCGCTGGAACCGGAGATGAACAGCGGCTTGGAATCCGCATCCGACAACACCCCGGCACGCGGGCCATGGGTCAATATTGTCACCGCCTGCACCCCCTGCATCGGATAACCGCTGCGCGGATTGATCAGGTGGCAGTAACGCACATTGCCCACCATGAAGTAACGCTGGTAATCGCCGGAGGTGCCGATGGCTTCCCCATCCTGCAGGTCCAGGGTCGCCAGCGCGCCGGACTTGCGCGGATGCTGTATGCCCACGCGCCATGGGCGGTTGCCATGCCCGCCGATGGCCAGAATGTTCCCGCCGATGTTGATCAGCGCGTTGCGGACCCCCAGCTTGCGCAGTATTCCGGCGGCACGGTCCAATGCGTAGCCCTTGGCGTAGCCGCCCAGATCAACCTGCACGGATTTATTCGTGCTCCTGGCCCTGCCGCGCACGATCGTTATGTCGCTCATCTGCGGATTGGCCGCGACCCATTGTGCGATTTGCTTTTCGTCCGGCTGCACAGGCTTGAATTCATCGGCGTGGAAGCCCCACAACTGAACCAGACCGCCGATAGCCGGATTGAACAGGCCCTTAGATTGCAGCGAAATCTGCGTGGCGTCCTGCAGTATGGCGGCGAGCTCCGCCGAAATCGCCAGGCTCTCGCCCTTGGCAAACGCGGCGTTCATCGCGCTCAATTCGCTGGGCTGCCAGGCGTGCAGCATGTCGTGCAGCCGCTGGAACTCATGCATCACTTCGCCCGCAGCCTGTTTCGCGCGAGTCTCGTCCTCGCCGTAGATGCTGATCTCCACCAGCGTGCCGAACACATAACCCTGCTCCTGATACAAGGGCTCCCTGCCCGTGCAGCCGGCAAACAGAACCAGTGCCAGCACGGCAAGAAGTCGGGCCGACATGATCATCTAGGCATGTTCCAGCGCAGCCTCGGCGGAATTCTCGGCGGCTTCGATTTCCAGCGATGCCGCCAGCAAAGCCAGGCGCGCAACCACACCGTATGCATAAAAACGATTGGGAGTGTCGTCCGGCCCGCGCTCCAGGTTGGGCATCGTGCAGTGCGTTTCGAATGCCAGCGGCATGAAATGCATCCCCGGTGCATTGAGGTTCTCGTCCACGCCTCGGGTGGTGTGCACCCGGTAAAACCCGCCGACCACGTAGTGATCTATCATGTATATCACCGGCTCGGCCACCGCCTCATTGATCTGCTCGAAAGTGTAGACCCCTTCCTGTATCAACACATCCGAAACCTGCAGGCCTTCCTTGACCACCGCCATCTTGTTGCGCTGCTTGCGGTTCAGGCCGGTAATTTCACTGGCATCCTTGACCGTCATGATGCCCATGCCATAAGTGCCCGCATCGGCTTTGACGATGACGAATGGTTCATGCTTCACGCCATATTCGGCATACTTGACCCGTATTTTTTTCAGCACCTCATCAACCTGGGCCGCCAGGCATTCCTCGCCGACGCGTTCCTGAAAATTGACCCGGTCACAGGTCGCAAAATACGGATTGATCAGCCACGGGTCCACACCGAGCAATTTCGCGAATTCACCGGCGACACGGTCATAGGCGGTGAAATGCTGCGACTTGCGGCGCGTGTACCAGCCGGCTGAAAGCGGCGGGATAACGGTCTGCTCCAGATTCTTCAGGATTTCCGGCGCCCCGGCCGACAAATCGTTGTTGAGCAGAATCACGCACGGATCGAAGTCGGCCAAACCCAGCCGGTTGCCGCGGCGCACCAGCGGTTCCAGCGTCAGCATGCTGCCGTCGGGCAAATGAATCTGCGTCGGCGCGGTGATATCCGGCAACAGGCTGCCGATGCGTACCCGCATCCCGGCTTGCTTGAGGATAGCCAGGATTTGCGCCACGTTCTGCAAGTAAAAAGTGTTGCGGGTGTGGTTCTCGGGTATCAGCAAGACCCCGCGCGCTTCCGGACAGATTTTTTCCACGGCGCTCTGCATGGCCTGCACGCACAACGGAAGAAATTCCGGATTTAAATTATTAAACCCACCCGGGAACAGATTGGTATCCACCGGTGCAAGTTTGAAACCGCTGTTGCGCAAATCCACCGAGGCATAGAATGGCACAGCGTGCTCCAGCCATTGCGAGCGCAGCCAATGCTCAATGACGGGCATGGAATCGAGGAAACGCCGCTCCAGGTCGAGCAGCGGGCCGGCCAGGGCGGTAGTGAGATGGGGGACCATAGTGCTCTGCAAAAAATTAACACGCCACATTCTAGCCGATAGCCCGCCACTCCGGAAAAATTCACTGGTATTTATGGGTGGGGCGAGCGCAAGCCGCGCGTGACACAGCAACCCCCAGGCTGTTCATTGACAATCAGCAATTGCCGGCATAAGGTGGCTTCCGCCATGCACGAGCTCCCCGGAATTTTGTTCAACCACATGTTTCGCAGGAGCATTTTATCGCCTTATCAAGCGTCAACCGCTTATAGCCCCGAGAGGAGCATCATGAAAATCTTCGCCCCGGTAATCCTTGCCGCCCTTCTGCCCATCAGCCTGCCTGCCCGGGCGGAAACGCCCATCATCAACCTGAGCGTAGGCGGGCAAGTCAGTCCGGGTGTGTATGGCCAGGTGCAGTTCGGCAACGCACCGCCGCCCCCGGTTTTTTACCCCCAACCCACGATCATCGTACAGCCTCCGGCAGGAAGGATGCTCGAACCGATTTACATGAACGTGCCTCCTGGGCACGCAAGGAATTGGGCCAGATATTGCCGCCGGTACAACGCCTGCGACCGGCCCGTGTATTTTGTCCGGTCGGCGGAGTATGAACCCGGTTATCGCAGACACAGAGACGAGGGGCGCAGGGGTGAAGGTCATCCGGACGAAGGCCGCAGAAATGAAGGTCGCGGGGATAACGGCCGCAGAGACGATCATGGCGACCGGGGGCACAGGGGCGACAACGGGGACCACAGGGACTAGAAACGGGTGCCGACCAGCCTTTTCGCTTTCAGGCATCGGCTCTCCATTTACAACTGTCTGCGCATCATTAGTTCTGCCACGCCCGACCGCCGCTCCGGGGAAGCAGGATGTTAGAGCGATGAATCCCTCTGCCTTTCCGTGGTTCGCCTGTCCGTTGCTTTTCTGCGATCGGTAAACACCAGTCCGCCCATTTTACCCGTGGTCAGCCACGGTCCATGCGCCCCGAATGGACTGGTTTTTCGACGGTCATTGCCGCTTCTGTTGTCCATATTTCCCTGGCATCGCAAAAAAAATATTAGTCAAAATTACACGCTTTCCATGCCGCCCACGACAGCAAGGCTGGAGGATATTAAAAAATAAGTTTCCTCGCCCTGACGGGGAGTGTCAATATGCGGCGCTCCCCCTTATACAGCAGATTGCAGGGGCAACAATGCCACTCGGTGTTAAAATCGCGCTCCAAAATTTTCAGAAACCGGTTTTTACATGCTTTCCACCGCCAACATCACCATGCAATTCGGGGCCAAACCCCTGTTTGAAAACGTTTCGGTAAAATTCGGCGATGGCAACCGCTACGGCCTGATCGGTGCCAACGGATGCGGCAAATCCACCTTCATGAAGATCCTTGGCGGCGATCTGGAACCCAGCTCAGGCAACGTGATGCTGGACAAGACCGAGCGACTCGGCAAATTGCGTCAGGACCAGTTCGCCTTCGAGGACATGCGCGTGCTGGATGTGGTGATGATGGGCCACGCCGAAATGTGGTCGGCGATGTCCGAGCGCGATGCAATCTATGCCAACCCGGATGCAAGCGAGGAAGACTACATGCGCGCTGCCGATCTGGAAGCGCAATTTGCCGAATACGACGGCTACACCGCCGAACCCCGCTCAGGCGAATTGCTGCTCGGCGTGGGCATCCCTATTGAATTGCATCAGGGGCCCATGAGCGCGGTCGCACCCGGTTTCAAGCTGCGCGTGCTGCTGGCCCAGGCGCTGTTCTCCAACCCGGACATCCTGCTGCTCGACGAGCCGACCAACAACCTGGACATCAACACGATACGCTGGCTGGAAAACATCCTCAACGCGCGCACCTGCACGATGGTCATCATCTCGCACGACCGCCATTTCCTGAACAGCGTGTGCACCCACATGTCGGATCTGGACTACGGCAAGATCACCACTTATCCCGGCACCTACGACGAATACATGCTGGCCGCGACGCAGGCGCGCGAGCAGCAATCGTCGGACAATGCCAAGGCCAAGGAAAAAGTCGCCGAGCTGAAAGCCTTCGTTGCGCGCTTCTCGGCGAATGCATCCAAGGCCAAGCAGGCCACCTCGCGCGCGCGCCAGATCGACAAGATCAAGATCGAGGACATCAAGCCGTCCAGCCGCCAGTACCCGTTCATCCGCTTCGAATACGACGAGCGCGAGAAGCTGCACCGCACCGCGGTGGAAGTGCAGCACATGACGAAGGGCTTCGACAAGGTGCTGTTCTCCAACGTCAACTTCCGCATCGATGCGGGTGAAAAAGTCGCCATCATCGGCCCGAATGGTATCGGCAAGACCACGCTGCTGCGGTGCCTGGCGGGCGATCTGCAACCCGACACCGGCACCATCAAGTGGACCGACAAGGCCAAGATCGGCTATTACGCGCAGGACCACACCGCCGACTTTGCCGAAGACAAGAGCATGACCGACTGGATGACCTACTGGCGCGGCCCCAACGATGACGACCAGACCGTGCGCGCCACGCTGGGCCGCCTGCTGTTCTCCGGCGACGAGGCCAAGAAACGCGTCAAGGTGCTGTCCGGCGGCGAGAAGGGACGCATGCTGTTCGGCAAGCTGATGCTGCAGAAGAACAACGTGCTGCTGATGGACGAGCCGACCAACCACATGGACATGGAGTCCATCGAGTCGCTCAACACCGCGCTGCTGGAATACAAGGGGACGCTGCTGTTCGTCAGCCATGACCGAGAGTTTGTTTCGTCGCTGGCGACGCGCATCATCGAGATCACCGCCAAGGGCGTAGCCGATTACCACGGTACTTATGAAGAGTATCTGCGCGACCAGGGCATGGCTTTATAAAAACCCAGGCCACCATTCCCGCGACGGCGATCAACCGCGCCGAGAATAATCTGCGCGACATTCTGACACTCTCAATCGAGCACACGCCCGCCCGATCCGCGATCGTGGTCTGGGATGCGCATTGCGATCTGGCGATTGCACTCACCGCGGCCTACCGCCGCTGCCTGCCCGACGCGACGTTCATCGAATTCGACAGCAATGCGGCGGGGGCTGTACTCGCCGGATTCGGGCGACTCGCGCCCGGTGATCTGGTGGTGCTTATCCAATCCACCAGCTTTCGCCTGGACGCGTTCCGCATCCGCGTCGAACTTTTCAAGCGCTCGCTCAAGGTCATCGAACATCCGCACCTGGCACGCATGTGTGGCGGGGAAGCGCTGACCTATATAGACTCGCTGGCCTATGACCCGGACTATTTTCGCGGGGTGGGCAACGGCTTGAAATCACGCCTCGATGGCGCGCAGGCAGGCATCATCGACAGCGGCGGCGAGCAATTGGTGTTTGCTGCCGGTTTCGAGCCAGCCAAGCTCAATGTCGGCGATTACAGCAATATGCAAAATGTCGGCGGGCAGTTTCCCATCGGTGAAGTGTTCACGGAATCAAAAGATCTGGAGGCGGTTAATGGCCGCGTGCGCATCTGCATTTTTGGCGACACCACATTTACGGTCAACAAGCCCGCCCAGCCCATCACGCTGGTTATCAACAAAGGGCGAGTAACCGGCACGAAAGACTCAACGCCCGAATTCGACCGGGTGCTCGCCAATATTCGTGCCGACGAAGGGGAAGTCTGGCTGCGCGAACTGGGCCTGGGATTGAACAAGGCCTTCACACGGGACAGAACCGTCAGCGACATCGGCACGTTTGAACGCATGTGCGGCATACACCTGTCGCTGGGTGCCAAACACGGCAGCTACAACAAACCCGATATCAGGAAGTCCGCGGCCAAGCATCATGTCGATGTTTTTGCCATTACGGAGACTGTCACTCTGGACGATGAAACGATTTATCGCGATGGCGCCTGGCAGGTTGGCTCCCAGCAATCCGGCGGCAAAAATAATGGCTGAACAAAATAACACTGGCGCTGCCGGTGATGCCCCGGTTATTTCGTGCGCATCTTGCAGGGCAAACTGCTGCCGGCTGGAGGTGATGCTGATGGACGGCGATGACATTCCCAACGAACTGTCGGCGCTGGACCGGTGGGGCGGGTGGGTCATGGCGCGGCTGGCCGATGGCTGGTGCGCGGCACTGGACCGGAACACGATGTTGTGCACGATATATAACCGCCGACCGATGATCTGCCGGGACTACCAGACAGGCGACAGCGACTGCATCAAGCAGCGCGGGATTTCAACCGCGCAGGCTAGCCTGAAGTAGTCGCTCCCCTCCCCAAACAACCCCCTGATGAGGCAACCGGGGCGGGAAGTTTTATAAAAATGTGCGTTACCGTACGGATGAAATGCGCCCTTTGCTGCAAAGTGCACACATGGTGTCCAGGGTCGCTTTGGGTGCCGGCACTTGTAGATAAGTCACAGCGATTGTCGAGGGAGAATAGCATGCAAACGATTACTTCAGTTTCTTCAAGCCGCACCGGCGACGCAAATCCGCTTATTAAAGTCTTTCCGGCAAAGACCACGCGGCTCATCCGGATTTTGCCGATACCGGCATGGAAGGAAACATCCCTGTCGCGCGCATTGGACAGTTTCGTACGCATCATCGGAGATTACCGCCTGTACCGCCGCAAGGGTTTCAATCCAAAAGTGGCATGGCATCTTGCAAACACCCCTGACCCGGCACCGTGGGAATTCTGAGTCCCGCACCCGTAACACCGGTGTTTCCGGGACTTTGACTTCCCGTATCCGCCATCGCACATTCACAATCACCCTCTTTCCGCTGCGGCTTATTCCGCCAGAAACCAGACGTAAATTACCCTGATGCTCCGGGATTGGATAGAATCTGCCTCAAGACATCCAAGGAATCATCATGAGCAATTCACACCGTTACACCCTGATCATTTCCTGCCCCGATCGCGCGGGCATCATCGCCGCGGTGAGCGGCTTCATCGCCCGGCATGGCGGCTTCATCGTCGAGGCGAGCTATCACACCGAACAGGAGGCGCAGCGCTTCTTCATGCGCCAGGAGATACGCGCAGACTCCCTGCCTTTTGATGCCGCGGAGTTCCGCCAACGCTTCGCCGCACTGGCGCAGGAATTCGCGATGAGTTGGCAGTTGTTCGATTCGGCACAAAAAAAGCGGCTGGTGATTCTGGTGAGCAAGCAGGACCATTGCCTGAACGATCTGCTGCACCGCTGGCGCAGCGGCGAACTGCTGGTGGATATACCCTGCGTGATCTCCAACCACGATGATCTGCGCGGCTTCGTCGAGTGGCACGGCATCCCGTTTATCCATGTCGACATGCAGGCCAACAAGGCTGCGGCATTCGACAAGATCGCCGCGCTGTTCGAGCAGCATCGCGGCGATTGCATGGTGCTGGCGCGTTTCATGCAGATCATGCCGCCTGCGCTATGCCAGCGTTTTTCGGGACGCATCATCAACATCCACCACAGCTTCCTGCCTTCCTTCATCGGCGCAAAGCCCTATCACCAGGCTTATCAGCGCGGCGTGAAACTGATCGGCGCCACCTGTCACTACGTCACCGACGAACTGGACGCCGGGCAGATCATCGAACAGGACACGTTGCGCATCGACCATGGCGACACGGTGGACGACCTGGTGCGTTACGGGCGCGACATCGAGAAAACCGTATTATCGAGGGGTCTGCGCTATCACGTGGAAGACCGCGTAATGGTATGCGGCAGCAAGACCATCGTGTTTCGCTGATTTCAAATTTTCAGGTATTTTTTCCAGGAACGGAAAGGTAAATCATGAAGAATCTCGTATTCGCAATACTGCTCTATGCATTCGCGGCACCGGCCTTCGGCGAGTCACCGGCAGCGGTATCGGTTGCAGCGCCCGCAGATGCGCAATCAGCAGTTATCTATTGGGATTCGGCCGAAGGCAGGGTGCTGCGCGCGCGCATGCCGGCCGACGCGGATTACTGGCAGCTCGCCCCCAACTTCGCCACACAGATCACTCAGTCGTATTGCTCCGTGGCCAGCGCGGTCACCGTGCTCAATGCGATGCCGATAAAGAAACCTGTTGATTCGACCTATGCGCCGTATGCCTACTTTACCCAGAGCAACTTTTTCACCCCCGAGGTTGTGAAAGTCATCAATGCGCAGACCGTGCTCGCGATGGGCATGACCCGGGAACAACTGGCCGAAACGCTGTCCCGCCAGGGTGTCAAGGCAACCTCCATCGCCGGAGACACTTTCAGCGATGAGACTCTGCGCGCCCTGCTGAAAAAGGCGCTGGGTGATGACGGGCAGTTCGTGCTGGCCAATTACTATCGCGCCACCCTGGGCCAGGTCGGGGGAGGCCATTGGTCGGCATTGGCGGCCTACGATGAACAATCCGACAGGGTCCTGATACTCGATGTGGCCAAGTACAAATATCCCCCGGCGTGGGTCACCATCAGCATGCTGCACCAGGCAATCGCCACGATAGACAAGGTCAGCAACAAGTCGCGCGGCCTGGTACTCGTGTCGAAATAACAGGCCCAGGGAACCCGCCTGCTTTTGCCTGCATGCGGTGCTTGGCTTGGCAATTTCGAGGCCGCTTTGTTTGCGACGTTGCATGCCTCGGGGAAGGATCGGGCGAATAAGGTTTACTGGCGTTCCGGGAATTCAATATGATACAAATTCGTTAAGCGCAATTTTCAGCACCCCCGAAAAAGGAGAAAACCAAGGATGTATAACTTATTCAAGCCAGAACAGCCTGCCAGCCTGATGGATTTCGTGCGCGCCGCCAAGTCCTGTATCACCGAGATCACCCCTGATCAGCTCAAGGCCAAACTGGATGCAGGGGAAGACCTTTTGCTGGTCGACGTGCGCGAGCCTTCCGAGTTCGAGCATGGCCATATTGGCGGGGCACATCTGGTGCCGCGCGGCATCATCGAAGCTGCCGCCGACACAGGCTACCCCAAGCACTACCCACCCCTATCCGGCGCCCGCGGCCAGCAGGTCATCCTCTACTGTGCCACCAGCGGGCGTTCCGCGATGGCCGCTGCGGTGTTGCAGATGATGGGCTTCAAAAATGTGCTCAACCTTGCCGGCGGCTATGCGCGCTGGGAAGCCGAAGGCAAGCCGCAAGTCCGCGAAGCGGAGTACTGATCCGCGAGTGTTGCGCCGGCGAAACCCGGCGTTCATCAGTTGCCCTTCAGGATACGGCCTATCTCGGGAACACATGAACCGCAACCCGTCCCCGCTTTCAGGCAGGTGCCGATTGCTTCAACGCTATCCAGTCGCTGCTGTTGTATCGCATTCCGGATGGTTTTTTCACCGACGCTGAAACAGGCGCACACGGTGCGTCCTGTGTTGGCCGCCGCGCCCTTGGGCGGACGCGCGGCCAGCAATCCGGCCAGGTCGGCCGGATCGATCACCGCCTGGCTGAACAGGCTGGCCAGCCATTCGCGTTCAGGCAGGCGCTGGTCGGGCGCGACGAAGAACACCGCTTCGAGCCGGCCGTCCTGTATGCAGGCGGCGCGGTAGCGGCCCATCGCCGCATCGCGATATTCGATCAGGCCCCCTGAACAACCGAGCGCATCCTGCACCCAGTCGCGCCAGTTCTCCGGCACCGCCTCAGCGGCGATCTCGTGCCGCCAGTAACCGGCGCCCTGCGTGCAGGCGCAATAGCCGGCCTCCGGCAACGCAATCCGCTCGCGGCTCAGCACGAATCCCTGCCAGGCCGGACGGTAGGCTTCGGCAAATACCGGAGTGTGTTTCAGTTCCGGCTGTCCGGAGATCGGGTCGGTGATAGCCGCGGCCAGCGCGTCCACGCGGGCCGACCTGGCAAACATGTCGTTCCAGTGCATAGGCACAAACACCGAGCCGGTGCGCTGTTCTTCACTGATTTGCACGCGCGCCAGCATGGTGCCGTTGCGGCTGCTCAAACGCGCCAGCCCGCCGTCCTGCAACTGGAAGCGCTGCGCATCGCGCCCATGCATCTGCACATAAGGCTCATACGAATGCGCATTCAGGCGCGGCACCTTGCCGGTGCGCGTCATCGTGTGCCACTGGTCGCGCAATCGCCCGGTGTTCAGCACCAGCGGGAACTCGACATCGGTTGCGACAGCAGGCAACTGCGCCGCAACGGCGACCATGCGCGCCTTGCCGCCGGGCGTATGGAATTTTCCGTCGGTGTACAGTCGCCGCGTGCCGTGAGGTGCTTGACTGTTGACTGGCCATTGAATTGGCTGCAGCGCGTCATATTGCGCATCATCGATCTCGCACATTGCACCGATATCGAATGCCCTCGCCCCATCATTTTCGAAGCCGGACAGCCGCGCATGTTCCCTGAAAATCTGCGATGGTTGTGAGTATGGAAATGCCCCGGCAAAACCCATGCGCTGCGCCACCTGTGTGACGATCCACCAGTCCGGTTGCGCATCGCCCGTCATCGGCATAAAGGCGCGCTGTCGCGAGATGCGCCGCTCGGAATTGGTCACCGTGCCGTCCTTCTCGCCCCAGCCCGCAGCAGGCAGAAGAATATCGGCGCAGGCCGTGGTGTCGGTATGCTGCACGCAATCGGACACCACCACCAGCTCGCACGCCATCAGCGCCTCGCGCACCCGGTCCGCGTCCGGCATGCTCACCGCCGGGTTGGTACCCATGATCCACACCGCCTTGATCTTTTTTTCGGCGATGGCCCGGAACATGTCCACCGCTTTGAGTCCCGGCACCCGCGCCATGTTCGATGCGTTCCAGAAACGCTGCACGCGATCCACGCCAGACACATCGGAAAAATCCATGTGCGCGGCGAGTTGGTTGGCCAGCCCGCCGACCTCGCGCCCGCCCATCGCGTTCGGCTGGCCGGTCACCGAGAACGGCCCCATGCCCGGCTTGCCGATGCGTCCCGTCGCGAGGTGCACGTTGATGATCGCGTTGCCCTTGTCCACGCCGCTGGATGACTGGTTGATGCCCTGCGAGAACACCGTCACGGTGCGTTCGGTCTTGGCAAACAGGCGGAAGAATTCGCTCAACTCCGATTCTTCCACGCCGCACACCTGCGCGACCTTGGGGATCGAGCTAACCGTCTTCGCCGCCTCGAACGCAGCGGCGAAACCTTCCACGTGCGCCTCGACATAGGCGATATCCATCGCGTCCTCGCGGCGCAAATGATGCAGCAGGCCGTTGAACAAAAATGCATCCGCGCCCGGCGCGATCGCCAGGTGCATATCGGCGATGTCGCAGGTCGCGGTGCGCCGCGGGTCGATCACCACCACCTGCATTCCGGGGCGAGCTTTCTTCGCCGCCGCGAGACGCTGGTACAGCACCGGGTGCGCCCACGCATAGTTGGAACCGACCAGCACGACGAGGTCGGCAGTGTCGACATCTTCATAACACACCGGCACCGCGTCCGCGCCGAACGCGCGCTTGTGCGCGGCCACCGCCGACGACATGCACAGCCGCGAATTGGTATCGATGTTCGCGCTGCCGATGAAACCCTTCATCAGCTTGTTCGCGACGTAGTAATCCTCGGTCAGCAGTTGACCCGAGACATAGAACGCCACCGCATCCGGTCCGTGCTGTTCGATGATGTCCTTGAATCCGCTGGCGACCCGACCCAACGCATCGTCCCAGGTAGCACGTCGACCAGCAACGATGGGATAGAGCAGGCGGCCTTGTTCATCCAAAGTTTCAGCCAGCGCGGCACCCTTGGAACACAGCCGTCCCAGGTTGGCCGGATGTGCCCGGTCGCCGGATAATTTGATCGCACCCAGCCCGACTTCCACCTCCACTCCGCAGCCGACACCACAATACGGGCAAGTGGTCAGAACCGAGGGCTGAGGATCAAGGACTGAGGACTGAGGTTTCAGGGTTGATGATTTTACTTTCACCTCGCGCCTCGAACCTCAGTCCTGATTTCAAGAAACACCACGCCATGTGCAATGCGCACCTCATGACGATGCGCGCAGCCCTCATCCGGCGCGACCGCGTTGCCGGATTCCAGGTCGATCACCCAGCTGTGCAACGGGCAGGTGACGCGCTTGCCGTGCACGATGCCCTGCGAAAGCGGCCCGCCCTTGTGCGGGCACTTGTTGTTCAGCGCGAACACCTGGTCGTCCACGCTGCGGAACAGCGCGACCTCGCCTTTTGATGTTTGCACCACCCGCGAACCCTGGCGCGGGATGTCTTCGATATGTCCGATTTGTAGCCAATCCATTTGTTCCACCTCTTTAGTTTTTTCTTAATCACGCATGACGTAAAACAACACGCTCTTACAAATTCCTGTTCCCGTATTTACGCGATCGTCGCCAGTGATTCATACTCATGCGCATCCTTGCCCTCCGCGCGCTCTTTCCACGGATCGTCCTGCGAATATTTTTGCGATTCCAGGAAGCGCGCATACAGCGCGGCGCGTTCAGCCGCATCCTCGACCACATGCTGCTTCACGTAGGCCAGCCCGACGCGTTCTATCCACGGCGCGGTGCGTTCCATGTAGTGCGCGCCTTCGCGATACAGCTGCATGTAGGCGCCACAGTATTCCAGCACCTCTTCCTCGGTCGCGACCTTGCACAGGAAATCGGTGACGCGCACCTTGATGCCGCCGTTGCCTCCAACATGGATCTCGTAGCCCGAGTCCACGCAGACCACGCCGAAGTCCTTGATCGTCGCTTCGGCGCAATTGCGCGGGCAGCCGGAAACCGCGATCTTGAATTTGTGCGGCGTCCACGAACCCCAGGTCATCTTCTCGACCTTGATGCCCATGCCGGTGGAATCCTGCGTGCCAAAGCGGCACCATTCCGAACCGACGCAGGTCTTCACGGTGCGCAATGCCTTGCCGTAGGCGTGGCCGGAAACGAATCCCGCCTCGACCAGCTCGCCCCACATCTTCGGCAGGTTTTCCTTGGTGATGCCGTACAAGCCGATGCGCTGCCCGCCGGTGATGTGCACGGTGCGTACCTCGTGGCGCTCGGCGATCTCGGCGATCGCGCGCAACTCGGCAGGCGAGGTGACGCCGCCCCAGATGCGAGGGATCACCGAATAGGTGCCGTCCTTCTGGATGTTGGCGTGCACGCGCTCGTTGATGAAGCGCGAGCGGCTGTCGTCCTGATATACGCCCGGCCACGCCGCCATCATGTAATAGTTCAGCGCGGGGCGGCACACATGGCAGCCGTCCGCGGTCTTCCAGTTCAGCGCCTGCATCAGCTCAGGGATGGTTTTCAGTTTCAACTTGGTAATCGCCTCCTGCACGTCCTGGTGCGCGTGCTCGGTGCAGGCGCACAACGCCTTCTTGCTCGGCTTGGCCGAATAATCGCCCAGCGTGTTCGCGAGGATCGCCTCGCACAGCCCGGTGCACGAACCGCACGAGCTGGAGGCCTTGGTATGCGCGCGCACCTCTTCCAGCGTGAACAGTTTCTTGTCCAGTATGGTCTTGACGATGGTGCCCTTGGTCACGCCGTTGCAGCCGCAGATCTCCGCCGAGTCCGCCATGGCCGCGACGTTCAACGCACCGCCGCGCCCCGCGTCGCCGATATGCATCTGGCCGAACAGGATATGCTCGCGCATCTCCGACACGTCGGTGCCATCGCGCATCATCTGGAAATACCACGGGCCATCCAGCGTGTCGCCGTACATCACCGCGCCGCGCAGCTTGTTGTCGCGCAGCACCAGCTTCTTGTACACTCCACGCGCCGAATCCTGCAGCAGCAGCTCCTCGTCACCCGGCTTCATGCTGAAATCGCCCGCCGAGAACAGGTCGATGCCGGTCACCTTGAGCTTGGTGGAAACCGACGAACCCTCGTAGCGCATCCGCCCGTATTCGGCCAGATGGTTCGCCGCCACCTTGGCCTGCTCGAACAGCGGCGCGACCAGCCCGTAGCATTGCCCGCGATGTTGCACGCATTCGCCCACGGAATAGATTTTCGGGTCGTAGGTTTGCATCGTGTCGTTGACCACGATGCCGCGGTCGCAATGGATGTTGGCCAGCTTGGCCAACGCGATGTTGGGCCGTATGCCCGCCGCCATCACCACCAGGTCGGCAGGTATCTCCTCGCCGTCCTTGAAGCGCAGGCCGGTCACCTTGTCCTCGCCCAGTATGGCTTCGGTCTGGCGCGACATATAGAATTTCAGTCCGCGTTTTTCCAGCGCGTTCTTCAGCAGGCCGCCGCCGACTTCATCGAGTTGACGTTCCATCGGCCAGCCCAACAGGTGCACCACCGACACCTCCATACCCTGCAGCGACAATCCATTCGCCGCTTCCAGCCCGAGCAACCCGCCGCCGATCACCACTGCGCGCTTGGACGGCGTTGTTTTATCCCGGGCCACAACCAGCATCTTCTCGACATCGTCTATGCTGCGATACGCCAGCACGCCGGGCAGGTTGATGCCGGGTATCGGCAGCATGATCGGGTTGGATCCGGTCGCGATCAGCAAACGGTCATAGGGAATCGCCAAATCATCTTCGGCATATACGACGCAATGCTTCCGGTCGATCTTGGTCACCAGCTTGCCGGCATGCAACGTGATGCTGTGTTCCTGGTACCAGCTCCAGTCGTTGAGCACGGTGTCCGCAAAATTCATCTCGCCGGACAGCACCGGCGACAGCAGGATACGGTTGTAGTTAGGCTGCGGCTCGGCGCCGAACACCGTAATCTCGAATTCGTCCGGCGACATCTTCAACAGTTCCTCGATGGTGCGTATCCCGGCCATGCCGTTGCCTATCACCACCAGCCTGGTTTTTTTGTTCGTCTTCATATCATCCTCGCAATTAAAAAGGCGCCGTCCAGCACCATCTCATCTCAACCTGCTCCCCGTGGGGGAGTTTCGATTGCCTCCTCTCCCGATTGCGGGAGAGGATTGAGGAGAGGGTGCCAGAGCGACGCCTTTGTCGATATTTCAAATAACCCTTCCACCCGCCGTTGGGTAAGAAAAGCTTCTCAATAGAGTTACAATGCAAGACCTGTGCCATTATGGATTCATTGGGTTTTAGAGCGATTGGAGGTCCGCAAACGCCTCTATTTGGTGCGCAACGATTGATCTTGGTGCGTGACTGAATGGCTGCAAACATTCACCAGCCAGACGCGAAAAGCGATAGACGCCACGACAAGCAATCGGCCGGCCAAGATTACTGAACTGTCAGGTTGGTTTGTACCGTCTTGTTTGTCGCGTCGCAGGCACTGTAGAAAAGTCAAAACTCCTGACCTCGTCAGCCAATCGGAATGCCGAGGCCAGCTGGTCAATAACCTTGGCACTCATCTGCCCCCCGATTCGATCTCGCCATTGCTCAAGAATCAAAGATGTCATTGAGCGAATGGTTTCGATTGCTTGCTCGCGAGCTACTCCCATTTCATCCGCGGAAATGAGCAGACTCGCTGGTGTGGCAATGACACTGCCGGTATGAATTTGAAGACACAACCGCACCGGACCGGCCCCCGGGGCAGCCACAATATCGAAAGCTTTTGACAGAGACCATTGACCGTCATAGATCAAGGCATGGTTACGCGCATGATCATCCGTGTTGGACACGAGTGCGTTAAATACCAGTCGCTGCCATAGCTCAGCACCGAGGTCCTTCCGAGTCCACAAGCGAGCCTGGTGGCCAAGCAAGGGGTAAGACTTTAGCCCACTATCTTTCCGTGGATCACCCATGCCAAGCACTGTATGCGCACTGGCAAATCCAAACCGGGTAAAGTGTTCCAAATTGCCCGACAGGTCAAAGCGTTTAACCAAAATAATCAGGCGACCGTCAGGGAGTTGATGCACCCTTGATTCGCATGCATTGATCCCGCATTGATCAGCCATGGACAGCATTGCATGCTCGTTCGCGGCGTTCTTGAATTCGGGGTCACCTTTTTCTGGAAACTTGGCAATCCAGAATGCGCCATCGTCATAAGCCAACAGCTTGGGTTTTGCCCCCCCCATACTTGTTGTCGGATTGACTGCATTCGAAATTACGGTATCCGAAGGTGGGAAACCCTTGGATACATCATCGATCTCTTTTAAGGTGTAAGCATGTAGCCGGTGATCCGGATGAAACGTAATGTTGCCTGCACCATCCTCCGGAGCATTTTGCAGCACACTGATTTCATCTAGCATACCGTGTATGTGGGTGAGCTGGTCCCGCCCCCAAGCATCCGGACCGGCATCACGGAATACACCGTAGATGCCATTGTTGCGAACTTCTTTTCTAGGGCGAGGCTTTAGAACTACGGGGTCAAGAAGATAGCCGCTCTGCTTCAGGTAGGAATCCTCGTAGACAAAGGATCCAACAGCGGTCTCGGCATTCCAGGTGAATTCGCCGGCCAGCGATTTTTGCTCCTCACCGGAAAGTTGTACATACACAGACAACTTAGACTCAGCCATGGCGTACCCGCTTTGGCAGATCACTCGCCACCAAGCGACGTTCCTCATCACTCATGTCGGTCGCCAAAATGTCGTTCATGATTCCGAGTGCCCACAAAATGGCCATGTAACTTCCAATGGAAACAAACGGTGACCCTTTTTCAATCTCTGTCAGCGTAGACCGGCTGATTCCAGCCATTGACGACAAATCATCCTGTCTAAGTTGCTGAATTTTGCGGGCAAAAGCGACACGACTCCCCAAGTGCTTGAGATTGTCGATTACTGGAGGAGGCAAATTTGTTTTCTTGATAGTGTTTGTCATAGCACGCATATTGTTCTTTAATGCGCGCTTTGTCAATCATTAATTAATAGGTCTGGTTGTGCTTCCGAATCAAATTCCCGAGTAATGATTTCTGGGATCACGTCTCGAAAACCGATTTTCTCGAGGAGATGCATATCTCCGCACCCGGCGCTATCGTGTCGAACAAGCTCGCATCCCGCCCGTTCACCGTGCACATCAAGTGGCTGTCATCCAGCTCATCCACCCACCGGTCGCCGCGCTTATACAAGCTGCACAGCAACTGGCCGAGCGTATAGCGCTCGGTGGGAATCACCATGCGCTCGGACGTCATCATCAGAGATTCACTGGTGCGGCCAGAGTACATGATCTCAACCTCATGCCTGCTGGCGAGAGAAGCTGTGAAAGACTGGAAAAGTGCTTTAATAACCCGGCCAGACAGATTACTGATTGCACCGCCTGCATGAAAGCCCAGGCGCCGTGGAATACCGCGCACAGCGGTGATGAGCGCATCATTGGGTTCGACAAAGTTGGGGTAGCGTCCTGTACTGAATTCTTTCATGGTTCACCTCACGTCTCTGTAACGTAAGGATTAGCATTAGCTATGCCAAGCGCGCAGCCACGCAGAATCAGCTAGTTAGCTTTTGCCATCAACAAGGTAGGGAGAGCAATCGGTGCAAGCACGTTGAATTGTGCTTGCTTTTGGTGCTTCACACCATTGTCTACAGAGCAAGTAGCGTTGGAAGTTCTGTGATGTCAATCCTCTTAATTAGTGAACATGACTTCGTATATGCTGGTTTATTATCTATTAGCTGAATAAGTATTTTGCTGCTAGATTGCGTATTAATAATATATGGTCCCCCAGTTACATGATTGGGGCATTCTGCTCTAGTGATTTTTAAGTTAGGAGCCCATAAAATATGAAATTCCGCGGCTTAAATTGTTGGACAGACCCTGCCGGTTCAGAAGGGCTTCTTTTCTTCGCGCAGCTTCTTGAAGAATTGCTTTTCGATTACAGCTTAGATACCTACAAGCCTTCTGCCATGAATTCTTCCGCTTTATGTCGTGAAGCTAGGCGTCTTATAGATGACATTGAAGATGAACTAATTGACAAAAGCAACTTAGGG
>LSLI01000037.1 GCA_001577345.1 Candidatus Gallionella acididurans
GTTCAGGAACACGACGATGTACGGCACACCCACCTGGCGCGCCAGCAGGATGTGTTCGCGGGTTTGCGGCATCGGGCCGTCGGCAGCGGAACAGACCAGGATCGCGCCGTCCATCTGCGCCGCTCCGGTGATCATGTTCTTGATGTAGTCGGCGTGGCCCGGGCAGTCTACGTGGGCGTAGTGGCGGGTGGCCGTCTCGTATTCGACGTGCGCGGTGTTGATCGTGATGCCGCGCGCCTTTTCTTCCGGTGCTGCGTCGATCTGGTCGTAGGCCTTGGCTTCGCCGCCAAATTTCTTGGCCAGCACGGTCGTGATCGCCGCGGTCAGCGTGGTCTTGCCATGGTCCACGTGGCCTATCGTGCCCACGTTGACGTGCGGTTTCGTGCGCTCAAACTTGCTCTTTGCCATGATTTTTCCTTATCAATGTCAAACGTTAATAATAAAAACAAAACTCAAATAATTTAACAATACATTGCTGCGCCAAGCTTTTTTGGTGCCCATGGCGAGAATCGGACTCGCGACCTCTCCCTTACCAAGGGAGTGCTCTACCACTGAGCCACATGGGCAGGCTCACATACCAAAACTAATGCCAAACTGGAGCGGGTGAAGGGAATCGAACCCTCGTCGTAAGTTTGGAAAACTTCTGCTCTACCATTGAGCTACACCCGCAGTGCCCAACCAACAGCAGGCCTCCAACGCGACAGCCAAACATCAGTCAGTTACCACAACGCCCAACCTACTACCCACAAACCTGCAACAAAACTCATTTGGTGGAGGGGGAAGGATTCGAACCTTCGAAGGCAGAACCGTCAGATTTACAGTCTGATCCCTTTGACCGCTCGGGAACCCCTCCAAACAGAACCCGCGATTATGCCGACCAGCAACATGGATGTCAAACTGAATTAGCTGCAATGGATTAGATTTTGGTAAAAATTTATGTGGCTGGGCGGTTTTCGCCTTTCGGGGTGCCGATTACCTGCCCGCCTGACAATTCCGCATCGGGAGATATCGGAAAGCGGCCATCCGCCATACCATGTGACCCCACCGGAAAACACGGGAACTGCGGCAAACCCTATTTAGTCAGGGAAATAAATAGCTGGGGCAGCCGTTCCGGCAGTGATTCAACACGATCAATGATGGTGTACTGCCCGCCAAAAATGTCCGCAACGTATTCATCCGCCTTGGGATCAAGATTAATACAATAGGAGTAAATACCCTGCTGATCGAGTTCCTTTACCGCCTGACGCGCATCCTCTATCAGGATGCGCCCGTCCTTGCTGTCTATATCAGCCGGCTCGCCATCGGTGATGACCAGCATCAATTTTTTATCGGCCTGTTGCTTTTCCAGATAATGGGCGGCATGGCGCATCGCCGCCCCCATACGCGTGGAGTAACTGGCCTCCATCGCCGCCAGACGCCCTTTTACCTCATCGTCCCAATGCTCACTATATCCTTTGATATGCAAAAAGCGCACGTCGTGGCGCGTGTTGGAATGAAACCCTGCAATAGCAAACGGATCCCCCAGCTTTTCGATGGCCCATGCCAGCAGCGACACGGCTTCCTGGCTCAACTCCAGAATGGTCTGGTCGCATCCGGCAGCTTTTTCGTTGAGTGACTCGGATAAATCCAGCAGTATCATCACCGCAATGTTGCGTCCGTCGTTGCGGTGGCTCATATTGATGCGCGGATCCGGCATCGCACCGCTCTTGTAATCGATCAGCGAACGCAACGCGACATCCAGATCCAGTTCACTGCCTTCCTCCTGATAGCGGATACGCACTTTGTTCTGCGGCTTGAGCAGGTCGAGCATTTTCTTCAATCGTTTTGCCAGTGAGGCGTGCTTGGCCAACAACCTGTCAATATCTGCTGCGTTGCCCTGTGGATGCAAAGCCTCGTAAACGCTCACCCAATCCGGGCGATAACTACGGGTGTTGTAATCCCATTCATGATAATGGCGCGGGGGCAGGCCTTTGATCCCTTCGCCCGGCTCGATCTTGCGTTCCTCATCGAACGCCTCTTCTTCATCACCTTCCTCGATGAATTTCCACATCTGGCGATTATCGTCACGATAATCGATCACCGTGTCCTTGAAGTGGGTCTTGGCCAACTGGTCGCTCTGACGGCGGATCTTCGCGACGAAGGAGATTGCCAGATCGGCCATCTCCCGCGTGTTCGAATCGCCCTGCCGCATCAAATCGTGAAAACGTTGCGCAAATTCGATGATATGAGGATTTTTATAAGGATGACCGGAATCGAGTATCGCACGCGACAGCATGGTCAAGCGGTGACGGACACCGGATTCCTTTTCCGGATCGCAGGCATCTTCGCCAGGAACGGGATGCAGTGCCATGAAAATATGGCGCAGGCCGGGGTATTCACGTATCGCCAGATATTCCACCCGGCTGTCCTCGATGAACTCCGCCGCCATGCGCTGGAACGGGCTCATGTTATCGGCGAAGATCGCCGTGGTCCAGCGGCGATGCCCGACGATATGCGCCAGTGCAGCGCGGTAACGGTCTATGCCGGCTATGCCATGCGCATCGCTGTACACATCGGGCAGACGTATACCGAGCTTGTCGTAATAGGGAATCGGCTGGCGCAATTCGTCGAAGCCGCTGGAGTAAGGTATCAACAAATCTTCGTCCCGCCACAAACCGCGCAAATACATATCCAGCTTGCGCTCGTTATCCACCAGCAGAGTACCGTGACGTTCGCGTTGCAACACTGCCAGACTGTCCGCCGATTGCAGACTGAAGTAATCGATTTGCCGGTCCGGATGGTCGCTGTAATAGCGCACACCGTAATCCACCCAGTTCTTGAGGCCGCCCAGAGAAAGCCGGGAAAGCAATGCCGGTACCTGCCTGAACATTTCCGGAAGGCCGGGACTGGGAAAAGTCTGGTGGATGCCGTGGATAGAGCCGGTGGTGCGCTCCATCAGATCAAGCGCGATGGCTAGGTAGTCGCTCAGCTGTTCACGCGAATGCAAGCGCCGCGCGGTAGCCAACAACGATTCCAGGAACGGGATGATCGCCTTCCCGTTGGGCGACTTATACATCCGGCGGATGAATTCCATAATATCGGGCAGCGCATCTTCGCCCGCTTCCCCGGCAACATCCGGCCACACTTCCAGAAAAATCAGGATGGGCTCGGCACCGCGTCCCATCTTGCCGAGAAATCGCGCGTGTTCGATGTAAGCTGCCACACCCCCGGCGGACAACGAAGACAACGCCACGCGCATGCAATCCGGAAACACCTCGGCCACACGCGGGAAGCCACATGCCAGCTCTGCCCAGTAGGGTTGCAACTGCCCGGGAATCTCAACCGTTTCCATGATCGTGTCTGCCCGGATTACGCGAAGGTGGCTTCTATCGCGTGATCCAGCGTATCGCGGATATCCGCGTCGTCGGTGATCGGACGCACCATTGCCATGCGGCAGGCGGCGCGCGGCTCGACACCCCCCTTGATCAGCGTCGCCGCGTATACCAGCAGTCGGGTGGAAATGCCCTCGTCCAGCCCGTGCCCCTTCAGGTTGCGCGCCGCACGGCCGATCTTGACCAGTTTGGCCGACAGGTCTTGGTCCATCCCGGTTTCCTTGCAAAGAATATCGGTCTCGACACCGGCCTCCGGATAATCGAAATCGAAAGCGGTGAAACGTTGCTTGGTTGATTGCTTCAGGTCCTTCAGCAAACTTTGGTAGCCGGGATTGTAGGAAATCACCAGCTGAAAATCCTTGTGTGCCTCGATCAGCTCGCCTTTTTTGTCCAGCGGCAGAGTGCGTCTGTGGTCGGTCAGAGGATGGATCACTACCGTCGTATCCTGGCGCGCCTCGACGATCTCGTCGAGGTAACAGATCGCACCGATGCGCGCCGCCGTGGTCAGCGGACCATCCAGCCAGCGAGTGCCGTTGGCATCCAGCAGATAGCGCCCGACCAAATCGCTGGCGGTCATATCCTCATTGCACGCCACGGTAATCAGCGGCTTGCCCAGCTTCCATGCCATGTATTCGATGAAGCGCGACTTGCCGCACCCGGTCGGACCTTTCACCATCACCGGCAAGCGCGCAACGTAGGCGGCTTCGTACAACTGCACCTCGTCGTTTTGCGCCTGGTAAAACGGCTCTTTATGAATTTTGTATTGCTCTATATTTTTTTTAGTCATGGCTTACTCCAATGTACGTCGTGTAACCGCACATGCAGAACGGTTTTGAATCACGGATAAAAACGCCCCCAGCAAGTGGGGGCGTTCAATATTGCAACATAAGGGCTGCGGCACCTTGCCCCGCTTCGGGGTCGCATCCATTGGCGCTGCGCGCCAACGGAACCTGCTCTCCCCTCTGCTGGGGCTACTTATGCACGCCCAGCTTTTCGCGCCAGCCCGGATACAGCTTGTCCGCATCCTTCGGAAAGGATTCGAATGCACGCGCGAATTCTTTGTGCGTTTTTGCATAGGCGATTGGGTCAGCGCCTTCTTTCCAGCAGTTATAAGCCTGACGCAAAGAGATCGCGCCCGCCGCAGGGGAGTCGATATGGCCGTAAGAACCCCCACCCGCCGTGTTGATCACATTGCCATGGCCCAGATTCTCGAAGAAGCCCGGCAGACGCAACGCATTCATGCCACCGGAGATGATCGGGGTGGTTGGCTTCATGCCCAACCATTCCTGATGGTAGTAGGGACCATCGGCAGAATCGCGCTCTATCATGTAGGCGATGTTGCGGTCATCCGCGCCGCCTTCCATCTTGCCGAAGCCCATGGTGCCCACGTGGATACCGGAAGCGCCTTGCAAACGTGATAACTTGGCCAACACGAAAGCCGTGTAACCTCGAACCGCAGATGGCGAAGTAATCATGCCGTGACCTGCGCGGTGGTAGTGCAAATACTGTTGTGGATACTGACGACGGGCAGTGGTGATCATGCCGGGGCCGCCTACAAAGCCGTCAACCAGGAACGCCAACTTGTTTGCATCCGGGCCAAACACGCTCAGAGCGAAATCAGCACGCGCCAGCATTTCGTAATGGTCATCGGCTGTGATGTTCATTGAGAACAATTTGGCATCGCCGGTTTCATCCATCGCGCGCTTCATCGAATCGTAAACCAGCGGCAATACTTTTTTCAGCGGACAGAATACCTGGTTGCCTTGCGGTTCATCATTCTTGATGAAGTCGCCGCCCAGCCAGAATTGATATGCAGCCTTGGCGAATGGCTCGGGACGCAAACCCAGCTTGGGCTTGATAATGGTGCCGGAAATGTAGCCCCCGTCCTTGATTGGACGACCCAGAATACGCCACAGGTCGGAAATGTCTGTTGCCGGGCCATCGAATTGCATCAGCATTTCTGGCGGAATATAGAAATCCTGCATTTGTGCGTGCTTGATATCGCCCATTCCCTGGTTATTGCCGATTGCACAGGTCAGGAAAGAAACGATCATTGCGCGACCGTCAGTGATGTTGCGATCGAACAATACTGATGGGTAAGCGATCTTCATGACGCCCTTTACTTCATCGATGAAGTAAACCAGCGCATCAACACCTTTGGTAAATTCGTCCGTGGTCGAAACTTCCACGTTGGTACCTGTTGAAGATTCAGCTGCAAAGTGCGCGGCCGCTTCCAGATAACCGTGGCCCTCTGATGCACGCATATGGTAGGCCACCAAAATGTGCTTCCCATCCTTGATCAGATCCGCTTCTTTCAGACTCAGATCTGCATAACGATTCGATTGATCCATTGCTTCTTTCTCCTGTTTTTAACAATTCAAGGTAACTTCTATGCCGACAGTGAAGCGAACTATATTGATATCTCACCATAAACAACAGTCAATTGTTTTTATATGGACCATAAGAATTGCTTATGATTTGATATAATGCCTGCCGTCTTAAATTATTTGCATTGCCATCATGCTGCAATTTACTTTGCGCCAACTGCAGGTATTTGAAAAAGTGGCCAACCACTTGAATTACTCACGCGCCGCCGAGGAACTATATCTCTCGCAACCCGCTGTATCGATGCAGATCAAGCAATTGGAAACCAGTATCGGCCTGCCGTTATTCGAACAAATGGGGAAAAAGGTTTTTCTCACCGAGGCCGGGCGCGAGCTGTTTCACTATGCCAGAAGCATCGCGCAGCAACTCGCCGAAATGGAAGCCGTGTTCGACGAAATGAAAGGACTGGGCAAGGGAAAATTCACGCTTTCGGTGGTCAATACTGCCAATTACTTCACTCCGAAGCTGTTGGCCAGGTTTTGCCAGCGCCATCCCAGCATCAATGTGATCCTGCAGGTCGCCAACCGCGACGCAGTACTCAAACAGCTCGCCGACAACAGCACCGACCTGGCTATCCTGGGACAACCGCCGGATGGGTTGGACCTCAGCGCGGAATTGTTCCTGGACAACCCGCTGGTGGTGATCGCCCCACCCGGGCATCCGCTCGTCAACCTCAAGCGCGTCAAATTCGACCGGCTTGCGGAAGAAACCTTTTTGTCACGGGAACAGGGCTCCGGCACCCGCAGCGCAATGGAACGCGTGTTTGAACAACACAAGATTCAGCCGCGCATCAGCATGGAAATGGAAACCAACGAGGCCATCAAGCAGGCAGTCCAGGCCGGCATGGGACTGGGCATCCTGTCGTTGCACAGCATCGAGCTGGAACTGGAAACGGGGAGGCTCGCGATGCTTAACGTGGAGAACTTCCCGTTGCTGCGCCACTGGTTCGTCGCGCACCGCAGCAACAAACGGCTTTCCAGCGCGGCGCTGGCATTCAAGGATTTTCTGGTAGTCGAGGCGAAAAAAATAATAGCGGCGCGTTGAAACACCCGGCACAGCGGCGCGAGTTGGTAAAGACTGCCGGCGCTTAAACTTTGCCGCTACAAGATCTGCGCCGCATCAGAGAACGGCAGGCGCGGATTGCGCGGGAACAATTTGGCGTGGTCACCGTAGCCGAGGTTAACCATGAAGTTGGACTTGATCTTGCTGTCCGGGAAGAACTCCTGGTCCACCTTGGCGTTGTCGAAACCGGACATCGGCCCGGCATCCAGTCCGAGCGATCGTGCCGCGATGATCAGATAAGCGCCCTGCAGCGTGCCGTTGCGGAACGCCGTGGTGTCGATCAAGGCCTGGTTGCCGGCGAACCACGAGCGCGCATCGGCTTGCAGGAAGAGTTTCGGCAGCTTTTCGTGGAATTCGGTATCGTGCGCGATGATCGCGGTGACCGGCGCGGAGCGGGTCTTTTCCAGGTTGCCCGGCGCCATTGCCGGCAGCAAGCGCTGCTTCGCTGCCGCGCTGCGCACGAACACGATACGCGCCGGACTGCAGTTGGCACTGGTCGGCGCCCACTTCATCAGGTCGTAAACCTGGTGCAGCAGCGCGTCGCCAACCGGTTTGTCCAGCCATACGCTGTGGGTGTGCGCTTCACGAAAGATGATGTCCAGGCTGCGATCGTCGAGTTGCATGGTTTTTCTCCTTGAATGAATTAAACTAGTTTACATCACTCACATGCTGGCGCTAAAAAAATGAAACCGGCAAAAAGTAACGACCCGAGGAAACAGTAAAGATGGATTCATTAGTTGTTGCAGCAATATACAAATTCGTGAAGCTGGCCGATTGCGAGTCACTGCGCGCACCGTTGCTGGCGCAGTGCGATGCGCTGGGCATCACCGGCACGCTGCTGCTTGCCGGAGAAGGCATCAACGGCACAATCGCCGGCACGCGCGCCGGCATCGATCAGATATTGGCGTATCTGCGCAGCGACCCGCGCCTGGCGGATCTGGAGCACAAGGAATCCGCCGCCGACCATCCGCCGTTCTACCGGATGAAGGTCAAGCTGAAGAAAGAGATCGTCACGATGGGCGTGAATGGCATCGACCCCACCGAACTGGTCGGGCAGTACGTCAAGCCGGAAGACTGGAACGCGCTGATCAGCGACCCCGATGTGTTGCTGATCGACACACGCAACGATTACGAGGTGGACGTCGGCACGTTCAGGGGCGCGGTCGATCCGCGTATCACCACCTTCCGCGAATTCCCCGAGTACGTTAAAACACATTTTGATCCGAAAAAACAACCGCGCGTCGCGATGTTCTGCACCGGCGGCATACGCTGCGAAAAAGCCTCGGCCTACATGCTGCAGCAGGGATTCCCCGAGGTCTATCACCTGCAGGGCGGGATACTGAAATATCTGGAAAACGTTCCGGCGGAACAGAGCCTGTGGCAGGGCGAGTGCTTCGTATTCGACCAGCGCGTCGCGGTCGGCCAGGGCCTGGCGCCGGGGCATTACGAATTATGCTACGGCTGCTCGCGCCCGATCACGGCCGAGGAAAAAGCCTCGCCCAAATATCGGGCGGGCGTTTCCTGCCCGCATTGTTTTGATGCCCTCACCCCCGAGAAACGGGCCGCCGCGCTGGAGCGGCAGAAACAGGTCGAACTGGCCAGACAGCGCGGCGAAGCGCATATAGGGAAACGGGGAAAGAAAGCGAAGCAGGTTGCGTAAATAATACGCTACGCAGGTTGAATTTTCTGCAGGAAAAATTCGCCTACCCATTTCCCCTTTTTATAGTCGATGGTCAGCCGTTTCGGCACGAAGGCCTCCGGCCTGACGATAGGAAAATCCTCCACCGGCGGCTCGACCTCGAAATCCTTCACGTTGCATGCCTTTGTCATCACCGGTCTGAACCCGATCTTCAATCGCGGGGCCGCAAAGGCAAAGTTCGCCGCCTGTGCATCCCCGCCGAAGCGCACCGCTTTACGGATCAGGCAACTGAAGTACAGTTCCATCTCGACCGCCAACGGCTGGTCCAATTCCTGCAACTTTTTATCGGCGGATGAAGTCCATTCCACCAGAACTTTTTTGCCCAGCAACTCGATTGTGGTTTGCATGATCAGTCCTCTTTAGTTGATGCATGTTACACATACTACAACTTCGAAGGTGCTTCCCGGCAATAAGTTAATTTCTTCTGTACTGCAAAAATCAAAGTCGCGGGGTGCGGCCCCGCACGCCGATTACTTTCTTTATACGGCTAAAGAAAGTAATCAAAGAAACGCCGCCCCGGTTTGCCGCCCCCTGCGGGGGTTCCCTCGATCAGACACCAACGAGCGGGGCTGCGCAACTCGCACGATCCGCTGCGCGGCCACGTGCTCAAACAGTGCTCGCCCAACCCCACCGCTCGTTCGCGCCAGATCGAGGCGGCGCTCAGGGGATAAAAAAAACAAAACCCAAAAACGGGTGGGCGTAGCCCGACATTAACAATTACAAAAAAAGTCGTGCGCGCAGCGCACACAAAACCGTTTTCTCTTTTCCCCTGAGCGCCGCCGAGTAGCGGAGGCTGGTCAGGGGATTTCGGCGAGGACTGATGAAACAACTAGCCATTCGACTAGGCTGAAAAAATACTTCAGCCAAGTCGCTGGTTATGTTTGAGCACGCAGTGCTAGTTCCGCAGCCGCCTGACCAGTCGAGCAACGCAGGGTACCGCGCAGCAGCGGCAAACCGGGGGCGCCTTCTTTTTGGTTACTTTTTCTTTGGCGAAGCAAGAAAAAGTGACTAGCTGCCGGGCAACCCCGGCGGATTTGCATTGCACCATAGGCGTGCTACTTAGCTGCCATGTCAGGCACTTGCCTGTGCCCAAGATGGTATTTCATCCGATTTTAGTTTCTTTGAATACCAAGTCTTTCCGGTGGAATCGTTGACCTGAGCGACGATACACTTCCAATCCTTCGCGTAATGCTCCATAACGGATTGATCAACCACGTAAGTTTCGGATGGGTCACCTTCAGTAAGTTTCTTTCCAACTATACCGCCCATGATTACAACGTGCGTGTGGTCATATCCTTTGGGCAACTTCAGCGCCACATGACTGACATAGGTTGGGCGACGACCAACATTTGTAACGCGAATGAGTCCCCACTTCTTTGTGTGGTCGTATCCGCTCCCTTCTGTGACATCCAAATCCCATTGCAGAGACACGACAACTTCGTGGCGGTCGCGCAAGTAGTTCAGGACACCGAGCACGAAACCTGATACCCCAAAGACTAGCCCAAAAACGCTGACAGTTTCTGAGAGAGTCATAATTTATCTAACGTAATTTTGGCGTCGCACAAACCACATCCGCATTCTGCGCCCGATTCCGCAGCGCATGATCCATCAGCACCAGCGCCAGCATCGCCTCCGCGATCGGCGTCGCGCGTATACCGACACATGGGTCGTGGCGGCCATGCGTTTCGACGATGGTCGCGTTGCCCTGCAAGTCTATCGTGCGGCGTGGCAGGCGGATGCTGGAGGTGGGCTTGACCGCGAGGTGCGCGACTATATTTTGACCCGTGGAGATGCCGCCGAGTATGCCGCCGGCATGGTTGGACAAAAATCCCTGCGGCGTCATCTCGTCGCCGTGGTCGCTGCCGCGCTGTGTGACCGATGCGAAACCTGCGCCGATCTCTACGCCCTTCACCGCGTTGATGCTCATCAGCGCGTAGGCGATCTCGGCATCGAGTCTGTCATACACCGGCTCGCCCAGGCCCACCGGCACATTCTCGGCGACCACGGTCAGTTTCGCGCCTATCGAGTCGCCGGACTTGCGCAGCGCGTCCATGTAGTCTTCCAGCGCTGCCACCACGCCGGCATCCGGCGCGAAGAACGGGTTGTTGTTGACCGCATCCCAGCTCTTGAACGGGATCTCTATCTCGCCAATCTGGGAGATGTAACCGCGTATCATCACGCCGTATTTTTCGTGCAGCCACTTCTTGGCGATCGACCCGGCCGCGACGCGCACCGCGGTCTCGCGCGCCGAGGAACGCCCGCCGCCGCGATAGTCGCGGAAGCCGTATTTCTGCGTGTAGGTGTAGTCGGCATGGCCGGGACGGAAGGTGCTGGCGATGTTGCCGTAATCCTTGCTGCGCTGGTCCTCGTTGCGGATCAGCAGCGCGATCGGCGTGCCCGTGGTCCTGCCCTCGAACACGCCGGAGAGTATTTCCACCGTGTCCGATTCGCGCCGTTGCGTGACATGGCGCGAGGTGCCGGGCTTGCGCCGGTCCAGGTCAATCTGGATGTCGGCTTCGGACAGCGCCAATCCCGGCGGGCAGCCGTCCACCACGCATCCGAGGGCGGGGCCGTGCGATTCGCCGAACGATGTCACCGTGAACAGGGTGCCGAGTGTGTTTCCAGACATGACCAAACCTCGCTTAATTTTTGTTGCAAGTTTAACATAGCGGCCCTGACAGAGCGGATGGGTCGCTGCAAAGCAGCGGGGACCCACCGGCCTGCCCCTTGCGGGTACGTGGGGCGCAGCCCTCTGGTGCGGGATAACCAGCGACTTGGTTGCCGCCCAGCGGCGGCCTAGTCGAATGGCTAGTAGTTTCACCAAGGGTCGCAGGCGGCTGCTTCACCAAACACAGTAACTTATAGAGCGTTCGCAGTCGCCGGACACAATACTAATTTCATATTCCTGCTCAGACAAAAAATTACAAACCCGGAGATTTACAGATGAAAGCGATCCTGATGACCAGCGCCGGCGGCCCCGAGGTACTGGCCCAGCACGATGTCGAAAAACCCGATCTGCCTACACCCCATCATCTGCGCGTCAAGCTGTCGGCTGCAGCAATCAATCCGCTGGATGCCAAGCTGCGCGCCAAGACGATTTATCACCCCGGCAAATTGCCCGCGATACTCGGTTGCGATGGGGCAGGCATCGTGGAGAAGGCCGGCGGCAATGTGACGCGTTTCAAGGTCGGCGACCCGGTGTTTTTCAACAACGGCGGGCTGGGTGGAAACCAGGGCGGCGAGCCCGGCTGTTATGCCGAATACACCACGCTGCATGAAGAATACTGTGCGACCCCGCCCGCCAATATCAGCCTGCAGGACGCTGCGGGGTTTCCACTGGTGCTGATCACCGCCTGGGAGGCGCTGGTCGATCGCGCCAACCTGCAAGCCGGGCAAACCATCCTGATCCACGGCGGCACCGGCGGCGTGGGTCATATCGCATTGCAGCTGGCCAGGCATCTCGGCGCGCGCGTCGCCGTCACGGTCAGCGACGGCAAAAAGGAAGGCCTGGCACAGGGCCTGGAAGCGGAAAAGATCATCCGTTATAAAGAGACGGATTTCGTGACAGAGATTGCCGGGTGGACTGGCGGAAAAGGCGTGGACGTGGTGCTCGACACGGTGGGCGGGGACACTTTTTTGCGCTCATTCAATGCGGCGCGCATCGGCGGCAAGATCGTCACCATACTTTCCACCCCGCTGTCTCTGGCGGACACGCAACTGGCGCGGCTGCGCAATCTGGCCATATGCTACGAGATGATGCTCACCCCGCAGGTGATCAAGCAGCACGACGAACGCATCCGCCAGCGCAAGATACTCGAACAGGGCGCCCGACTCATCGAGGCCGGCAATCTCGGTGTGCTGGTCTCTTATGCGCTGCCGCTGCAGGAGGCCGCCGAGGCGCATCGCCTGATCGAAAAGGGAAGCGTGACGGGGAAGATCATCCTGACGATGGGCTAAGCCGTTCGTTCAGGCACAGGTTCCTGTCAACCTTCACGGTTGCGCATGTGGTCCGCCACCTTGGCGAATGCCGCAGACAAATCCCGGCGCAGCTCCGAGTCCTCCACCACCTCGGTCAGCGCCTGATTCATGCACAGCAACCACTGGTCGCGCTCTGTTGAACCTATGCTGAACGGCAAATGTCGCGCACGCAACATCGGGTGGCCGTATTGCTCTACATACAACTGCGGCCCGCCCATCCAGCCGGACAGGAACTTGAACAGCTTGTCCGTCGCGCCCTGCAAGTCCTGCGCGTGCAGCTTGCGTATGCCATAGGCTTCGGGCAGCTCGTCCATCAATGCATAGAAACGCTGCACCAGCGCGCGAACCTTGTCCGCGCCGCCGATGCGTTCGTAATGGGTCAGTATTTTGCTGTCTGCTTGCATGTGTCTTTCTTCTCTTGGGAGTAACGTTTTGGCATTGCCCGGGGTGGCATTATCCGGGCCGGAGTCGGCGATTTTACCCTAGCCCAGCGGAAACCTCGCCAGCAGCAGGTAATCCGCCTGACCGTCCCGCTGCGCGGATTGCACCAGGACAAACTCCCTGACCTGCCAGCACGCGGGATGCATGCCGGGCAGGGGCGAGTCGGTCCAGCGGGCGTTGCGCAACAATGTGACGTGCGGCTGGTATTCATGTTTATCGAAGCTGAAGCCGTGCCGGGTCAGGGATTGCTCCAGGCCGCCTGCCAGCAGCACCAATTGCTGCGGCAATTCGCCGGGCGCGGCATACACAATATGGTTGTGCCCCCAGTAACGGGCCGCATCGAAACACAATTCGAATGTTTGTCCGCTCACTTCCTGTGCCGCAAGATTCAACGCCTCAAGCCTGGAATGCTCCACATCGCCGATGAATACCAGCGTGGTGTGCAGTGTTGCGCCGCGCATGGCACGCCCCCCGCACAAGTGTTGCAGCGGTTTCTGCCAGGCGACCAGAAATTCGCGCTCCGGGGCGGACGGCCACAGCGCGAAAAAAACCTTTGCTTTAGGGATGCCGGATGAACTGCTCATGGCCTGTATTTTATCCGCATCTTCAAGAGGGTCGAGTAGCGCACTGCATTCGGGTAAAATGCGCGCCTTGCAGAGCCAGAGAACATCATGACCGCACGTTTACGCGAAATCCCCTACAACTACACTTCATTTTCCGACCGCGAGATCGTGTTGCGCATACTCGGCGGCGAGGCCTGGGACATCATCAACACGCTGCGCGAAGAACGCCGCACCGGACGTTCCGCGCAAATGCTGTATGAAGTGCTGGGCGATATATGGGTAGTGTCGCGCAACCCGTATCTGCAGGACGACCTGCTGGGCAACCGGAAACGGCGCGCGGCGCTGGTCGGCGCGCTGCACCACCGCCTTAATGCGATAGATGCGCGCCGCCAGGACAACCAGATCGTCAAGCGCCTGCTGCAACTGACACGCTCGGCAGTCGATCAATTCGCGGATGAATTCGAACAGACCCTGGAACTGCGCAAACGCGCGATGAGGGTCTTGAGCCGCATCACCCGCCGCGACAATATCCAGTTCGACGGCCTGGCCCGTGTATCCCATGTGACCGACGCGACCGACTGGCGCGTGGAATATCCCTTCGTGGTGCTGAATCCCGATACCGAGGAGGAAATCGCCGCGCTGGTGCGCGCCTGCATAGCGCTCAAGCTCACCATCATCCCGCGCGGCGGCGGCACCGGCTACACCGGCGGCGCGGTGCCGCTGGATAAATTCTCGGCGGTGATCAACACCGAAAAACTCGAGTCTCTCTCGGAGGTCGAGCACATCGTCCTGCCCGGACTGAGCGAACCCTATGCAACCATTCATTGCGGTGCGGGCGTGGTCACGCGGCGCGTGATGGAGGCGGCCGAGAACAGCGGCCTGGTGTTCGCGGTAGACCCGACCTCGGCGGATGCATCGTGCATAGGCGGCAATGTGGCGATGAACGCGGGCGGCAAGAAGGCCGTGCTGTGGGGCACCGCGCTGGACAACCTGGCGTCCTGGCGCATGGTCACGCCGGACGGCTTGTGGATGGAAGTCGAGCGCCTGCACCACAACCTCGGCAAGATACACGATGCCGATTCCGCCAGCTTCCGCATCAGCCGATTCGAGGCGGACGGCAAGACACGGCGCGCGCAAGCGTCTGATAAAACTATTAGCCATTCGACTAAGCCATCAAAAGACGCTGGCCAAGTCGCTGGTTATGGTGCGGGAATGCCGTCCCCCCGCCTTCTCCCGCAATCGGCTGGCTACGCCAGTAACGTGTCGGAGGCGGACGGCAAGACTGCGCACGGCGAGCCGCAAATCTTGACCATCCCCGGCAGCGCCTTCCGCAAGGCCGGGCTGGGCAAGGACGTCACCGACAAGTTCCTGTCCGGCCTGCCCGGCATCCAGAAGGAAGGCTGCGACGGCATCATCACCTCGGCGCGCTTCATCCTGCACCGCGCGCACAAACACACGCGCACGGTGTGCCTGGAATTTTTCGGCCAGGTGCGCGATGCGGTGCCCGCCATCGTTGAAATCAAATCCTATATAGATGCGCATCCCGGTGCGCTGCTGGCCGGGCTCGAACATCTCGACGAACGCTATCTCAAGGCGGTGGGTTATGCCACCAAATCCAAGCGCGGCAGCCGCCCGAAGATGGTGCTGGTCGCCGACGTGGTCAGTGATGACGCTGACGCGGCGGCACAGGCCGCCTCGGAGATCGTGCGCCTCGCCAACCTGCGCAGCGGCGAAGGCTTCATCGCCGTATCCGCCGAGGCGCGCAAGAAATTCTGGCTGGACCGCGCTCGCACCGCCGCGATTGCCAAACACACCAACGCGTTCAAGATCAACGAGGACGTGGTGATCCCGCTGCCGCGCATGGGCGATTATTGCGACGGCATAGAGCGCATCAACATCGAGTTGTCGCTGCACAACAAGCTCAGGCTGCTGGATGCGCTGGACGAATTTTTCGCCGGTGAGCTGCCGCTCTATTACCAGGACGACAAGCAGCTCGGCGCCGCCGAACTGCTCGGCAATCGCACCCACGAAGCGAAACAATTGCTCGCCGAGGTGCGTGCCCGCTGGCAATGGCTGCGGGACAATCTGGATCAACCCAGCTCCCGGTTGCAAGACGCAAAAGACAAGCCAGACAGGCAGACCGAACCTTGCCCCTCAACCGTCTTCCAGGTCCTGCAAGACCACACCATCCGCGCCTCATGGAAGCTCGAGATACGCGAACCGCTGCGCCAGATATTCAGCGGCAGCACTTATCAACCGATACTCGACCAGTGCAACAGCATCCACCAGCAAGTGCTGAAAAGCCGGGTGTTCATCGCCCTGCACATGCATGCCGGCGACGGTAATGTGCATACCAACATTCCGGTGAACTCCGACAATTACGCAATGCTGCAGCAGGCCAACGCCGCGGTGGAGCGCATCATGCGCCTGGCGAAGGACCTGGGCGGCGTGATCTCCGGCGAGCACGGCATAGGCATCACCAAGTTCGATTTTCTCGAGGCGGAAGAGATCGCCGCATTCAGCGCGTACAAGAAGCTGGTCGACCCGGAAGGCCGTTTCAACAAGGGCAAGCTGCTCAGCGGCGGCAACCTGGAGCGCGCTTACACGCCCAGCTTCAACCTGATGGAACTGGAAAGCCTGATCCTGGAAAAGAGCGAGCTGGGCGAGATTTCCGATTCGATCAAGGACTGCCTGCGCTGCGGCAAGTGCAAGCCGGTTTGCAGCACGCATGTGCCACGCGCCAATCTGCTGTATTCGCCGCGCAACAAGATACTCGCCACTTCGCTGCTGATCGAGGCGTTCCTGTATGAGGAACAGACACGGCGCGGCGTTTCGATCCAGCACTTTGACGAATTCAGCGATGTTGCCGACCATTGCACGGTATGCCACAAGTGCCTCAATCCCTGCCCGGTGGACATCGACTTCGGCGATGTATCGATCGCGATGCGCAACTTCCTGCGCAAACAGGGCAAAAAGAAATTCAGCCCGGTCACCGCGACATCAATGTTGTTCCTCAACGCCACCGACCCGACCACGATCAAACTGGTGCGCAAGGTGATGATAGAGTGGGGATACGGGGCACAGCGCATAGCCTACCAAATCGCCCGGCGTTTCGGCCTGCTGAAGGGCCAGACTGCACGGCCGCCTGCCACGGTAGGCGGCGCACCGCTTAAATCCCAGGTGATCCACTTCATCAACAAGCCGATGCCGGGCAACCTGCCCAAGAAGACCTCGCGGGCGCTGCTGGACATCGAGGACAGCAGCGTCGTGCCCGTCATCCGCAACCCGCACAAATTACACGAAGACAGCGAGGCGGTGTTCTACTTCCCCGGTTGCGGTTCGGAGCGCCTGTTCGGCCAAGTCGGGCTGGCGACACAGGCGATGCTGTACGAAACCGGCGCGATCACGGTGCTGCCGCCGGGTTATCTGTGCTGCGGCTATCCGCAGAACGCCTCCGGCCAGGCCGACAAGGCCAGCCAGATCACCACCGACAATCGCGTGCTGTTCCATCGCGTCGCGAACACGCTGAACTATCTCGACATCAAGACGGTGATCGTGTCGTGCGGGACCTGCATGGACCAGCTGCTGAAATACCAGTTCGACAAGATATTCCCCGGCTGCCGCCTGCTCGATATCCACGAATACCTTCTGGAGAAAGGTATCAAGGTGCAGGGTGCAAACGGGGTACGGTACATGTACCACGATCCCTGCCATTCGCCGATGAAGACCTATCAGCCGCTCAAGGTGGTGAATGAATTGATGGGCACGGACGTGCCTCTCAGCGAACGCTGCTGCGGCGAATCCGGCACGTTCGGCGTGACCCTGCCGCAGATCGCGACTCAGGTGCGCTTCCGCAAGGAAGAGGAAATGCGCAAGGGTGCGGACGCGTTGCGCGCCGACGGCTTTCAGGGCGAAGTGAAGATCCTGACTTCCTGCCCGTCCTGCCAGCAGGGCCTGTCGCGCTACAACGACGATAGCGGCACCACGGCGGATTACATCGTGGTGGAAATGGCCAAGCATCTGCTCGGCCCGAATTGGCTGGCGGACTATGTGAACAAGGCAAACAATGGCGGGATCGAGCGGGTGTTGCTGTAAGGACAGGCAGACGGTTCGGCCCTGGCCGGAAAAGGATAAATCGTGACGACTAAAACGGTTTGTGAATTGTGCGAACAACCTGGCGGCACACTGGTCTGGCAGGGTGATCGCTGCCGTGTGGTGCTGGTCGAGGATGCCGACTATCCCGGTTTCTGCCGCGTGATCTGGAATCAGCACGTCAGCGAAATGACCGACCTTTCCGCGCCCGACCGGGAACATCTGATGGCAACCGTTTACACCGTCGAAGCGGCGATACGCGAGGTGATGAAACCGGACAAAATCAACCTCGCCAGCCTCGGCAACCTTACCCCGCACCTGCATTGGCATGTCATTCCGCGTTACCGGCACGACAAACATTTCCCCCAACCGATCTGGGGGGCGCGACAGCGCGCAGGAAAACCCTCACTCTCGCCCGGCTGGCAAACGCGGCTTAAGGAGAACGTGAGTTCCAGGCTGTCCGGCTGAGCATGCTGGATTTGTCACTTGAACCGACCGATGCCGACGCGAAGCCCCTTTTCAGGGATGCAGCCGGTTGCGCAAAATGGCTGAAGCAGTTGCAATTGACCAATCTGCAACTGGCCCACAGCCAGCTGCTGACCCAGTTGAACGAACTCAACCGCTATCCGATGCGCCCCCGGGAACGGCTAAACACGCTGGAACAAGTGCGCGATACCGTCCACCATGTGCAAAATGATTATTCCCGGCGGCTCATTTCCAAACCGCTGCCGTTAAATGAACACGAGTTGCTGGTGTTCGTTGCTATCGCGGGTCTCTGGCAAACCATGTCGCTGGGATATCGGCGTTGCCTGCAGGCGTACGTGGACGGCGACAGCCAGCTTGCCCAGAGCGGCGCCCTGCTGTGCCAGCGCAGTCTCCTGTATGGCGGGAAAGTGATATTTGAACACTTGTGCACCGGATACGAATTCGATGCCAAACTGTGGCAACAATTGCACGGCTTGTATGCGTTCTGCGAAAGGAAAGGATTGCAGCACAAGGAAATCCCGGACCCCTTGAATGACTTTCGAGCGCACAGCACTTGTCACGGCATTTACATCAAAATTCTGCTTGCCTGTTATGCGCGCCCCGCCGAATTGAACCGCCCGCAACTGCAGCGGCTCGACCATTGGCTGACGCGATGGAGCGACACATTGCCGCTGGAGCGCAGTTACACCACCAGCAGGGGCGATGCACAGCCGCTCGCGCTGGATTTTGACGGCCCGTACGGGCTGCGATCAATCCAGCTGGTTAACCATGGCGAGAACACGCGCTACCTGGCAATGGTGCCTTTAAGCAAATTATTGCGCATCAAGACCATCCTGTTGCAGCAAGGCCAAACCCCGCAGCAACTGGAGCTGGGCGAGTACAGCAGAAACGATTGCATCGAGTCCCTGATTTTTTTTCACCAATGCTGGTGCGAAAACCGCAACACGCGCTCCGACCAGCGGGACCCGGTCGAAAAACCGGTGCAAATTTTCTACAAGCCGGAAGTCGTTCATGCGCTGCTTTCCGGAAAGTCACCGGCGCAACCCGCACAAACTGACAACGCAAGCATTTTGAAATCCGGGCCGCCCCCAGCCCAGGCGTGGCCAGGATCGACCGGCAACGACCAGGGTATAACCGGGCAGGCGTTTGAAACCTGGATGGTTCTGAACGAAAGCATCCTGGGAGCGCAGCTCACACGCAAGGACATGCAAGGCTCAAGGGTAGGGCGCAATCAACTGATCGCCCTGCGTTTCGCGGGCACGGAAAACTTCATTCTGGGAGTCCTCTCGTGGGCGAACGTGACACTTGGCGGGAAATTGCGTGTCGGGGTGCGTTATCTGCCGGGGTCTCCGCTTGCGGTAGCGCTACGCGCCAGTGAAGCAGACTTGCCGGTAGCGGGGAGCCGGATTCCGGCATTTTTTCTGCAGGCCGTGCCCGCATTAACGATACCGCCCAGCCTGGTCATGCCGCGCGAATGGTTCGATGCGGGACGCACGATCGAGATTATGCATACAAACGGCAAAACGCAGAATGCCAAACTGGGGTTCAGCGTGGAGCGCGGAATGAATTACCAGCGCGTCAGCTTCACGCTAGTGTAGCGAACGCTTGACCGGGAACACCAGCATGAAGGTGCTGCCAACCCCTTCTTCGCTGAAAATTTCCAGCTTGGCCTGATGGCGCATCGCGATATGCTTGACGATCGCAAGACCCAGTCCCGTCCCCCCCGTTTCGCGTGAACGGCTGCGGTCCACGCGGTAAAAACGTTCGGTAAGCCGCGGGATGTGCTGGGCAGCAATGCCGATACCGCTGTCTTGCACCGAAAACACCGGTTGGCCGCCGCGTTCAAACCAGCGCAACAAGATAGCTCCTCCCTCCGGCGTATAGCGGATGGCGTTGCTGAGCAGGTTGCCGAACGCGCTGTGCAACTCATCACGATTGCCGAGCAGCTTGACCGGACCTGCGATCTCCATTCGCAAAGCATGGCGTCCCCCGCTCAGCAGTTTCCCGTCCTGGTCAACCTCATCGAGCAACCCCTTGATATCCACAGTTTCTTCGCGCAACGGACTTTGCTCATTCTCCAGCCGCGACAGAGTCAACAGATCCGCCACCAGATTGTCCATGCGCCTGGTTTGCTCGGACATCAGGTGCAAGGCGCGCGCTATATTTTCCTGATTGAGGTCAGGCATATCCTGCAGGTTTTCGAGAAAACCGCTTATTACGGTCAGCGGTGTGCGCAGTTCGTGCGATACATTGGCAACAAAATCCCGGCGCATCGCTTCGATGAGCTTGAACTGGGTGATGTCGCGGCTGATCAACAGCCGCTTGTTGCCGCCGTATGGAATGAGTTTGACGGACAACACCATGTCGTCATGCCGCGCCGGTATCATGATCAACGGTTCATTGAAATTCGACTCATGGATATACTCGACGAATTCCGGCTGGCGCACCAGATACGTGATGTCCTGCATGATGTCGTGTTCGGCATCAAGGTAAAAATGCTGCTGGGCAAGCGGATTGAACCACTCGATGCGGTTCATCTCGTTCAGGATCGCCACGCCCTCCGGCAAGGCGGCAGTCGCCTGCTCGATGTGATGCAATTCGGCGGCCAGCTCCTGTTTGGTCTGGTTATGCTCCCTGACCATTTTGTACAGTTGCGAAAACACATCGTCCCAGATTCCCCCGGCTTCGGGTATGGTTTCGATGCGTGCGTCGTTCAACCACTCCCCCAGCTTGAACAATTGCCGCGCGCGGTATGCCATCACGATCAGCAACACGGCCAGCATGAACAACAGCGCGACAACGGCGGAAAATATGCCCCACAACAACAGCGCCACCAATGCGCTCAACACCACGGGCAGGCTTACCCTGAACCAGAAATCTCGCAAAATTATTCCCTCAATGAACAACTGCCATGACTGCCAGCCGTCTGACTGGTGAAAATACCAGCCAATCCGCCAGGCTGTCAAAAGACTTTGCATGGCCATACGGCCACGCCACCCAAATGCAGTGACATAAGCCGCTGCCTGACCCCAACAAAATCATTGGGGAATACAGCCAAGAGCCTGCTTATAGCACGGAAAAAGATGCCGGGTTAGCCGTTGCCGATAGCCATTTCGGCCGGGGGCACAATATTTCAGACAGGCCGCTGGTTGGAACTGATTGAAAAACGATAACCGCTGCCGCGCACGGTTTGAATCACACCATCCAGTTCGGCAGGTTCCAGCGCGGCGCGCAAGCGGCGGATATGCACATCCACTGTGCGCTCCTCGACGAATACCTGTGTACCCCACACCTGATCGAGCAATTGCGTGCGGCTGTATACGCGTTCCGGGTGGGTCATGAAAAAATGCAGCAGGCGAAACTCGGTCGGACCCAGCTCTATATTATTGCCCTGCGCGCTCACGCGATGATTGGTCGGCGACAATTCCAGTCCGCCTGTCGTGATCGTTTCATCCGGCAAAACAGGAATATGGCGGCGCAACACCGCCCTTATCCGCGCCATCAACTCGCGCGGCGAGAAAGGCTTGGTGATGTAATCATCCGCGCCGGATTCCAGTCCCAATATCTTGTCGCGCTCATCCCCGCGCGCGGTCAGCATGATGATGGGGATATCCTTGGTCCGCGCGTCGGCGCGCAATTGCTTCGCCAGCACCACGCCGCTGGTATTAGGCAGCATCCAATCCAGCAGGATCAGATCAGGCGCAATGCTGCGTATCTGCCGCCAGGCGCTCTCCCCATCCTCGGCCCGCAACGCCAGAAAGCCTGCCTGCACGACATTGAACGCCAGCAATTCCTGAATCGCCGGCTCGTCCTCCACAATCAAAATCTTCGCTTTCATCATTTATCCTTTATCTTCATATCCGGCATTTTGATCCGAGGCCGCAAGAATATGAAGTATTTATGACAGGAAGATGACAGGCGTCAGGTTTGTGTGTGCGTCGAATGCCGGTGTTGGTGCTCCGCCACATGCCCGGTATGGCTTGCGGCAAGGTGATGAAGCTGCGCGTGTTGCGGTTCTTCCGGCAAATCTCCGCCCACCACATTGGGCATAAGCGATCCGGCTATCATGCCGAATGCACTGGCGAACAATCCGGCGAACTGTGCCGGGATGAAAGGATCATCCGGCCCGAAAACCAGAATCCCCAGCCATACCGACAAGCCGCAGAAGATGGCCGCCAGCGCACCCTGCTTGGTCGAACGCTTCCAGAAAATACCGGCAAGCAGCGGGATAAAAGCCATCACCAGCGTGATCTGATAAGCGTTTTCGACCATCTTGAAAATACTGGCCTTGGAGTTCATCGCGTAAAGTGTGACTATGATGGTGAACGCCACTGTCACACCGCGCATCAGGTTCAGCATCCTGCGGTCGGACAAGCGGTGTGCCAGCATCGGTTTGAGTATGTTTTCGCTGAAGGTCACCGATGGCGCCAGCAGGGTCGCAGAGGCGCAGCTCTTGATGGCGGAAAGCAGGGCGCCGAAGAACATTACCTGGGCAAACATCGGCGCATGCCGCATCACCAGCGTGGGCAGGATCATCTGCGGGTCGGTGTCGATCAGGCTGCTCACCATCTTCGGATCGATCAGTGTCGCCGAATAAGCCAGGAACATCGGCACGAAGGCAAACACAAAATACAAACCACCGCCGAACACCGCTCCCCAAACGGCGATGCGCTCGGTACTGGAAGACTGCACCCGCTGGAACACGTCCTGTTGCGGAATCGAGCCGAACATCATGGTCATCCAGGCGGCGGCGAAGGCGATGATCTCTTTGGCGTCCGGCGCAGGCCAGAATTCAAATTTCCCCGCCTGCGCGGCATGCTGCACCACCACGCTCACCCCTCCCACCTGGCCGCTGATCTCGTGGCCGATGAACAGCATGCCGACAACAATGATGATCATCTGCAGGAAATCGGTAACGGCGACTGCCCACATTCCGCCGAAGAAGGTATAGATCAGGATCGTGCCGGAGCCTATCCACATGCCGGCCAGCTTGCTGATCTCGCCGCCGGACACCACGTTGAACACCAGACCGAGTGCCGTGATCTGCGCACCTACCCAGCCGAGATAGGAGATCACGATTGCTATCGTGGTCAGCACCTCGACGCTACGGCCGAATTTTTTCTTGTAGAAATCGCCTATCGTCAACAGGTTCATCCGGTACAGCGGCGCGGCGAAGAACAGCCCGACCAGGATCAGGCACATCGAAGCGCCGAACGGATCGGCCACTACTCCGTGCAGACCCTCCTTCAGAAAAGTTGCCGGAATACCGAGTACGGTTTCCGAACCGAACCAGGTGGCAAATACCGTAGCCGTAACCATATAGAAGGGAAGACCGCGTCCGGCTATCGCGAAATCGCGGGTGTTGTGCACGCGGGTTGCGGCGTATAAACCGATCCCGACAGAAAGTATCCAATAGGTGATGACGAACCAGAGCAGCATGCAATATCCCCCAGCAAGGCAATGACAGATTGGCCGAAATTGTATCAGCCCAGTTCATTATGAGCGAAACAAAAGCGCATCCTCAGAAACGCAAAAAAGCCACCCCGAAAGGTGGCCTTTTGACACAAAAATAAACCGGATTACAGTTCTTTTGCGTGGCTGGCCAGATATTTCGCCACACCTTCCGTGGACGCGTTCATGCCGGCCTTGCCTTTGCTCCAGCCCGCCGGGCAGACTTCGCCGTGTTCCTCGGTGAATTGCAGCGCGTCCACCATGCGCAGCATCTCGTCGATATTGCGGCCCAGCGGCAGGTCGTTCACCACCTGATGACGCACCACCCCGGCACGGTCGATCAGGAAGGAACCGCGGTAGGCCACTCCGCCGTCGGCCTCCACATCGTAGGCCTTGCAGATCTCATGCTTGATGTCGGCCACCAGCGGATAGCGCACCTGGCCTATACCGCCGTTGTTGATCGGCGTGTTCTTCCAGGCGAAATGGGAAAATTGCGAATCTATCGACACGCCGATGACTTCGACGTTGCGTTTCTTGAATTCGTCCAGCCTGTGGTCGAAGGCGATCAATTCCGACGGGCACACAAAAGTGAAATCCAGCGGATAGAAAAATATCACGGCATATTTGCCGCCGATGTGCTTCCTGAGATTAAAAGTTTCGTTGAAGTCGTTGTTACCCATAACGGCAACAGCGTTGAAATCGGGCGCGGCTTTGCCGACGAGTACTGCCATGTAATTCTCCTTCAGGGTTGATTATTTTCGAGCGGCGCAATTTAGACTCTTGCCATCGCGGCGTCAACCTTAAGCTGGTTGTGGATTCTTGTTTTGGCAGGGTATGGGCCTGGCGAGCACGCGCAGCACTGCCGCATCTATATGCAAAATGGCTTGTTCCGCCGGGAAAAAGTCCTGTCTGCTTTGCACATCCGCATTGCTGCCAGCAGATATAACGAGCTCGGTCCCTTCAGTTATGCAGGCAGTCGGGGTATTGCTGACCATTGCAGCGGCGGAGCGATTTCGCCAGCCCGAACAAACGGCAATCGGGACAGGGTTACAGTATGAACGGAATAAACATCTTGCTCTGCTTCATGTACTCCCGGTATTCCTCGCCGAAATAGCGGATGTTTTCGCTTTCTTCAACGCGCGCAGTAGCCAACAGAAACCCGTTGGCGATTATTGCCAAGGCGCCTCCGGCCAGCGATGGATTTTTGAAGAAAAATCCCCAGCACAGGAGGAACAGAGAGCCATAAATGGGGTGCCTGATGTAACGGTATATCCCGACTCTTACCAAAACGGTGGTTTTCTCGAATTCAAACATCGGCGCATCGTTGCGATTGGTGTCGGGCTTCCCTGACCACTGCAACAGCATTACACCGAACATAACCATCAGCAGGGAAGAAAAAAACAAGAACCCTGAAATGATTTGATTCGTGGAATTCGTATTGACGTACCACACATCCATGTTCAGCACGAACAGAACAAGCATGCACTCCCAGGCAAAGAAACGATAATAACCGTGCGAGCCCGACTTGCGCAGGGAAGCGCGCGACACATAAGCCAGCGCAATAGTCACGGCAACAAAAGTTATTCCTTTCAGCACACTTGGCCTCGGATATACAGGGTACCAGATACAACCGGCCGTTCGGCGCAACCATTTAATTGCAACGGCATGGCTCATCCACTCTTTAGTTTTGTCCAATAACACATGAGCCCGGGCGAAAACCATGTTTTCTGCTTGCACTCTGCCAGCCTATTCCCGCACCCCATCCTGCGAAACATGACCAGCCATAACTCGCCTGCAACCAGACGGACACCTAAAAGCGGCGCGCACTTTACCACAAATATATCGCACCTCACCAAGCGCAAATTCAGCCATGACAAACCACAAAACTTACAAAACGCTTGCATAAGCCTACCTTAGCGTTTGACTTATCAGCACTTTTCAATTTATAGTCAAAGTATGGAAAACGAATTGGACGCACTGGAAGGCAAACTTGCTCAGTTGATACAAGTCAGCGGCAAGCTGCGTGCGGAAAACCAGCAATTGCGACAAGAGTTGGCACACACTCTTAGCAGCAATCGTCAGTGTAACGACAAAGTCGAAATCGCCAGGGCACGATTGACGAAGTTACTGGGCACCCTCCCGGAAAATCTGTCATGAGCAACTCCACGAAAACCCTGGAAATCAAGATTCTTGACAGGGAATTGCGTATCGCATGCCCGGAAGAACAGCGCAGCGAACTGCTGGACGCAGTAGCCTATCTGGACAAGAGAATGCGCGAAATACGCGACGCCGGCAAGATCGCCAGTGTGGAGCGTATCGCACTGATGGCCGCACTCAATATCACCCATGAACTGCTCACCACAAAAGTCGGGCGGGGCGTTGACCTGAACGACTTTAAGCGTAGAATGGATACCATGCAAACAGCGATTGATCAGGCATTAGCCGAACAGGACACGCTGTTTTGACAAGGTTTCCAGCCATTCACTGCCCCGGCGAAACAGCCGGGTAAGTCATTGGTTATAGTTTGTCCCCTGCGGTGTTCGACAGGCCTATAATTCTTTGAACCAATAAGCTTTGCTTAAGGCCGCGACCTTTGATGTTACTGTTGTGCGCATCCCCGAATGGCGGATGTACCTGATGTGACTTGGAAGCGGCCCTCTTGAACCCAGGTTCAAGATGCTGGGTCAACGGCACAGGCGGGGGGCTTTATTCCGGTGCGACCTTAGATTACCTCGGGTCGCACTTTTTATTTGCTGAAGTGAACCATGCGCTACTGGCTAATGAAATCCGAACCCGGAGACGTCAGCATCGACGACCTTGCTGCCCTTCCCGACCAGACAGTGGCCTGGTATGGGGTGCGCAATTATCAGGCGCGCAATTTCATGCGCGACCAGATGAAGATCGGCGACGGCGTGCTGTTCTATCATT
>LSLI01000038.1 GCA_001577345.1 Candidatus Gallionella acididurans
CTTTTGGATAGGGTAAGCCAACTGGCGGCGCCCCCAGTCTTCCAATCGGTGGATGTAGCCGCCTTTGGATGTGACGAGTGTGCGATAACGCTCGATCATCGCGGGCACTTGCTCGCTTTGATCGGGGTGAACAATAAACACGATTTCGTAATGTCGCATTACAACTCCTTATGGTTAAAGCCCCCCGCTTGCGGTGCGGTGGAGCAAGGTGAGCGAAACTGCCGATCTGTTTTACAGGCAGTCCCGCAGGGGGGCGCATTATAGCGAAATAGGCTTACAGGTCAAGGAGTTTAATACGCGCCCGGAATATAGCTCAACTCACGGATGTTGCCGTTGCCTTACCGCTTCAAACAGGCAAATCGCCGCGGCCGCGGCGGCATTCAGCGATTCGACCTTACCCGGCATCGGAATGGCCACTTTGTGTGTGGCCAGATCCAGCATGGCTGCCGATAATCCCGCCCCTTCATTGCCGACCATAAGCGCGACTTTGCCGCGCAAGTCGCAGTCATACAGGCTATGCGTGGCTTGCAGACTGGCAGCCACCAATGTGCCGGCAAATAATTTTGCCGCACCCGGCAAGTCCTGGCTTTCATAGATGCGCAACGCAAAATGCCCGCCCATCGCCGCACGCAGTACTTTCGGCGACCAGGCATCGGCGCACCCCGGGGACAGAAATACCGAATCGCATCCCGCCGCAGCCGCCGAACGCAGGATAGAGCCGAGATTTCCCGGGTCCTGAATATCTTCCAACAACAAGGCAAAATGGCTTTGCACAGCCGGAATTTCCGGCTTGGGAATTTCGATCAGGGCCATGATCCCCGAGGGCGTTTTCAGCTCGCTAATTTCCGCAAACAATTTATCGTCCAGTTGTATGGCAGGCACGTCATTAATGTGCGCCAACAACCCGGAAATTTCGACATCTTGCAAGGCCGCAGCTTTGCAAATAATGTGGCGCGGCTGCTTGCCATTGTCCAGATATGCCGCCAGCAAGTGAGCTCCGTCCAGCAAAGTCAGACCTGATTTGTTGCGCTGCCGCGCAGAATCGGCAAGCTGGGCCAACTCCTTGAAGAATGGATTGTCCCTGGACCGGATCAATCTCATGAATAAACAGCCTTCATGCTGAAACGGTCACATCCTGTTCCAGCAACGCGCCGATTTCCTGCAGCGACGGCAACTCCTGCAGAGCATGCAGATTGAGATCGTCGAGCAGTTGTTTGGTGGTGGCGAACAATTCCGGCTTTCCAGGCGCATCGCGTGTTCCGACCACTTCTACCCAGCCCCGGGTTTCAAGCGTCTTGAGGATTTGCGATGAAACCGCCACTCCGCGTATCTCTTCGATATCGCCTCTTGTGACGGGTTGGTGGTAGGCAATGATGGCAAGAGTTTCCAGCACGGCGCGCGAATAGCGCGGCGGCTTTTGCGGATTGAGCCGGTCCAGATATGGCTGCATCTCGGGTTTGGCGCGAAACCGCCAACCGCTTGCCACGCGGGTCAATTCAACGCCTCTGCCCTGCCAGTCCCGAACAATCTCATCCAATAGCGATTCGAGCTGGCGGTTGTCCAGAGATGTATCTGCGAGTTTCTTCAGTTCCGCCGGCGACAATGGTTCGCTGCTGGTCAGCAGCGCGGTTTCCAGCACCCGCTTGAGTTGCTGCATATCAATGGCTTCCAAAGCCAGTCCGGATTGCCCTGAACCCTCGTCGATATCATCAGGCAGCACTGAATCTGCCGAAGTCATTTCCGCGGAGACCGATACGGCGGATTCAGCATGCGCAGTCGGTGCCACGACACCGGACGATGGCGCTTCACTCGGCGTTGATGGCTCGGTTTGTTCGGACATATATATTCCCCATGGTTTCACTTTGTTGGATCTCTACCAGAAATTCCTTGGCCAATTCGAGGATCGCGATGAAAGTGACCACCAGTTTCGGCACGCCGCTTTCCACATCGAACAGCTTGCCGAATTCGACGAACTCGCCGCCCTGCAGGCAACGCAGGATGTGCGTCATCTGCTCGCGTACCGAAAGCTGCTCGCGGCGAACCTTATGATGCGTGTTGAGCTTGGCACGCGCCAACAGGCCCAGCCAGGCCAGTCTCAAATCCTCGACACTGACCTCGGGCAATCTTTCAGCTACGGTCTTTTCAATCAGCACCTGCACGATCTCGAAATCGCGCCCCGCTTGCGGCAGTTCGTTGAGCTTTTGCGCGGCAAGCTTCATTTGCTCATATTCCAGCAAGCGGCGCATCAGTTCGGCGCGGGGATCCTCACCATCTTCTTCGCTGACCCTGGGCGGACGCGGCAGCAACATGCGCGATTTGATTTCGATCAGCACCGCCGCCATCAGCAGATAATCCGCCGCCAGTTCCAGGCGATGCTTCTGCATCATCTCGATGTAGCCCATGTATTGGCGGGTCAATTCCGCCATCGGGATATCCAGCACATCCAGGTTGTGCTTGCGGATCAGGTACAGCAACAGATCCAGCGGACCCTGAAAGGTTGCCAATACCAGTTCCAGGGCGTCCGGCGGGATATATAGATCCTGCGGCAAGACCAGCATCGGTTCGCCGTGGATGAGTGCAAGCGGTGTGGGAGTTTGGATATCGGCCTGGTTCATATCGTGCAAGTTAGTTGAGCATACCCCGTTGCAATTGGATCGGCGGGCAGGGTATGGTACCAAACGAACAGAACACACAGCAATCGCCGGGTTTTGGACGCAGCACGGCATGGCACCCGGTGCATTCGTAGAAAAACTGGCACGCATCCACCGGCATGGTTTCTTCTTTGGCCGTGCCGCAGGCTGGACAGGTGATCGTCGATTTCAGGATGGCATCCATAAATTTTTAGCCGTAGCTGATTCCCATCGCCTCGCGCACGTCGCGCATGGTTTCCGATGCCAGCTTGCGCGCCTTTTCGCAACCGTCGGCGATGATGTTGCGCACCAGCGCCGGGTCGTCCAGATAAAGCTGTGCCCGCTCGCGCATCGGGCGCTGCTCAGCCAACACTGCGTCGATCACCGGCTGTTTGCATTCGATGCAGCCTATGCCGGCGCTCTTGCAACCCTGCACCACCCATTGTCTGGTTTGCTCGTTCGAATACACCTTATGCAACTGCCACACCGGGCACCTGTCGGGATTCCCGACATCACTTCGGCGGATGCGCGCCGGGTCGGTCGGCATGGTACGGATCTTCTTGCTCACGCTGGTTTCATCCTCACGCAAACTGATCGTGTTGTTATAAGACTTGGACATTTTCTGTCCATCCAGTCCAGGCATCTTTGAAGCCGCGGTAAGCATGGCTTGCGGCTCGGACAGGATCATCTTGCCGCCGCCCTCCAGATAACCGAACAAACGCTCCAGATCCCCATGACTCAGGCTTTGCTGCTCATCCAGCAGAGATTTTGCGGACGCCAATGCCGCATCGTCGCCCTGCTCCTGAAAACGGGTGCGTAATTCGTGATACAGCTTGGCCTTCTTGCTGCCGAGTTTCCTGACCGCGGCTTCGGCCTTCTCTTCAAAACCCGCTTCGCGGCCATAAATATGATTGAAGCGTCGCGCTATCTCGCGTGTGAATTCGATATGCGGCACCTGGTCTTCACCAACAGGCACCTGGGTAGCGCGGTAGATCAGCACATCCGCGCTCATCAGCAACGGATAACCCAGAAAACCATAAGTAGAAAGATCCTTGCTGGTCAATTTTTCCTGCTGGTCCTTGTAAGTCGGCATGCGCTCCAGCCAACCCAGCGGAGTGATCATCGACAGCAACAAGTGCAGTTCCGCATGTTCCGGTACCCTGGATTGGATGAACAGCGTGGCACGCGCCGGATTAACGCCTGCAGCCAGCCAGTCCACCACCATGTCCCACACGCTTTGCTCAATGACCTGCGGCGTGTCGTAATGCGTGGTCAGCGCGTGCCAGTCGGCCACAAAGAACAGGCACTCATATTCATTCTGCATCTGTATCCAATTCTTCAGCACCCCGTGGTAGTGCCCCAGATGCAAACTTCCGGTGGGGCGCATCCCCGATAACACACGATCAGCAAACATGATTAAATCCCGAATAACAGCGAAAGCGATTTATAAACCAATTCGATTGGCGGGGAGAGCAGCAAACCCAGTATTGGCGTGATCGCCAGGAAGATCAGGATGAACATGCCATAAGGCTCGACCTTGGCCAGTTGAAACGCCTGGCGCTGCGGCAGCATGCTGATCGCGACGCGTCCGCCATCCAGGGGCGGCAACGGCAGCAGATTCAACACCATCAGCACCACATTTATTTTAATCCCCCACATGGCCATGCCCAACAAAGGCTCGGCAAAATAACTCTCAGGAAATGTTACCCCGATCTTATAAAAAAATGCCCAGCCCAGCGCCATGACCAGATTCGAAGCCGGTCCCGCAATCGCCACCCACAGCATATCTTTCTTGGGATTGCGCAACATGGCGAAATTGACCGGTACCGGTTTGGCCCAGCCGAACAGAATCCCGCCCATCCACAGCGTAAGCAGCGGCAAAATTATCGTGCCGAACGGATCGATATGATGCAGGGGATTGAGGCTGATACGGCCCGCCTGGTAGGCGGTCATATCTCCGAAATGCCTGGCCACATAACCATGCGCAGCTTCGTGCAGGGTGATGGCGAACAGCACGGGAATAGCCGCAAGCGCGACGGTTTGTATCAGTTGGTCGATTTGCATTGGGTTTCCATCAAGTTGTCATTAATCTTCAATATCTTCAATTCCAAACGGGGCGATATCACCTTTCCCGCGGCGCAGCAGCACCGGCACATCGCCGGTCAGGTCTATCACGGTAGTAAAATCCGCCCCCACCGTTCCGCCATCGATCACCAGATCGACTTTCTTCTCCAGCAATTCGCGAATACGCCCGGCATCGTTCATCGGCCAGGCTTCATCCGGCAGAATCAGCGTTGAACTGGACATCGGCTCACCCAGCTCTTCCAGCAACGCCAACGCCACAGGATGATCGGGGATGCGAATACCTATAGTGCTGCGCTTGGGATGTTGCAAGCGCTTGGGCACTTCCCTGGTCGCGTAAAGGATAAAGGTGTAACTGCCCGGCGTGCTGGCCTTGAGCAAACGGAATTTGGCATTGTCGATTTTAGAATAGCGGGATATCTCCGACAGGTCGCGGCACATCAAAGTCAGGTGATGTTGTTCATCGAGCTTGCGTATCTGCCGGATACGGGTCACGGCATTCCTGTCATCGAGATGACAGCCGAGAGCGTAACAGGAATCGGTTGGATAAACGACCACCCCGCCCCCGCGCAACACCTCTGCCGCCTGGCGAATCAAGCGCGGATTGGGATTGTCTGGGTGAATACTGAAGAATTGAGCCATGCCTTTGCTACGCTTGCAAGGCTTGCCAGACCGGATGGCAGCCCAGCGGAAAATCCGGCAGGCGTCCCATGTCCCGGTAGCTTTCGCCCGGCCCGTGAAAATCCGAACCGCACGAAGTCAACAGATTGAATTCCTCGGCATAACGCGCAAACTCGGCATACTGTTCCGGGGTATGGCTGCCGGTGACAACCTCCAGAGCCTGGCCACCCAACTCGACAAACTCGGTCAGCAATTCGTGCATGGTCTTCTTGCCCATGCCATTGCGGCCAACCATATATCGGCCGGGATGGGCCAGCACCGCGACCCCGCCGCTGCCGCGTATCCAGCCGATCGCATCTGCCAAAGCCGCCCATTGATGCGGCACGTAGCCGGGCTTCCCCTTCACCAGATAGCGATTGAATACGCTTTTTACATCCTTGCAATGTCCGGCTTCCACCAGATAGCGCGCAAAATGGGTGCGGCCTATCATCTTGGGATTCCCTGCGAACTGGTATGCCCCCTGCAGCACACCGCCGATGCCGGCTTTGGCCAGATCATCGGACATTTTTTTTGCCCGCTCGCTGCGCCCGCTGCGCACGCTGCGTAAACCTTCCGCCAAGGGCGGGTAGTCCGGATTTATTCCCAGGCCGACGATATGCAAAGTATGGCTGCGCCACGACACGGAAATCTCCACACCATTGATGAACGTCATGCCGTGCCGCGCGGCTGCGGCACGCGCCTCATCTAGGCCATCCACATCATCGTGATCGGTCAACGCCATCACTTTCACGCCGCGTCCGGCAGCGCGATCCACCAGTTCGCCGGGTGTCAGCGTGCCGTCGGAAACATTGGAATGGCAATGCAGGTCGTAGTCCAGCATCAAGCGTCTCCCCCGCCTTTCTTCATCACCTTGCCCTGTTCGGCACGCTTGCGCCTCACCTCCTTGGGGTCGGCGATCAGGGGACGATAAATCTCGATGCGGTCTTTGTCGCGCAGCACGGCATCGGCCTTGGTCAGCTTGCCGAATATGCCCAGCTTGTTTTTATCCATGTCGATCTCGGGATGCTTGGCCAGCACGCCACTGGCTTGCAATGCTTCCGCCACTGTCGTTCCGGCCGGCACGCTACGCTTGAGCAGAGTTTGCTCGCCTGGCAGAGCATAGACAACCTCTATATTGATCCTGTCGTTCATGTGTTCGAATAAACCTTTTCTGCTCGGTGGATGAATGCATCCACAAAATTGTTGGCTATATAGTGAAATACCGGCCCGACCATCTTTTCCAGCAGCTTGTTGGAAAACTCATAGTGCAGGCGAAATTCTATTTTACAGGCAGACGGGCTCAACGGGATAAATCGCCAGCATCCGTCCAGATGTTTAAACGGCCCATGTTGCAAAGTGATGTCGATCTGGTTCGGCGGGGTGCGCACATTTTCGGTGGTGAAACTCTGTTTGATATGGTGATAATCGATGTGCACCGTGGCATGCACCGTGGTCGCATCCCGTTCCTTCACACTGGAACCCCCGCACCAGGGCAGAAACTGCGGGTATTCTTCAACACGATCCACCAGATCGAACATCTGCGCCGCGCTGTGCGCAACCAGTACCGTTTTTTCCACTAACGCCATCGCTTGTCCAAGACCAGATTCCAAAGGCTGGTAGAATAGCCGAACACACCGCAAAACTCACCCGTTATGAGCATCATCCAGAACAAAAAGGCTTACCACGAATACTTCATCGAGGATAAATATGAAGCCGGCATCATGCTGGAAGGCTGGGAAGTCAAGGCTATCCGCGCCGGGCGGGCGCAACTCAAGGAAGCCTATGTCACGGTAAAGGACGGTGCGCTGTATCTGTTCGGCTCGCACATCAGCCCGTTGCTGAACGCTTCCACGCACATCCACCCCGACCCGGTGCGCACCCGCAAACTGCTGTTGCACAAACTGGAGATCGACCGGATCATCGGCAAAGTGCAGCGTGCCGGTTACACGCTGATGCCGCTGGACATGCACTACAAGAACGGCCGCGTCAAACTGGAGATCGGCCTCGCCAAAGGCAAAAAGCAACATGATAAGCGCGCTACCGAAAAGGAAAAGGACTCCAAGCGTGAAGCCGCACAGGCCATGAAGAAAGAACGCCGCTAGCCAAGTCGCGCGCTTTCGGCGCAGGCTAACATGAGCGCAGCGCATGTTAAGCTCGCAGCGCGAGCGGCCGCAGCCACAAGCGCGCTACCGAAAAGGAACGCGAAGGCAAGATGGAAGTACAGCAGGCGATGAAAAAATTACGCCGTGAATAACCCGCGAGGTAAATATGGATAGTGCTGACCAAACCGGACAACAAACCGCCTACCTTGCCGGCGGCTGCTTCTGGGGCATGGAGGAACTGGTACGGGCCATCCCCGGCGTGCTGGCAACCGAGGTCGGCTACACCGGCGGCGATGTTCAAAACGCGACGTATGAAAGGCACAACGGACACGCGGAAGCGCTGAAGGTCGTGTTCGACCCCAATCAACTGACCTACCGCCACCTGCTGTTCGAGTTCTTCCGCATGCACAACCCTACTACGAAGAACCGTCAGGGAAATGACATCGGCACATCCTACCGCTCGGCGATCTTCTACCTGAACGAAGGACAGAAACACACCGCAGAAGAAGTCATCAGGACCGTGGATGCCTGCGGCGAATGGGAAGCCAAAGTCGTCACCGAAGTCGTGCCGTTCAGGGAGTTCTGGCGCGCCGAGGAATATCACCAGAAGTATCTGGTAAAGCATCCGCAAGGCTACACTTGCCACTACATCAGGCGACTGAAGCTAGGAGAGTAATGCTTACCTGTCGGCCATCAGAAATGAGTGGATGGCATATTCTGTGTGGGGTGGTTCTGCGGGATCGAGCTTGCATAAATCGACCCTGGATGCAGCACCGATGAAACGTAGTAGCCGGCCAGGCTGGCCAGCACCAGCGCGGGCACCAGGCCGTAGCCGGCGGTCATCTCGCTGACCATCACCACTGCGGTCAGCGGCGCGTGGGTGACGGCGGAGAGGAACGCGCTCATGCCGACCAGCGTGTACGCCGTCATCGACACTCCGGGCAGCATCAGCTGCACCACATTGCCCGCCAGCGTGCCCAGCGCCGCACCGACGAACAGCGTAGGCGTGAACACGCCGCCGACCGCGCCCGAACCCGAAGTCAGCACTGTGGCAACGATCTTCAGCACCAGGATCAGCAGCACGATTTGCCACAGCCACGGCTGGTGCAGCAATGAGTTCACCACCGAGTAACCGTTGCCCCACACTTCCGGGCGGATCACCGAAAGGCCGCCGACCGCCAGCCCGGCGAGTGCCATCTTCAGCCACAGCGGAACACTGAGCGCAGCCAGATACCGGTGCGCGCGATTCAATGCGCCGATGAACAGCGGCCCGAGCAGTCCGGCGGCGATCCCGGTCACCACCACCAACAGCAGTTCCGGCACGCTTTGCAGCGTGCCGGGCGAGGCGGCGAAGATCGGACCGACGCTGCTGAAGTGCCGCACCACCGAATCGGCGATCGCCGCTGCCAGCAGCAGCGGGCCGAAGCTGCCGACGCTGAAGCCGCCGAGCACGATCTCGGCGACGAACAGGGCACCTGCAATCGGTGTGTTATATGCGCCCGCCAGCCCAGCCGCCGCGCCGCAGGCCACCGCGAAGCGCCGCTCGTCGGCCGAAAGGTGCAGGACTTTTCCCAGCAGGCTGCCGGACAGGGCCGCCAGTTGCACCATAGAGCCCTCGCGCCCGATCGAGCCGCCCGAGACGACCGTGGCGGCGGATGCCAGCGACTTCAGCAGCGAGGAACGCACCGGGATGTCGCTGCCGGCGGAGATCGCTTCCATGTAATCGGCACCGGCCTGGCCTTTGCCGCGCCCGAGCAGATATTGCAGCAGCAAGCCGGCGGCGAGTCCGCCGAGCGCGGGAACGATGGCACGAATCCCGGGCGGCAGGCGCATCGCATCGGCCACCAGCCCCTGGTTGGACCCGTAGAGCCTGGTTTCGAGCGTAAGCAGCAACAGGTGGAAGCCCAGCACCGCCAGCGCGCCCAGTATGCCTATCGTGACCGCCAGACCCATCATCCGCAGCAATTGCAGATTGCGGCCATATCGCGATGGCGGATTGAACCCGGCATCCGCCGGCGCGGGGGTCGTTGCTTCCTTATCGCCTGTCATGGAATGGTATCTCCGCGTCCTTCAAAAAGCGTCCTTAATGTTGCGCGCCCTGCCCGCTTCAACGAGCTTGGCTAGGCCAACGCCGCGCCCACCACTGCCACGCATACCGTCAGCAGGCCCAGCGTCAAATTCAACGCAATCAGCTTGCGTATCCTGCCCAGCGTCTCACCCGCTTCTTTCCACTGTTGTTTCGCGACGTGCAGGTTGAACGGCGTGTAACAGGCAAAAAATACATAGCCGTATATCACCATCATCGCCAGTCCCATGGCCAGCATGATATGCACGTGGCGCGGCACACTGGAAATTCCGCCCATCCGGATAAGCATGTAAAAGCCGCTGACCAGCAATATGCCAACCGCTCCCCATACCCAGTGGAAGAAACGGCGGAATACCGAATCCCACAGGCGCAGCCGTTGTGGGGGATCAAGAACTTCCACCGCAGCGGGGCGCAGCACCACGTAGGCAAAAAACATGCCCCCCACCCAGACCAGGGCAGCAAGCAGGTGTACGAGTTTGTATATATCCATGTTATGTGTTTTTCCTATTGGATGGATGTTCGATACGATACCCGAATTGACCTTCGATAACCATCTGCTGCGCGACGGAGCATATGTCGATACCAGCTGCGTGTCAGCAGCTCAGTCTGGTGGCTGCCTGTGCTGAAAAGGAAACAACAACTCGCGCACCGGCCTGAAACTCTTGCGGTGCACATCCGACACGCCATGCTCGCGCAATGCGGCCAGATGCGCGGCGGTGGGATAGCCTTTATGGTCAGCAAATCCATAGCGCGGGTACTGTTCGTGGAGCTTTAGCATCAATGCGTCCCGTGCGGTCTTCGCCAGGATGGAAGCGGCGGATATCGCGGCCACCGTGCTGTCTCCCTTGACGATCGCCTGGCTGGGAATACCGGTCTGCGGGCAATACAGGCCGTCCACCAGAATTTGTTGCGGCTGGATATGCAGGGCCTGCACCGCACGGCGCATCGCCAGCAATGTGGCTTGCAGGATGTTGAGGCTGTCTATTTCCTCGACATCGGCATAGGCAACCGCCCAAGCCAATGCGCGTTCGCGGATGATGGGAGCCAGCTTGTCGCGCTGCCGTTCAGTGAGTTTTTTGGAGTCGGCCAAACCATCGATAGGGTGATCCGGGTCCAGTATCACCGCTGCCGCGCTGACCGGGCCTGCCAGCGGGCCCCGCCCCGCCTCATCGACACCGCAGACGAGCAGTATGTCCGGCATCGGGTGCTCAGTTGCTTTTCAGGTAGGGCAGGATGGCCAGTGCCGCTTTTTGTGCGGTGTTCTGGCGCAGCGTCAAATGCAATCCGGTGAAGACCCGTTCCAGTTCTGCCACCGCATCCTTGTCACTGACCAGGTTGAGCAGGGCCTGGCTGAGATTTTCCGGCGTCGCGTCTTCCTGCATCAGCTCCGGCACGACGAAGCGTCCGCACAGGATATTTGGCAAGCCAACATACGGCTGGTAACGCTTGCGCTTCATCAACCAGTAAGACAGGGCCGGCATGCGATAGGTGATCACCATAGGCCGCTTGAGCAACGCCGCTTCCAGCGTTGCAGTCCCGGAAGCGACCAGCACACCGTCGGCAACGATCATCGCATCCTGCGCATGCCCAAACAGCAGCGTGATCGGCAATTCATGGGCATCGCAATCGTAGATGGCCTGCTCGAAAATCCCGCGCGTTTCGCGGCTCACCAGCGGCACCAGAAAGCGTGCCTCGGGAAGTTTCTGCAAGATCAGTCTGGCAGTTTCAATATAAGTGTGCGCAAGATATTTGACTTCGCTCTGGCGGCTGCCGGGAAGGAAGGCGAACACCGTTGCCTTGATCGGGATGCGCATCGTCTCGCGCATCTCGGCACGATTTGGCTGCTCCGGCAACATGTCCGCAAGGGGATGTCCGACATAATCCACCGGCACGCCGGCTTGCTCATAGAGTTCGGACTCGTGCGGAAACAGCGCGAGCATGTGCGATACGGCTCGCTTGATCTTGTGGATGCGCTCACCGCGCCACGCCCATATCGACGGACTGACGTAGTGGATAGTCGGGATACCCTGCTGCTTGAGCGCGAGTTCGAGACCGAGATTGAAATCCGGCGCGTCTATCGCGATGAACAAATCCGGGCGATTGGCCAGAAAATAGGCGCGCAATTTACGGCGGATGCCGGCGATCTCGAGATAGTGACGCAGCACTTCGACATAACCGCGCACCGCGAGCTTTTCCATCGGGAACAATATTTCCATGCCGGCGGACTGCATCCTGGGCCCGCCGATGCCTATGAACTCCAGGCCTGGATGGGCTTCCTTCAGCGCTGCCATCAAATGGCTGCCAAGCAGATCGCCCGAGGCTTCGCCCGCGACGATACCAATCACAATTTTACGTGGCATAAGAAATCAATTAACGAAGAATGCCGCGCGTCGCGGTGGAAAGAAAATCTACCATGGCCTGCAACTCGGGATGCTCTGCCGCCTGGGATTGAATCTCAGCCTTTGCATCTTCCAGCGCCAGGCCGGATTTATACAGGGTTTTATAGGCGCGCTTGATCGCCATGATGGACTCGCCGGAAAATCCGCGCCGCTTCAATCCCTCCGAATTGATCCCATGAGCCGCAGCGGGATTGTCTGCAGCAGTGACATAGGGCGGCAGGTCCTGCGACAGGCGTGTCTGGAAGCCGGTCATCGCGTGCGCGCCGATGCGCACGAACTGATGCACGCCGGACAATCCGCCGAGAAAAACCCAATCCCCGATATGCACGTGGCCGCCCAGCGTTGCCCCGTTGGCCATGATGGTGTGGCTGCCGATCTGGCAGTCGTGCGCGACATGCACGTAAGCCATGATCCAGTTGTCACTGCCGATGCGGGTGGCACCCGCATCCTGCACCGTGCCGGTATTGAGCGTGCAGAATTCGCGTATCGTGTTGTGGTCGCCGATCTCCAGGCGTGTCGGTTCGCCCGCATATTTTTTGTCCTGGGGGTTCGCGCCCACCGAACAGAACTGAAAGATGCGGTTGTGCTGGCCGATGCGCGTATGCCCCTCGACCACCACATGCGGCCCTATCCAGGTTCCGGAGCCGATCTCGACATGCTCGCCGATGATCGAATACGCGCCCACCTCGACGTCATCGGCAAGTTTGGCCTTCGGGTGGATGATGGCAGTGGAATGGCGCTTCATGACACCGACTTGACCGTGCACATCAGCTCGGCTTCTGCAACCAGCTGGCCCGCGACCTCGGCAGTCGCGCTGAATTTGAACAAGCCGCGCATGCTGCGCACCAGTGTCGCCTTGATGATCAACTGGTCACCCGGGACAACCGGCTGCCTGAAGCGCGCACCGTCGATCCCGGCGAAGTAATACACCGATTTTTCGTCAGACTTTGCCCCCATCGATTTAAAGGACAGCAGTGCGGATGCCTGAGCCATTGCCTCGATAATCAGCACCCCCGGCATCACCGGATAGTGCGGGTAATGTCCCGGAAAGAACGGCTCATTGATCGTCACATTCTTCAATGCCACGATGTTCTTGTCCGGCTCCATCGACAACACACGGTCTATCAGCAGGAAAGGATAGCGGTGCGGGAGAAGTTCGATAATTTCATTTATATCCATCTGGATGCTCATCTGTGTTTCCTTTTTATACTACTTCCGGTTCAAAGATTCGGTGCCTAGAGACTCAAGCTGTTTTTCCAAGGTCCTGATCCGTCCGGCCAGCTCGTCGAGGTGGCGCAGATGCACGCTGTTCCTGCGCCAGTCATCGGTACTGGAAAAAGGGAATATCCCGGCATAGGAACCTGCTTCGCGGATAGATTTCCCGATCAGCGTAAACGCCGCGATTTCCACATGATCCGCTATGTGCAAATGCCCGAGTATCCCGGCGCTACCGCCGATCCGGCAGTGTTTTCCGATGGTAGTGCTGCCCGCAATACCGACACACCCCGCAATCGCGGAATGCGCGCCTATGCGCACATTGTGTGCGATCTGGATCTGGTTATCCAGCTTCACGCCGTCCTCGATCATCGTGTCATCCAGCGCTCCGCGATCGATAGTCGTGTTTGCTCCGATCTCCACGTCATCGCCTATCACTACCCGGCCGATTTGCTGGATCTTGATCCAGCGGCCGTCATCCATAGCGATACCGAACCCGTCCGCCCCGATCACCACCCCGGAATGCGCAATCAGATTATTTCCGATCACGCAGTCGTGATAAACCACCACTCGCGGATACAGTCGTGCATGGCTGCCGATAACCGCATGCGCACCGATGCAGCATCCCTCCCCCACCACGCTGTATGCACCTATTGTGGCGCCATCGCCGATCACGGCAGTCGCGGCAATACTTGCGGTCGCAGCTATTTTCGCATCCGCGCCAATCACGGCGCTGGGATGTATACCGGGCTGGATTTCCGGCCCGGGATTCAACAGGGCTGAGACCCTTGCAAAATAAGCGTAAGCGTTATCGGAGATGATGCGCGGCAATTGGCTCGCATCCTGATCCGCCTCGGAAAGGATGACTGCGCCGGCTTTGGTATTGGCAAGTTGTGCGCGATATTTACTGTTGGTCAGAAAGCTGATTTGATCCGGCCGGGCGTTTTCGAGTGTAGCGATTTGGGTGATACATACCCCGGAATCACCCAACACGCGCCCCCCCAGTTTCGCCACAATATCTGGCAGCTTATACACAACGGTCATGCCTGGGAACCCCTTATTTGCCGGCCTTGCTGTCGGCTTTGTTGTCGGCAAGGTATTTGATGACTTTATCGGTAATATCAATCTTGGGATTGCGATACACGGCTTCCTGCAGAATCAGGTCGAATTTTTCCGATTCCGCAATGAATTGTATTGCCTTGTTGGCCTGCTCCAGAACGATGGCCAGTTCTTCGTTTTTGCGCAAATTCAGGTCCTCGCGAAACTCGCGCTGCATGCGCTGCAAATCCGTGTTCATTGCGGTTAATTCCCGTTCCTTGTTGCGCCTTTCGGTATCCGACAACTTGGAGTTTTCTTTCTCCAGGTCTGCTTGCAATTCCTTTGCATCCCTGGTCAGTTTTTTGATGTCCGCATCACGGCCTGAAAATTCCTTTTCAATTTTGTTTTCCGCAATCATTGCCGGTGTGGATTCGCGCAATACACGCTCGGTATCCACCACACCCACCTTGAAATCACCAGCCTGAGCGGCTGCCATACCAAACAGCAAGACAAACGCACTTAATTTGGTCAAAGCTTTCATGTCTCTCTCCACTTCTATACCGGCAACTTAGCTGGACTTTATCTCTTCCCATTCAAACGCTATATGCAGAACCAACCACTTGGCAACCGTCTTTGGGTTGCTTAGCTGGGTGGCTAGTAGTTCTATCATAACCAGCGACTTGGTTAATGTCTGTTATCAACCTAGTCGAATGGCTAGTTGTTTCATCATAAGTAGTGGCTTGCCAGCGTTCTTTGCTGGTTTAGCCAATACTTAGTAGTTCTATCATAACCAGTCACTTGGCTGCCGTCTTTTGGCGGCCTAGTGGAATGGCTAGTAGTTCTATCAGAACATCGAGCCCAGGGTAAACTGGAATCTCTGCGTCAGATCCACCGGCTGGCTGTGGATCGGTATCGCATAACTGAATTTTAACGGCCCAACCGGGGAAATCCAGGTGATCGCCACACCGGTAGAATAGCGCATTCCTGTGGCACCGGGCATGTCACTTGGCCCGTAGACCGCGCCTCCATCGATAAATCCGCTGATGCGCACAGACTGGTCCTTGGCCGTCCCCGGGAACGGCGACATTACCTCCACGCTGGTAAGCACCCGGCGCGGTCCGCCCAATACAAGATCGGTGTTGTCACGCGGGCCCAGGGAGTTGACCTGGTAGCCGCGCACCGAACCGGGACCGCCGGCATAGAAATTCTTGAAGAACGGCAATTGGCCCCCGAGAATTCCACCCGCAACACCGGCCTCGCCATTTAACATCAAGGTGACGTTGTCGGCCACCGGATGAAACCACTGGTCCAGGAAATCCATCTTGTAATAACGCTGATCCAGTACCGGCAGGGCTATTTCGGTTGAGGCTCTTTGCACCGATCCCGTCGTTGTAAAAATCGCACTGTCACGACTGTCCCTGCCCCAGCCGATAGTCCCCAGCAAGGCATTGGTGGACAAGCCGGCAATATTGACGTACTCCTGCAAACGCGTCGGACTGCCCGGGAACAACCCCAATATGGTTCGTTCCGCCGCCAGGCCGTAATTGATGCTGGTATTCTCACCGGTAGGCACGCCATAACGCACGCCGGTACCCCATGTGTGCGTAGAGTATTGGCTGACGGCAGTATATTGCGAATCGATATTGCGTTTGTAGACATCAAACCCGCGGCTCACACCATCATCGGTGTAATAGGGATTGGTATACGAGACCGAGATGACCTGATTGAATCTCCCGGTGTTGATTTGAGTGGAAAGGTTATTACCGCTTCCGAATAAATTCGACTGCGTCACACCCGCTGTCAATATCACGCCCTGGCCACTGGAAAATCCGGCTCCCACCGACACGCTTCCGGTTGATTTCTCCTTGACCGCCATATTGACATCCATCTGATCCTGCGTGCCATTAACCTGGGGAGTCTCGATGTTGACTTCTGAAAAGAAGTCCAGTCTATCGACACGCTGCTTGGATTTCTTGACCTTGTCAACGTCAAACCATTCCCCTTCAAATTGGCGGAATTCACGGCGTATGACTTCGTCGCGGGTTTTGTTGTTGCCGGAAATATTGATGTTGCGAATATACGCGCGCTGACCGGGATCTACTGCAAGGGTGAACGAAACCTCATGCTTTTCCTTGTTGATATCCGGAATCGCATTCACATTGGCGAACGCATAGCCATCCTGGCCGTAACGCTCGCCGATTTTCTTGGTTGATTCGGTCAGTGCCTTGCGCGAAAAACTATCCCCGGCTTTCAACTGAATCAGCTTTTCGATATCCTCTTTGGGAATCAGTGTGTCCCCCGATACGCTCACCTTGGAGACTTTATATTTTGCCCCCTCGGTAATGTTGACAGTGATGTAAATGTCCTTCTTGTCCGGCGTGATTGAAACCTGGGTGGAATCGATATTGAATTCCATGTAACCGTTGTCCATGTAGAACGAACGCAAGGTTTCCAAATCGGCCGACAGCTTCTGCTTGGAATACTGGTCGTTGCTGCTGAAAAAACTGTACCATTTTGGCGTGCCCAGCTTCATCTGCTCGAGCAATTCCTGCTCGGTATAGGCGTGGTTGCCGACCAGGTTGATCTGCTTGATCTTGGCGACATCGCCTTCCACCACATTGAACACGATAGCGACCCGGTTGCGCTCAAGTTCGGTGACTGTGGTCGTCACACTCACTGCGTATTTCCCGCGCGCCACATATTCACGCTTTAATTCCTGCGTCGCCTTGTCCAGGGCGCCCTTGTCAAATATGCGCGCAACCGCCAAACCCGCGTATTTCATGCCGTCCTTGAGTTGATCCTTGGGAAATTCCTTGGCCCCGTTGATTTCTATACTCGCGATCGATGGCCGTTCGCGCACCCGCACTATCAATACGCCATGGTCGACTTTTAGTTCCACATCCTTGAAAAAACCTGTGGCAAACAATGCATGAATCGCACTTTCCGCCGTCCGGTCGTTCACCGTGTCGCCAACCTTGATGGGAAGGTAACTGAACACGGTACCGGGTTCGGTGCGCTGTATACCCTCGACGCGAATATCTTTGACTATGAAAGGTTCGATTGCCCAGGCAGGAAAGGTACAAAGCAGGAGGCATACTCCTGCCAGTTTTTTTGAATTCATTATTTAACCTGAAACAAAGCGATTAATGTCGTTGTACATTGCAAAGACCATCAGCGTGCCAAGCAACGCGATGCCGATCTTCTGGCCAATCTCCCATGATCGTTCAGAGACCGGACTGCCCTTCAGCAACTCGGCGACATAATACAGCAAGTGTCCGCCATCCAATAAGGGTATGGGCAACAAATTCAACACACCCAGACTGATACTGATTAACGCGAGAAAGCTCAGATAAGCCACCGCTCCCATTTTGGCGGACTGTCCGGCGTAATCCGCTATTGTGATCGGGCCGCTCAAATTCTTGATCGATACCTCGCCCATCACCATCTTGGCCATCATTTCAAGACTGATGACGGAAGTTTCCCAGGTTTTGCGCAACGCATGCTGCAGCGCTTTTACAGGCCCGTAACTGACCTCGGTTAACATCGCATTTAATTCGCGCTTGTCGACTTGCGGCGCTGCTCCAATTTTCCCGATTTTTTTTCCGGACTCGACAACAGCTTGCGGCACCACTGCAATCTCGAGGATTTTCCCGTCGCGCTGGATACCCAGCCGCACTGTTTGTTCAGGGCTGGCCCGCAATACCTGCACCACATCCATCCAGTGCCGCACCGCAACCCCGTTGGCGCTCAGGATTCGATCTCCCGAACGCAGGCCGGCGCGCTGCGCCACGCTGCCCCTGGCAACGTCGCCGATAACGGGCATGATCACAGGCTGATAAAGAACAAAACCCAGCTTGTCGAGAAAATCCCCATCCAGATCTTTCGCTTCCAGACCGCCAAGGTACAGCACGTGCATCAGGGATGCGCCACTGGAATCCTGCGCTTCGATTCTCACCTCGCCCTGTTTCATATCCTGCCCCGGGTCCGGCTGAATGACCAGGTCCAGCAACCGCCAGTGCAATTCCTGCCAGCTCGGGACAGGCTCGCCATTGATGCTGAGTATGGTCTCGCCGGCATGCATCTGCGCGCTGGCCGCGGGCGTACCGGGAGGCACGTCGCCCAGTTTCGGCTTCAAACCCGGCACTCCATGAAAGAATAATGCCCAGTACAAAATGATGGCGAGCAAAAAATTCGCCAGCGGCCCCGCAGCCACGATAGCCATCCGCTGCAGTACCGGCTTGCGATTGAAGGCATAGGGCAAGTCCTCAGGGGCAACCTGGTCCTCGCGCTCGTCCACCATTTTGACGTAGCCGCCGAATGGAATTGAAGAAATCACCCATTCGGTGGAGTTTCCGGCAAAGCGCTTTCTGTAAATCACCTTGCCGAAACCCAGCGAAAAGCGCAGCACTTTCACCCCGCAGCGGCGCGCCACCCAATAGTGCCCGTATTCGTGGAACGTCACCAGCAGCGCGATTGCCCCGATAAATGCCAGCAAGGTAATCATCTGTTTGTGTTCCCCAGTTGTTGTTGTGCGGCACGCCGCGCCGCCGCATCCGCATCAAGCACATCGCCCAGGCTGTTAACTGCATTGACCGGCACGGCATCCAGCACCGCGGAGATGATGCGCGGAATGGACAGGAAAGGCATTTTTTTATCCAGAAATGCTGCTACTGCCACCTCGTTCGCCGCATTCAATATTGCCGGGGCCGTTCCTGCCGCACGCAATGCCTGGTAAGCCAGCGCCAGGCAGGGGAAACGTTCGAAATCGGGAGCGGTGAAATTCATCGTCGCAACCTTGAACAAATCCAGCGGGGCCACACCGGCAGCTATGCGTTCCGGATAGGCCAGGGCATAGGCGATCGGTGTGCGCATATCGGGATTGCCGAGCTGTGCCAATACCGAGCCGTCCACATATTCGACCAGCGAATGAATCACGCTTTGCGGATGCACCACCACCTGTATGTCATCGGCGCCCGCATTGAACAGCCAGTGTGCCTCAATGACTTCCAGTCCTTTGTTCATCATGCTCGCCGAGTCGACCGAGATCTTTCGCCCCATCACCCAGTTGGGATGCGCGCATGCCTGTTCCGGCGTAACGTTCTGCAATTCGTGCATCGGAGTGTTGCGAAACGGGCCGCCGGAGGCGGTCAACAGGATGCGGCGCACGCCATTTTTTGACGGGTTGCCGTCATAGCCGCGCGGCAAGACCTGAAAAATCGCGTTGTGCTCGCTGTCTATCGGCAACAGCACCGAGCCGCTGGCGCGTACCGCGTCCATGAACACATTTCCCGCCATCACAAGCGTTTCCTTGTTGGCCAGCAGGATTTTCTTGCCCGCCTGTGCCGCGGCCAGCGTGGGACGCAAGCCCGCCGCACCGACGATGGCCGCCATCACGGTATCCACTTCGGGCAACACGGCGACCTGCTCCAGCGCGTCTATTCCACTCAATACCAGGGTATTCAAGCCAGCTACACTTACACGCTCGCGCAACACGGCCGCGGCGGCTCCGTCCAGCATCACGGCGTAGCCCGGTTTGAATTCAAGACATTGCCTGAACAGCAAATCGACCTGGCTGTTTGCGGTCAGCGCAACGATGCGGAATTTATCGGGATGGCGCGCGACGACATCCAGCGTGCTGGTGCCGATACTGCCGGTGGAACCCAGAATCGTGATGCGCTGCATGGCCGGATGTTGCATAGGGTCTCAGCCCAGATGTTGCAGCAAAATCGCCAGCGCAGCGAGCGGCAGGGTCGACGTCAGCGCGTCGATACGGTCCAGCAACCCGCCGTGTCCAGGCAACAGCGAGCCGCTGTCTTTCACCCCGGCATGACGCTTGATTGCGGACTCGAACAAATCCCCGAACACCGCCAATCCGACCCAGCACCAGGAAGCCACCAGCAACGCGGGCAATATCACATAACTGAACCCGCCCAAGCCCCATACAACGATCACGTATACCGAAGCCCCGAGCATCGCGCCCGCCACGCCTTCCCATGTCTTGCCTGGGCTGATGCTGGGTGCGAGCTTGTGTTTCCCGTATCTGCGTCCGGCGAAGTAAGCCGAAATATCGGCCATCCACACCAATCCCATCATGCCCAAAAGCCACAGCGGATGATCCCCGCGCAAATCCATCATCGCCAATCCGGTCGGAACCAATACTATCCATCCGACCAGGGCCATCAGTGGGGGCTGCTTGACCTTCCAGCCCACCATCAGCCATGTCGGCACAATGGCCAGCCACAACACGGCAGACAAGGAATAGACCATCACATGCAGCAATGCCTGCTGTTGGGTAGGGTGGGTGGCATCGAACCAGAACAGGCCCAGCATCATCGCCAGTGTCAGCCACCAGAAAACATGCGCTGCCCTGTTGCTGAATCCGGCCAACCTCGACCATTCGGAAGCACCCTGCAACACCATCACAATCACTATTGCCGCCCATCCGGCAGTAGGCAAAACAAACAAAGCCAGCAGGAACAATACCAGCAGGATGAGTGCAGTAATCACCCGCTGCCTAAGCATTCTGATCCCGCTGTCCGGCGTTACGCTGCAATTGCTCGCTGGTACGGCCAAAACGCCGTTCGCGCTTTTGATACGAGGCAATCGCCTTGTTCAATTCGATGCGGTCAAAGGCAGGCCACAAGGTATCGGTGAAATACAACTCGGTATAAGCAAGCTGCCACAACAGAAAGTTGCTGATACGCTGCTCACCGCCGGTGCGGATAAACAAATCCGGCTCGGGGGCATCGCTCATCGAAAAAAAGGGTTGCAGATCTTCTTCGGTAAAGGATTGCACGAGTTGGGGTTGCTCCTTCAGCATAGCCTTCACCGCCTGCATTACGTCCCAGCGCCCGCCATAATTTGCCGCTATGGTGAGCGTAAGCGCGGAATTCCCGGCCGTAAGCCGCTCGGCGTCTTGCATAGCCTGCCCGAGCTTGGCGTCGAAACGGCTGCGATCCCCGATGATTTTCAGGCGGATGTCATTCTGGTGCAGTTTGGCCACTTCACGTTCCAGCATTTTCAGGAATAACTTCATCAGAAATGAAACTTCATCAGCGGGGCGGCGCCAGTTTTCGCTACTGAACGCGAATACAGTAAGGTACTCGACGCCCATATCCCTGCAGGCTTTCACCACCTCGCGCAATGCCTCCACCCCGCGCTGATGTCCCGCCACGCGCGGCATCAAGCGCTGCTTGGCCCAGCGCCCGTTGCCGTCCATGATCACGGCGATATGGCGCGGAACCGCAGGGGCCTCGGGAATGATGAGGGTGGAGCTTTGAAATAGCGACATTAAAACCCCTCGGCCAGGACTGAGGCATGGGGACCACGGACTGAGTTAAACCAGATCCGTCCCTCAGTACCCAATCCTCGATACTCAGTCCTCATCAGACCGCCATCAGGTCGGTTTCTTTGGCGGCCAACGCCTTGTCGATCTCGGTGACAAAACGATCGGTCAGCTTCTGTATCTCGTCCTGGGTACGGCGCTCATCATCCTCGGCGATCTCCTTCTTTTTGAGCGCTTCTTTCAGTGTGTGATTGGCATCGCGGCGAATGTTGCGCACGGCCACCTTGGCGGTCTCGCCTTCAGTCTTGATCACCTTGATCAGGTCGCGGCGGCGCTCTTCCGTCAACATCGGCATCGGCACCCGGATCATGTCTCCGTTGGTAGAAGGGTTAAGCCCCAGGTCCGAATCCCGGATCGCGCGCTCGACCGGGCCGACCATGTTTTTTTCCCAGGGCTGAACGCCTATGGTGCGCGCATCGATCAGCGTGATATTGGCAACCTGGGTCACCAGCGTCGGGCTGCCGTAATAATCCACCGTCACATGATCCAGCAAACCGGCATGCGCGCGTCCGGTGCGCACCTTGCCCAAATCGGCTTTCAATGCATCCAGCGATTTCTGCATTTTTTGTTCGGTAGTTTTCTTGATGTCAGCAATCATGCTTTCTCCTGGGTCAACAAACGCGCAGCCTAATCAACACGCACCAGCGTACCTTCTTCCTCGCCCAACACCACGCGTTTCAGCGCTCCCGGTTTGAAGATGCTGAACACAATAATGGGCAATTTCTGGTCCCGGCACAGCGTCAGCGCCGTCGCATCCATGATCTGGAGATTCTTGCTGATCGCCTCGTCAAAACTCAGGCTCTGATAGCGGACCGCGCGGGGGTCCTTCTTGGGATCGGCGGTATAAATCCCGTCCACCTTGGTGGCCTTGATCACCACCTCGGCAGACATTTCCACGCCGCGCAAAGCCGCCGCGGTATCGGTGGTGAAGAACGGGCTGCCGATTCCGGCCGCGAATATAACCACCTTGCCGTCTTCCAGATAGCGAAGCGCCTTGCCTCGAATGAATGGCTCGGCCACCTGCTCCAGGTTCAGGGCAGACTGCACGCGGCAATCCAGACCCGCGCGCGTCATCGCATCCTGCAGTGCCATGGAATTCATCACCGTGGCCAGCATGCCCATGTAATCCGCGGTCGCCCTGTCCATCCCCGCCGCAGCCGGAGCCACGCCGCGGAAGATATTGCCGCCGCCGATCACGATCGCCACTTGCACGCCCAGGCCAACCACCTCCGCAATCTCTGCCACGATGCGCGCGATCACCTCGCGATTGATGCCGTAATTGTCGTCGCCCATCAGGGCTTCGCCGCTCAGCTTGAGCAGGACGCGTTTATAGGCGGGCTTGCTCATGATCAATCAACCCTTTGCGGCAGCTGCGGCTGCGGCCACTTCAGCCGCGTAGTCTTCAACCTTCTTCTCGATGCCTTCGCCCACCACGAACATCCGGAACGCAGATACCGATGCACCCCTGGATTTCAGGAGTTGCTCGATGGTCTGTTTGCCGTCTTCGGCCTTGACGAACACCTGGCCCAGCAGCGTCACCTCCTTGAGGAACTTCTGCACCGTGCCATCGGCGATCTTCTCCAGCATCGCTTCGGGCTTGCCGCCCTCGCGCGCCTTCTCGATCGCGATACGGCGCTCGGTTTCGATGTCCACGGGATTTACCCCGGAAGCATCGATGGACTTGGGCTTGCTGGCGGCAATATGCATGGAAAGATCGCGGCCCAGAGCTTCGTCACCGCCGGTGAAGTTCAGCAGCACGCCTATCTTGCTGCCATGCAGGTAGCTGGACAGGCTGCCGGTTGTCGTCGCGTAGCGTTCAAACCGGCGGATACTGATGTTCTCGCCCAGCTTCATGATCAGCGCCTTGCGGGTTTCTTCCACACTGCCCGTGCCGTTGACTATCGCCATGCCGGACAGCGCATCCAGGTCAGCCGGATTTTTTTTCGCTACGGTCTCGGCGGCATTTTTTGCGAATGCGACAAAGTCATCATTCTTTGCAACAAAATCGGTTTCGCAGTTCACTTCCACCAGCGCGCCGCTCTTGCCGTCGTTTGCAATATAGGTGCTGACCACGCCCTCCGCAGTCACGCGGCTGGCCGCCTTGCTCGCCTTGGCACCGCTCTTGATGCGCATTTGTTCTTCAGCCGCCTTCAAGTCACCCTTGGCTTCGACCAGCGCCTTTTTGCATTCCATCATGCCGAGACCCGTCATCTCACGCAATTCCTTGACCATGCTTGCAGTAATTTCAGACATCTTCTACTCCGTAATAAATTTCAATAAATATTTCGACAAAACTCTTTAATCCTAAAACCCTAATTCAAGCCACAGAGATCACAGAGGTGAAACAAAACCACAAATTTTCCAGTTCATCGAACAGGTGAACAACTTCTTTGGCGACCCACTGTTTTTCTCTGTGAACTCTGTGTTCTCTGTGGCTAATTGTATTCTCAGTTTAATCCGTCACCGCACCCTTGCTTGCCGTCGACACCAGCTTGGCATATTTCACCATCACACCGCGCGTATATCGCGGTGCGGGAGGCTGCCAAGCGGCGCGGCGGCGCGCCAACTCCTCGTCACCCACATTGAGTTGCAGCAAGCGCTGATCCGCATCTATGGTCACCGAGTCACCCTCGTTGACCAGCGCGATAGTTCCGCCCACAGCTGCTTCCGGGGCAACATGCCCGACCACCATACCGTAAGTGCCGCCCGAAAATCTGCCGTCGGTGATCAGGCCGACTGAATCGCCCAGACCTTCGCCGATGATCGCAGAAGTCGGCGACAACATCTCGCGCATACCGGGGCCACCCCTGGGGCCTTCGTAGCGGATGACCACCACATCGCCCGCCTTGATCTTCCGCTCCAGGATGGCTGCCATACAATCTTCTTCGGACTCGAATACGCGTGCGGGTCCGGTGATCCTGGCCAGCTTGATGCCGGTGATCTTGGCCACCGCGCCTTCGGTGGCGAGATTGCCCTTCAGGATCGCAAGGTGTCCCTGTGCATATACCGGATTGCCCCACGGGCGGATCACATCCTGGTCCTTGCGCGGTTCGGCGGGTACATCCCGCAACACTTCCGCAATGGTCTGGCCGGTGATGGTCAGCGCATCGCCGTGCAGCACGCCGTGCGCAAGCAATATCTTCATTACCTGCGGTATTCCTCCGGCCAAATGCAGATCGGTCGCGACATACTGTCCGGACGGCTTCAGGTTGCACAGCACAGGCACGCGCCCGCGTATGATTTCAAAGTCATCTATCGTCAGCGGCACCTCTGCGGCATGGGCAATCGCAAGCAGGTGCAATACCGCGTTGGTGGAACCGCCCACGGCCATGGTTACCGCAATCGCATTTTCGAATGCCTTGCGTGTCAATATCTGGCGCGGCAGGATCTGCTTCCTGATCGCGTTCACCAGCACTTCGGCAGACTTCGCGGTGCTCTCGGCTTTTTCCAGGTCCTCCGCCGCCATCGTCGAGGAATACATCAGACTCATACCCATCGCCTCGATGACCGAAGACATCGTGTTCGCGGTGTACATGCCGCCGCAGGAACCAGCGCCGGGACAGGCATGACGCTCGATCTCAGCGAGTTCTGTTTCGTCGATCTTGTGCGCCGTGTACTGGCCCACCGCCTCGAACGAACTGACAATGGTCAGGTCACGGCCGTGGTAGTGGCCGGGCTTGATTGTGCCGCCGTAAACAAAGATGGATGGAATGTTCAGGCGAGCGAGTGCGATCATCGCGCCCGGCATGTTCTTGTCGCAACCGCCGATCGCTAGCACGCCGTCCATGCTCTGGCCGTTGCACACGGTCTCGATCGAATCGGCAATCACCTCGCGCGACACCAGCGAGAATTTCATCCCCTCGGTGCCCATCGAGATGCCGTCCGAGATCGTGATCGTGCCGAACATCTGCGGCATCGCACCGGCCTTTTTCAGCGCGGCTTCGGCACGCAAAGCCAATGCGCCTATGCCCATGTTGCATGGCGTGATGGTGCTGTGCGCATTCGCCACTCCGACGATAGGCTTGTCAAAATCCTTGTCACCAAAACCCACCGCGCGCAACATGGCACGATTGGGAGAGCGTTGCACACCCTCGGTCACAGTCTTGCTTCTGCGGTTGTCAGACATAATTTCTCGCTTATGAATAATTTTCGCTTATAAAAAAAGGGGCTCGCGCCCCTTTCATTGCGCCTTGCCCGGATTCAGGCCGCTTGCTCAGATGCTTGTCCGGCCACCTGCTCTACCAGTTCATTCATCGCCTGCGCACGGCCTTCAAGCACCGCGTCGGCAATGGCGCGGGCATAAAGACGGATCGCCTGAGTGGAGTCATCGTTGCCGGGAATGATGTAGTCCACGCCCAGCGGCGAATTGTTGGTGTCCACGATGCCGATCACCGGAATGCCCAATTTTTGCGCCTCGACGATGGCACCCTTCTGGTAACCCACGTCGATCACGAACAGCGCGGCAGGCAGACCTTTCATGTCCTTGATGCCGCCCAGGCTGCGGTCCAGCTTGTCCAGCTCGCGCTTCATCATCAGCGCTTCCTTCTTGGAAATTTTTTCATTCGCGCCATCGGCGGTCATCTGCTCCAGCTCGCGCAGGCGCTTGATGGATTCCTGCACGGTCTTGTAGTTGGTCAGCATACCACCCAGCCAGCGATGATTGACGAACGGTGAATCTGCACGCACTGCCTCTTCCTGGAGAATGTCGCGGGCCTGCCGCTTGGTCGCGACAAACAGGATCGCGCCCTTCTTGGCGGACAGTTTGCGCACGAAGTTTTCCGCCTCGGCGAACATCGAAACGGTTTTTTCCAGATTGATGATGTGTATCTTGTT
>LSLI01000039.1 GCA_001577345.1 Candidatus Gallionella acididurans
CCCGACCCAGATCGATGCCAACGAATTCACGCATGGACACGGAGTCGTAGAGGGCTTCTTCTACCGCAGGGTCAGAGAGGTTGAACCAGTTCTGCAGAAAATAGATGCGCAACATGCGCTCAAGCCCTACAGGCGGACGCCCGTTTCCGGCTTTAGGATAAACGGACTCAATCAAAGCACACAGTGTAGCCCAGGGCACGACTCGATCCATCTCGGCCAGAAACGTCGCGCGTCGCGTCGTCTTCCCATAAAGATTAAAGCTGCCCGCAGAGAGGGTTGTTTGTTTCATCGTTCGGCTCCGTTTGTTCGATCTTCGCCTCTGACAACATGAAACAAAATCGTTCAGGACTTAATCAGAGATTCCTTAAGTTATGAAATGATGTTTCGAGTATGCGTGCCTCATCATAACGCCGCTAAAGACAAGCGTTAGCTGGCAATATCTGTCCTGGAATGGAAAGAGGTCGATAGATGCCGGGCAACCTGGCGCGCCTCTTTCAGTCGTTGCGAATGTGCCGCCAGAAGATCGCCGCGTGTGACAATACCGACCACGTCCCCGGAATTGTCGTTGGCGACAACGATCAAACGACCAACATCTGCTTCGACCATGTGGTCGGCGGCTTCACGTGCCGAATGGTTTTCCTGCACAGTTAACGGGGCTCGGCGCACCAGGTCTCCAATACATGAATCCGGTGGAATGTGGCTATTTAACAAATCCTTGCGCGTCACCATGCCTATGACACCCTGACCCGTCTTGCGTACGGGAAACCCTTGATGCAGTGCTTCAGCACTGCCTTCGTCCAACCATTCTCTGACATCCGAAACAAGCTGTGTATCCACCAGGGTAACGACATGGCGGCTACACAGTTCGCCCACCGTCACCCGATCCAGATAATCGACGCTGTAATCCGATGGCACTCTCACGCCGCGCCTGATGATCTTCTCGGACATGATCGTGTTTCGCATCAGCAGGCCGGAAACCAGATAGGCGGCCGTGCATCCGCCAAGTAGCGGAAGCAATCCGTGAGGTTGCAGGGTTGTTTCAAACGCAAACACTACCGAAGCCAGAAAGGCACGGGAAGCCCCGGCAAACAACGCCGCCATTCCGACCAGCGCAGCGATGCGCGGATCCAGGTCTAGCCATGGAAACCAGCCAGAAAGCATCAAGCCAATGACGCCACCCAGTGCACCACCGATGGTGAAGAGCGGCGCGAGTGTGCCCCCGGATGTGCCGCTGCCGAGCGCAACAGACCAGGATAGCAATTTCAGCAGACACAGGGCAATCAGCGCACCCAAGGCAAGATGTCCATTGAGGACAGCAGCAATATTGTCATAGCCAACACCAAGCGTTTGCGGTTCGATATAACCGACAACCCCAACAACAAGCCCGCCCAGCGCCGGCCACCACATCCAGTGGATGGGCAGTTTCTCAAATAAATCTTCTATGCCGTAAGTCAATTTCGTAATGGCGACACCGGCCACGCCCAGCAACGCACCCAGCAAGGTGTATGTAGCCAAAGCGGCGATTCCGGGAATGGCAATAGGCGACATCGCAAAAAAAGCCTCTTTGCCTACCAATCCATAGCGAATACTCGTGGCAGTCACGACAGCCAGTGACACCGGTATCAGAGAACGGGCGCGGCGCTCAAACAGGAGTAGCTCAATGGCAAGCAACACGGCCGAAATCGGGGCTGCGAATATGGCTGCCATGCCGGCCGCGGCACCGGCCGCGAGGAGGATTTTGCGCTCATCGGCGGTCACACGAATGAACTGGCCCAATAACGAACCCAATGCACCGCCCGTCGCAATAATCGGACCCTCCGCGCCGAACGGGCCGCCCGTCCCGATAACGATAGCGGAAGAAACCGGCTTAAGCCAGGTAATACGCGGCGGAATACGACTCTCGTTGCGCAGAATCTGCTCCATTGCTTCCGGAATGCCATGGCCTCGGATTGCCTTTGATCCCCATCTCGCCATGGCCCCAACAATCAAACCGCCAATAACAGGAACGGCAATAACCCATAAACCCAGACGGTTATTGGCGGGGCTGACCAAAGCGGAACTGATATGGCCATAAAACGCCACATTGGTAATTAAACCAATCAGCGCAGTAAGCGCGTAAGCGACGAAAGCGGACACGATACCCAAAGCTATGCCAAGAACGCTTATCCAGAGCGTGCGACGATCCAGCAACTGGGAACGTCGCGCCATATTCTCCTTGATCAGCGTCGGGTCAAGTGATGGTGCAATCGATAGCGCAGCATGCGTATGATGAGTGCTGTTTTTATTATTCATGACTTTCTTTTGGAATTTAGCGCCGCAGCAGAACCGAAGCTGCCTGAAACCAACCCCTGGTGCAAAGGAGAGACCCGAACTGCCTTGCTATACACTGATTACATTCGGATGTTATTGGCAACAAAGGTGTCTGTTACCTCCCCGACTTTAATATTATTAATAATATCATGCGCGATTAGATTCATATACTCGAGCACCGAGACTATCCTAACGATTTTTATCGCTTCAAGCATCGCAAGAGTAGTCGTCAGAAACCCGAAAAAGTGAAAAGATTGGACGCTGATTGTCGGAAGGTATTGGACGCTGTTTGATACAAGAACGATAGCCCAGTCATTGGCTAATGCGAAAAACCGCCAACCCATCCCACGGCTACTGCCCCGTCAATTTCAGAACAACCGGAACAAGTGCAACGGGCGTTTGGCCATACGCCCCTACGATGCCACCCTCAACACCAGGCCCTTCAAATAAGCTCCCTCCGGAAAACTCAGCAACACCGGATGGTCCGCGCTGGCATGCAGGTAATGAATGATTTGCGCATCCACTCCGGCATCCAGCGCGGCGCCGGCGATGATCTTCTGGAACAGGTCTTCGCTGATGCCGCCGGAGCAAGAATAGGTGCACAGCAAACCGCCCGGCCTGAGCAGCTTGAAGGCCAGCAGGTTGATGTCCTTGTAGCCGCGCGCGGCCTTTTCGGCGAACGCGGCGGTCGGGGCGAACTTGGGGGGGTCGAGGATGATCAGGTCGAATTTCCTGTTCTGGTCGCGCAGCGTGCGCAGCGCCTGGAAAACATCCGCTTCCAGCCATTCGGCTTTTCCTGCATCCAGGCCATTGCGCGTTAAATTTTCTGCCGCGATAAACAGTGCTTCTTCCGATGCGTCTATCGACAACACCGATTTCGCGCCGCCGCGCAGCGCATGCAGCGAAAAGCCGCCGGTGTAGCAGAAACAGTTCAGTACGTCCTTGTCTTTCGCCAGTGTCCCTGTCAGCGCGCGGTTGTCGCGCTGGTCGAGATAAAAGCCTGTCTTCTGTCCTGCCGCGACATCCACATTGAAGCGCAGGCCGTTCTCGATCACCTCCACATTTTCCGGCAGCACACCGCGCAACACGCCATTGCGCGGCTGCAGCCCTTCCAGTCCGCGAGAATCGGAATCGGAACGCTCATAAATGCAAACCGGCTTGCACAGTTCCTGCAAAATGTCGGCGATGGTTTCGCGCCAGTGTTCCGGCCCCGCGCTGCCTATCTGCATCACCAGCACATCGCCGTAGCGATCGACGATCAGCCCCGGCAGACCGTTGGACTCGGCGTGGATCAGCCGCATGCCGTTGCTGTTGCGCGCAAAATCCAACCCGCTGCGCGCTGCCAGTGAATTACTGATGCGATCTCCAAAAAATTCCTTGCCGATATTTTCCTGTTCGCGCCACGACCAGACCCGAGCGGTTATTTGCGAATCCGGGTTAAAGGCTGCCCAGGCGAGAAACTCTCCTGTGTGATCGCGCACCGCGAGCGTGTCGCCGCCGGCAGGCGCGCCATCGACGCGTTCTACCGCTCCGGAAAAAATCCACGGATGGCGGCGCAGCAGCGATTTTTCCCGGCCCGCCTTGAGCAGGATGCAGGGTTGCGCGGTGGCTGGCCCGGTGGCGAATTGCGGCGCGTTGCGCGGAGTACTGCTCCGGTTGCTATTATTTTTTTCACCGGGCGAATTCCCGCCGGGTTGGGTGCGCTTGCGGAAATCCCGGTTTCCCCGCGAGGGGCGGTGCGGGGTGGATGGTGATCTTGTTTTTTGGCTGGTCATATTTATTATTTGGTTTTTTCTTTGTTTTTCTTCTTTGCGCGCGGGTGTGCCGCATCGTAGATCTTGCTCAGATACTGGAAGTCGAGGTGGGTATAGACCTGCGTGGTGGAGATGCTGGCATGGCCTAGCATCTCCTGCACGGCGCGCAGGTCGCCGGAGGACTGCAGTACATGGGTGGCAAACGAGTGGCGCAACAGATGGGGATGCACGTTGCTGGTGATGCCCTGCTTGATGCCCCATTGCTTCATGCGCAGCTGCACCACGCGCGGAGAAATGCGCGACCCGCGCTGGCCCACAAACAGCGCTATCTCATCTGCTTTGGCCAGCTGGTCGCGCACCATCAACCAGGCTTGCAGCGCGGCAACCGCGAACCGGCCCAGCGGTACGATGCGCGTCTTGCTGCCCTTGCCGGTCACGCGCACTTCACCGGAACCGATGTCTGCGCGCATAGGCTCAAGATCGAGACTGACCAATTCAGCCAGGCGCAAACCGGAGGAATAGAACAGCTCGAACATCGCCTTGTCGCGTACCGCCTCGGTCGTGTCGGTCGGCAGATCCACCATGCGCGCCGCTTCGTCCGGAGACAGGGCCTGCGGCAGGGTCTTCGCCGATTTTGGCGCGCGCAATCCGACGCAGGGATTGTCGGCCAGACCATGGTCGCGCATCAGATAAGTGAAGAAGCCGCGCCACGCCGACAGCATGCGCGCCAGGGAACGCCCGCCCAATCCGCGACCATGCAGTTGCGCGATGTAGCGGCGGATATGGTGAATCCTGAGATCGGCCAGCGGCGTAGCGGCGGTCAGTTCGAACAGATGCGCCAGGTCGCGGGCATAATTTTCCGCTGTCAGTTCGGAATACTGCTTCTCGTTGCGCAACCACGCCAGATAGCCCTGCAGAAATTTCCCGTTGGGTCCTTCGACCCCGCCAGAAACAATCGTGGGGACAGCATCGGTCATGTTAATTCCGGCATGTTAATTCCGGCATTCCATTTCCGGCATTGACGCCGGGCAGGGCTAATGGTCAAGGTAGGGATGCAGCGCGCTGGCCACGGCTTCGGCGATGCGTTGCAGGAATACCGTGCCCATATCGGGGTAGAAACGCTGTTTGTCTTCGCTGGCCAGCACCAGCAGGCCCACGGTCTCGCTGCCCGCGTGGATCGGCAGATAGGCATAAGAGTGCAATAGCCCGGCATGCTCGCCGAACCAGGCGGCGGTGTCGTGCGCGGCATGGTGCAGGCATACCGGCTGGGGCTGCGCATCGGCGAACGCCAGCACTTCCGCGCTGGGCGGGGAGAGCTGCCACAGGCGCAGCGCAGCATGGGGTATCGCGAAGATGTCGCGCAACAGGTGCGGGATCATCTCCCGCAAGGTATCCAGGTCGCGCGCGGCGAACAACGCCACGACGAATTCATGCACCTTGTACTGCAAGGCATCATTGTCCTGCGCGAACGCCACCAATTCACGCAGCCGTTTTTCCAGTTCCTTGTTCTTGTCGCGCAGCGCCAGCAGCTGCCGCTCGCTCAACGAGATCGTGCGCCCCCCGTGCGGGTGCGGCAGGCTGATCTGCGTCAGCATCTCGACATGCTCCTCGAAAAATTGCGGGTTGCTCTGCAGGTACTGTGCCACTTCTTCTGCTCTCATTGCCACTCCCTATACATTGATCTCGCCCGAAAATACCGTGATCGCGGGGCCGGTCATCAGCACCGGTGTCCCGTCGCCGTCCCATGCGATGGTCAGCACGCCGCCGCGTGTGGCCACGTTCACCGGGCTGTCGAGCAATCCGCGCCTGATGCCCGCCACCACCGCTGCACAGGCGCCTGTCCCGCACGACAGGGTTTCGCCCGCACCGCGTTCGTAGACACGCAGGCGCAGATTGTTGCGGTTCATCACCTGCATGAAGCCGGCATTGACGCGCTGCGGAAAGCGCGGGTGATGCTCGATGAGCGGGCCGAGTTCATTTACCCGCGCGTGTTCGATATTGCCCAACAGTTGCACCGCATGCGGATTACCCATCGACAACGCGCTGATGTCCAGCGTTTCGCCGGCAACTTCCAGCGGTTCGCTTGCCGTTCCGCTGCCGCCCTGAAATGGAATGCGCGCCGGTTCAAAAATCGGCGCGCCCATATTGACCGTCACCCGCCCGTCCTGTTCCAGGCGCAGACTGATCAGGCCGCTGCGGGTCTCCACAACGATCTCGCGTTTGGAGGTCAGATGCCGGTCATGGACGAAACGCAGGAAGCAGCGCGCGCCATTGCCGCACTGTTCCACTTCGCCGCCGTCGGCATTGAATATGCGGTAGCGGAAATCCGCCGCCTTGTTCCCGGGCTTCTCGACGAGCAGTATCTGGTCGCAGCCCACGCCAAAATGCCGGTCGGCCAGCAACCGCAACTGCTCCGGACTCAGCTCTATGTTTTGATGCATGCCGTCCAGCATCACAAAATCGTTGCCTGCGCCGTGCATTTTGGTGAACTTCAATAGCATTCCGGAACCTCCAAAAATCTACTGCGCGATTCGATAGCGGCGTTGCGCGGTGCTCGCTCCTCGCCTACCCATTTGGTATGTCTCGTTCGCTGCGCTCCGTGCGCCTTGCTCTCGAACCGCTCGCTACGATTTTTGAAGGTTCCCATCTGTTTACCCTTTTCTGTTGCATAATTCAGCATGCCGAAAACAGTCGATGGTGTGGTCGTTGACCATGCCGGTCGCCTGCATGTGCGCATAGCAGATCGTCGGGCCGACAAACTTGAAACCGCGCCGCTTCAATTCCCTGCTCAGCGCATCAGACTCCGTTGTGCTGGCGGGAACCTCGGCCATGCTGCGCCAGCGGTTTTGTCTGGTCTTGCCATCGACAAACTGCCAGATGAACCTGTCAAAGCTGCCGAATTCATCCTGCACGTCGAGAAACTTCCGCGCATTGGTGATGGCAGCCTGCACTTTCAGGCGATTGCGCACGATACCGGCATCCTGCAGCAGCGATTCTATTTTATTTGCGCCATAAGCGGCAATGCGCACCGCGTCGAAACCATCGAAGGCGGCACGATAATTCTCGCGCTTGCGCAGGATGGTGATCCAGCTCAGGCCTGCCTGCGCCCCTTCAAGGACCAGGAATTCGAACAGGCGCCGGTCGTCATGCAGCGGCACGCCCCACTCTGTATCGTGATATTGCCGATACAGGGCATCGTCGCCTGCCCAGGAACAGCGCTGCTGGTTCATGACTTCAGTCTCATGGCGAGTGTGCGCCAAACTTCACCGCGTCGCGCCACATGCAGCGATTCATCACCACGGTGATGCCGGCTTCCGTGGCGCGTTGCACGGCGGCTTCGTGTATCACTCCTTCCTGCAGCCAGAGGTTTTTGATGCCGAGTTTGATGCAGCTGTCCACGATGGCGGGCACATGTTCGGACGCGCGAAACACGTCCACGATGTCAGGCTGCCCAGGCAGGCTTTCCAGGTCGGCGTACGCTTTCTCGCCCAGCACTGCGTCGACCTTGGGACGAACCGGAATGATGCGGTAGCCCAACCCCTGCAAACCCTGAGCCACATGGAAGCTGGGACGTGCCTCATTCGGCGACAGGCCCACTACCGCAATGCTGTGCACCTTGTTGAGCAACCGGAGGATTTCATCGGGATCGGGATTGGAAAATTGCATGGCAATGTCCTGAAATGGGGTGCGGCTATAATAAACCATCGCCACACAAATTAAAGGGGTTTTACCTTGAGTGTGATCCACGCTTCCCAGTTGTCGTTCTTCGCCGCCCACGCGCCTTTCGACCAGATGGAGCAATCACACCTGCTGTGGATGCTGGAGCGCATGCAGCTTTCCTATTATGCGCGCGGCGAAGTGATCGCCTCGCCTGAGCAGGGTGTGGTGGAGCGCTTTCTGGTCATCAAGCAGGGCATGGTGCAGGGCGAGCAGAATGTCGCGGATGCCAGCGAAGCGGACGCATGGCTGGAGCTGTCGGAAGGCGAATGCTTCCCGCTGGGCGCGCTGCTGGCGCATCGCCCGGTCGCCAGCATCTACCGGGCCGGCCAGGACACTTTCTGCTACGAACTGCAGGCTGCGGATTTCCATACCCTGCTCGGATTGAGCCCGCCGTTCCGGGATTTTTGCACGAGGCGCATCGCCAACCTGCTCGAACATTCCAAGCAGGTCATCCAGGCGCAGTTCACCCAGTCCAGCGCCGGGCAGCAATCGCTGACCAGTCCCCTGTCCGCGATCATTATCAGGCCTCCTGTCACGTGCGCGCCGCAGGCCAGCGTGCGCGAGGTGCTGCAGCAGATGCATGACTCGCGCATCGGCTCGATGGTGGCGGTCGACGATGCCGGACGTCCGCTCGGCATCCTGACCCTGCCCGACGTGCTGGAGCGCATCGCGCTGCCGCAGGCCAATCTTGACCAGCCTGTTATCGGCGTGATGACCACGCAGCTGACGACCCTGCCTCCGCACGCAATGGCGCATGAGGCTGCGCTGGTCATGGCCAAGCAGGGATTCAGGCACGTGCTGGTGGTCGAAAACGAACGCCTGGTCGGACTGGTGTCGGAAAAGGATTTGTTCGCGCTGCAACGTGTTGGCCTGCGCCAGATCGGCTCGGCAATACGGCATGCGCAGAACGTTGGGGAATTGCAGCAATCCGCCGCCGACATCCGCAGCATGGCGCACAACATGATGGCGCAAGGGGTCGCGGCAGAGCAGCTGACCCAGTTCATCTCCACGTTCAACGACCTGCTGACGGTGCGCATCATCGAGCTGGAATTCGCCGCCAACCGTTCCGCGGTACGGGTTGAGCAGCTGTGCTGGATCGCGCTGGGCTCAGAAGGCCGCTTCGAACAGACCCTGAGCACCGACCAGGACAACGCGCTGATTTTCACTGTGCCGGAAGGCATGACGGCGGACCAGGTGCGCGCGCAACTGTTGCCGGCCGCACGTCGCATCAACGAGATGCTGGCCGTGTGCGGCTTTCCGCTGTGCCGCGGCAACGTGATGGCGTCCAATCCGCAATGGTGTTTGTCGCTGGAAGAATGGAAGCGGGTTTTTTTGAATTGGGTCATGAACAGCACACCTGAAGCGCTGCTGCATGCCTCGATCTTTTTCGACTTCCGCTCGCTGTACGGCGCTCACGCACTCGCCGAGGAACTGCGGCTGTGGCTGACCGGAATAGCCGGCGACAACAGCCGCTTCCAGCACCAGATGGCCGAAAATGCGCTGCGCATCCGCCCGCCTCTCGGCCTGGTGCGCGATTTCGTGCTGGGCAGTGAAAATACGCTGGACCTCAAGCTGAATGGCATCACGCCGTTCGTCGATGCGGCGCGCATCTTCAGCCTCGCCACCGGCGTGACCGGCACCGGCACGATACAGCGCCTGCGCCAAAGCGCTCCCGCGCTGCATATTCCGGTCACCGAAGTGGATGGCTGGATCAACGCCTTTTTGTTCATCCAGATGTTGCGGCTGCGCCACCACTACGAGGCGAGCGTGCGGCAGAAAGCGGTTGGCGCACCGGCATTGAATAACCTGATCGACCCCGCGCTGATGAATGAACTGGACCGCCGCATCCTCAAGGAAGCATTCCGCCAGGCGCGCAAGGTACAAACCCGGCTGGCGCTGAACTACCAGCTATGAAAAATCTGCTGCAACGCTGGTTCGCACCAAGGCCGCGCCTGAGCCCGCAACAGTCGGCACGGCTGGCATCCTGGCACGCGCTGCCGGAGCCTGGGCATACGGCAACGTCCGGCCGTGCACGACTCGTTGTCGTGGACGTCGAGACCACGGGGCTGAACCTGATGACCGACACGCTGATCTCGATCGGCGCAGTGGCGGTGGTGAACGGGGGTATTGCGCTGAGCGACAGTTTCTCGGTAGTGCTGCAACAGCGCGAAAGCAGCCGCAAGGAAAATATTCTGATACACGGCATTTCCGGTTCCGCACAACGCGAGGGGATGTTGCCGGCCGATGCCTTGCTGGCATTCCTCGAATATCTCGGCAAATCGCCGCTGGTGGCTTTCCATGTTGCCTTTGACGAGACCATGATCAAACGCGCCATGCGCCAATATCTGGGTATCGCGTTCAAGCATCCCTGGCTGGACCTGGCCTATGTCCTGCCCGCACTTTGGCCGGAATCCAAGCACAGCCACCGCTCGCTGGATGACTGGTCGGCACGTTTCGCCATCCGCAATGACGACCGCCACAATGCAGTGGCTGACGCGCTGGCGACCGCCGAGTTATTGCTGGTGGCGATTACGCAGGCACGGCAAGCCCATGGCACGGATAGTTATGACGGCTTGCACAGACTGGAGCGCGCTTTCCGCAACTCGCGGGAAATTTTTTGAGTTTGCCCGGGCGGGCCGGCACAGTTGGCTAACGAGTCCCGGGAGTCTAGCCACAGAATCCCAGGGTGACAGTCAAAAAAAACCGCCGGGGATTTCCCGGCGGCCAGTTTGAATCAGAAATTTTCGAACTTAGTGAGAAGCGCCCACCTCGGAGCCCAGGCCGGTTTCGGCGCGGACCATCTGGGCGTCATATGCCGCCTGTTCTTTCTTTCCGCTCTCGCTGCTGTCTGTCACCGACGCGATGTACGCGACGACAAGGACCGCAGGCAGCACGACGAAGGTCGGGAAGTCGTACGGGAATATGGCAGGACCCATGTTCAGTACCTTGGTCCATACCGTCGGGCCGATGATCAGCAGGCCGATGGAGCCGAAGATGCCGGTATAACCGCCAAGCACCGCACCCCGCGTGGTCAACCCGCGCCAGAATATCGACAGGACCAGGATGGGGAAGTTGGTGCAGGCGGCGATCGAAAAAGTCAGAGCGACGATGTACGCGACGTTCTGTTTCTCGAAGGCGATGCCGAGGAAGATGGCCAGGATGCCCAAGCCGATCACACTCATCTTCGATACCCACACTTCCTGCTTCTCGGTCGCTTTGCCCTTCATGATCACCCGCGCATAGATGTCATGCGACAAGGCCGAGGCACCCGCCAAAGTCAGCCCCGACACCACCGCGAGTATCGTCGCGAAGGCTACCGCGGCGATAAATCCGAGGAACAGGTTGCCGCCCAGGGCGTGCGACAGATAAACCGCCGGCATGCTGCCGCCGCCCTTCAGATTGAGCACGCTTTTGCTGATATCGGCGACATACTCGGGGTTGTTGGCGACCAGCACGATGGCGCCGAAACCGATGATGAAGGTCAGGATGTAGAAGAAGCCGATGAAGCAGGTTCCGTAGAGCACCGACTTGCGCGCCGCCTTGGAATCGGTGACGGTGAAGAAGCGCATCAGGATGTGCGGCAACCCGGCGGTACCGAACATCAGCGTCAGGCCCAGGGAAATGGACTCGATCGGGTTGGCCTTGGCGCCGATAGGCACCACCGATTTCATGATTTCCAAATGCTTGGGATGAGCGGCGACAGCATCATTAAACAGTTTCGCAAAACTGAAACCTTCGTGGGCCATCACGCCGATCGCCATCAGTGTCGCACCGCCCAGCAACAGCCCGGCCTTGATGATCTGCACCCAGGTCGTGGCCTTCATGCCGCCGAAGGTGACATAGGTGATGATCAGCGCGCCGACGATGACGATGGACAGCTGGTAGGACATCTGCGGCACCAGAGTATGCAGCAATTGCCCGGCACCCACTGCTTGGCCGATCAGATACCAGATCACGACGATCAGCGAGCCGATTGCCGCCATGGTGCGAACCGGGCCCTGGCTCAGGCGGAACGAGACGACGTCGCCGTAGGTGTATTTGCCGAGGTTGCGCAAACGTTCTGCGATCAGGAACAGGATGATGGGCCAGCCCACCAGCCAGCCCACCGAAAAGATCAGGCCATAGAAACCGTTCATGTAGACCAGCGCGGCGATACCCAGGAACGAGGCTGCCGACATGTAGTCGCCGGCGATGGCCATGCCGTTCTGCAGGCCGGTAATGCCGCGTCCGGCGGCGTAGAAGTCGGTCGCGTTCTTGGTCCGCGTCGCCGCCCAGTAGGTGATGACCAGCGTGATGGCGACGAAGATCAGGAACATCACGATGGCGTGCCAGTTAAGGGGCGGTTCTGCCGGTGCGACAATAACTGTCGGCACAACGGCAGCTACCGCGGATTCGGCGGCATGAACCAGATTGGCTGAGAGCAGCGCGGCGAAAGCCAGCATCGCACGGAAAGCATTTTTAACGGGTTTCATTTGGAAGCCTCCCTGACGATTTCGTTGACGATGGGATCGAAGGTCTGGTTCGCGCGATAAACGTAAACCCCCGTCAAAATGCAGGACACCACAATCACGCCGACACCGAGGAGCATGCCCAGCGGGATCACGCTGTCGGCCGCGATGGGTTGGGTGAGGAAACCGGGGGCAAAGGCAATCATCAGGATGAATCCGAAATACATCACGCATACAATTGCCGCCAGTGTCCAGGCAAATGTATCCCGCTGTTTAACCAGTTGCATGTATTTCGGGTTTTTCAGTATCTTGGCGGTGATCAATTCAGACATGACGCCCTCCTTATTTCGATATATTCGGGATTTCTTGATGGATCGGCTGCAATCGCCGGCGAGTTGATACCTATATTTTCCATAAGTGACTCCTTTAGATTATTGACGTTTATTAATTACGTTCTAAGGACGTTCTATCGACGTTTATTGGCGTTCTTTAAAAATTGCCAAATTGAAGTGTATATTAGTTCTGCGGCCTTCTGCAGGACAAAGTAAATATTATTTTAACTATCAATGCCCATGACCATGCCATGGGATAGTTGCTCAAAAAAACCGGATTGGAATGCGTTTATGTCAAATCGCCTGAGCGGTAATATGCGGTAGAATGCGCGCCTTCTGCACTTCATACACGCGCCCGTAGCTCATTTGGATAGAGTATTGGTTTCCGAAGCCAAGGGTGGTGGGTTCGAATCCCGCCGGGCGCACCAATCAGGTATAAAACTGGGCACTTGATTACTCAAGTTGCCCATTTTTATTGTTGCGGTTTCTGGCAATTAAATGACGGGACGAAAAGAATCCGCCACCTGTAGAAGGTGGCGGGTTGGAAGTCGTGCGGTTTGACCCGCACGCCAGACTTGCTGCGGATCAGAACCCGAATGCCAGATCTAACGTCATGAGGTTGGTGCCTGTATATGCGGGACCTGCGGCGGCTGCATTCGCTGCGTTGTACATGTCGCCGCTGTACTTGGAATAGGTCAATTCCGCCCTGATGTTCTGTTCGATATTGTAAGTCGCGCCTACCATGATCGCATTGTCGGTTGCATTCCCGCCTGTCAGGCCCACGGGGTCAACATATCCGCCAGAGTTGGCACGACGCAGGCCGAGCTGCACGGTCGCCTTGCCGGGGATCACACCGAGTTCTGCGCCGAAGTTGAGCGATTTCCGCGACAACGCGCCTGCGTTGAACAGGTTTTGATCAACATCAGCAACAGGACCGGATGCGGGAGCATTTGCGTATGAAGCGATAAGCAGCAGTGGCATGCCGCCCACGTCGCCCATCATCTGCGCATCGATTGCGGAGGCCTTGGTGTTTACAACTCCCGTAGTAACAAGTGGATTAACCAATCCACCTGCTGCCGCTGCATCCACTACGCTGGTTCCGTTCCATACCTGGAAGCCGATCGCGCTATCGAATCCGGGGATCAGGCCGGTAGTCCAGGCGGCACGCAGGTAGTTGGAAGTCGGTGAACCGGAAGCGCCGGAGCCCTGGTTGGCGCCCCACTTCGCGAAATTGGCGAAGAAGTTTTCATTGCTGGCAATGAAGGCCAGACCGGATGCCGCCGTCGCAGTGCCGATGTATTGCTGGGCGGAAATCGCAGCCATGTCCCACTGGTTGAAGGCATGCACCGCGACCGCGCCGGTGTTCAACACTTCGAAGCTGTCAGCCGCGCCGTTAGGACTGCTGAATGGAACCAGCCCTGCCTTCACGTTGCCCACGTCATACACGAACGGCACTTTTAACATGGTCATGCCGATACTGCCATCCGGTATGGTGCCGCCACTGGCAGGAGTCAAATTGATCTCGGTCATGAAACCGGTATGTTCCCCGGCGCGCCCGGCCAGGAACAGGCTGGACTGAACCGGTATCTGCAGGGAACCGTTGTTGGTGGTCTTGGTGGTGGCAGTCGTGCCGGTTGTCGGGCCGTTGGTTTTCGTATCGGTAATATAGCCGACCAGGGATGCGTTCAGGGTTGCGGGTATCGACAAGCCGTCACCCTCAACCTTGCTCTCGGCACCTATCATCGTGAAACCGCCTTCCTTGAAGGCCCGCCCGAAACTGTTCAGTGCCGGGAAGTGCTGGTAATGGCAGGCGCTGCAAGCCATGCCGACCTGACGTGAGAACGCGGGAATCGCGTTTGCCTGCGGCGCCCAAAGCGCTGCGGACAGCAACGCGAAGATAGCCAAAATAACATTCTTGAATTGCATGATTAACTCCTTCGTTATAATAAATCGTTGATGTAAGGTGGCAATCCGATTTTATGTTCCGCGCAGCAGGCGGATTGCAAAACAACAAGTCCTGCCTGAATCATTCATCGTTTGCAGCCCGGCCCAGCTACCCGGTTCGACCATGCTCCAAACAACGCATACATCCGGTATTCCATGCCGCGCCAGACAGACTGTCCGATGCGGTCAATTGTCCCTGGCCCCCTGTTTCACCCATTTTTTCAGGATTTCGATTTTGTCTTTCGCCAGGCCTCCCTCCAACCCGTACGGCATCTTGAGCGAAGGATGGGCGCGCCCCTCGACCAATTCAATCAGGACGCTTGAATAGCTGTCGCCCGGCTTGATCACCGCCCCGAATTTGGTACCCTTCATCAGGCTCTCGTAGGTACGCATATCCAGCCCGCTCCTTTCATAGCCCTTGCCTCCGGGTTGGTGACAGCTCAGGCAATAATCATGGAGAATCGGCTTTACATCATTCGCGTAGCTGACGTCTCCAAGCGCCAGAGCGGGGAATGCCGTCACCAGAAATGATGCGGCAAGTACAAAACCTCCCAGCAAGTATTGGTTTTTCATAGGGCACCTCATAAAGTAAGTTTCATGCGTCAAAACAATTGTTCCTCGGGTTCTTCACACCCCCATCACACAGCGTAATGATGAGACCCGCAGAAGAAGCAAATCCTATTTTGCCAAGCCCGCTATATATTCAGACATGGCCTTGATTTCAGTGTCGCTCGCACCCATGCCTTTTGGCGGCATCGATCCAAGCTTCCAGCCAAACGAACCGCCCTTGGTAATGCTGGCAGCGATCTTGCCGGCCGCGTCTTTGTCGCCCTTGTACTTCGCGGATATATTTTTGTATGACGGACCGACAACTTTGCTGTCGATGGCGTGACACACACCGCACTTTGCTTTGCCGGCAGCGGGCATGCCGGCTGCCAGTGAGGTGCCGGCAACAATCAGGCTTGCTGCCGCAATCATGCTCAAGATACTGGTTTTCATTTTTTTCTCCTTGGATTGGTGGCTGGATGAAAGTGATACCCATGACCCGTGGCTTGCATCATGGTCACCCTAAGCCAACTTGTGAACATCAAACGCCCTGCCTTCGGGCTCTATCTTTTCGCCCCAGGGCGGCAACAGTTTTGTCACCAGCCACAGCGCGACATAGGGGCAGATGGAAATGATCAATACAGTGAACAGACTTTCACGCCCAAACAACTCGGGAGTGAAGGTCAGCAACCCCTTCATGGTCTTGGATAATTCCTGCCCGCCTATCACCACGTTCCAGCGCATCGCCAGCACGCCTATCATCATGGCCAGCCCGCTCAGGAACAGCCAGGTCACCAGACGTTTCCCGTGCACGTTCAAAACCAGTAGCGCCGATGTGGTCAGCAGGGCAAACACGGACATCCCCCACTGTATGTACATGCCAACCCAGATCGGGCCGGCAATCAATTCCCTCACGGTCTCGATGCCTTCGCGCGCCTTGTAGAACATTTCCAGAATTTCCAGGCCCTCGATCACCATCACGATGGCAACGCCGGTGAACATGACATACAACAGGCCGCGCATGGTTTCGTCGATTATTGGCGTCTTGCGGAATTTGGATACGATCACATACAGCACGATGACCAGCCCGACACCCGAACCCACGGCAGACAGCAGGAAAATGACAGGCATCAGATCGGATGACCACCATTCGCGCGTCTTCAGCGATCCGAACACGAAACCGACGTAGCCGTGCAGACCGCACGCGGCAGGAATGCCTATCATGGACAGGATGCGCGCAACCTTGTGATCGATAGCCAGCGCATGCTCTGACAAATCATCCGACCCCAGGGAAAGCCAGCCGTAAACTTTTCCCATGATGCCGGTTCTGACCTTGGACATCGCGACGATATCCGCGCGGAACGCAAACCAGACTTCCAGCACCAGCAGGCACAGGTAAAACCCGGCAACATATCCGAACGCCGCCATCGCCGAAGTCCAGTGCGGCGTTATCACCGCGTTGAACGCGCGGGTTGGCTGGCCCAGGTGAAACAGCAACGGTGTCGGCGCGAAAATCATGAAGCACAGCGCGGTCAACAGGGCAAACCGCGAGATCGGCGCGAAACTCTTTATGTTGAACACATGATCCAGGCTGGATATCACAAACGCACCCGCCACCAGGCCGGTGATGTAGGGATAAATTACGATGAGTTGACTCCACGGAAAATCGGTTTCGTTCGGATAAACGTACCCGACAAACGGGGTGACGTGCTCGAATACGTGTTCCATCACACTACCTCCTTGTCCAGACCTACATAAAACACGTTGGGTGCATTGCCCATTTCCGGCTTCAGGACTTGCACGTGGTTGTTGCGAATAAACAGACTGACCGGGCTTTCCGGGTCGTTGCGATCGCCGAAAACGCGCGAGCCCGTCGGGCACACCTCGACACACGCCGGGTTGAGCCCCTTGGTGATACGGTGGTAGCACCAGTTGCATTTTTCGGCGGTACCCCTGGATTCATTGAAACTGCGCGCGCCATAGGGGCAGGCCTGCACGCAATACTGGCATCCGATGCAGTAGGTCGTGTCTATCAGCACCGGACCGTCCTTGGACTTGAAAGTCGCACCGGTCGGGCACACTTCCACACACGACGGGTGCTCGCATTGATTGCACAGCTTGGCCACGAAAAATGCCTTTTCAACCTTGGCATCCTTGTAGCGGTTGTCGAAACGGAATTTCGTCTCCGAACCTGCATTGGCTATATTCTTCGGATCTGCCTGGCTGTCGATGAGTGCCGTATTCGAGCCTTCCAGATAAACATAGCGCTCAACCCAGGTGCGATTGTGATTCGCATCCATCTGCACGCTGTTTTCCATCTTGCACGCTTCCATGCAGCGCAAACAGCCGATGCAGCGGGTCGTATCGACACCCATCGCCCATTGGTGGTCGTTCCAGTTGTATTCGGGTATCTTGGGCGGGTCATTGACCGCTTCGGCGTACTGCTTGTCGTTTTGCTGATACGCGTGCTTTCCGCTTCCCGCTTCAGCTGCGCCCAGCGCACTGCCCGCGCCGACCGCGCCGACAATCGCACCCGCACAAGCCGCGCCCTTGCCCAGCAATCCCAGGAAGCGGCGCCGTGACAGGGGCACTTCCTGCGCTTCAAGTTTTTTATCCTGGATAGTCATTTTTTCCTCACTAGGTAATTTCATCACCGGCAACTCACGCTGGCGAAATAGGCCGACTGGTTGTCTATATCGGAATCGGACAGCGTCTTGGCCACGCTCGACATGACCGCGTGCTCGCGACTGCCGTCCTTGAATGCTTTGAGCGCAACGCCCAGATATCCGGCATTTTGTCCGGCCAGATTCGGCCACGCCTGGCTGGCGCTGATTCCGGCTGCTCCCGCGGCGCGCAGACCGCCGGCGTTGTGACAGGCCGCACAGCCCGCCTCCGCGACCTTGGCCTTACCCAGCAAGGCTTTGGCTTTGTCACCCCAGGTCACACCGCAACCGGCTTTGGAAAAATACGCGGCCACATTGCGCATGTCAGCATCGCTCAGGCCGGCCGCCATGCCGCTCATCATGTCGTTCTTGCGCGTCCCCGACTTGAATGCCTTGAGCGAGCTGACCAGATAACCTGCATGTTGCCCCGCCAGATTGGGCCATTCCGGATTGACGCTCATTCCGGCGTTGCCATGACATCCCGCGCAAGCTGCCGCCACAGACTTGCCTGCGCCCGCATCCCCCGGCTTGAATGCGCTCACCGGAATCGCGTTGCCTGTAATGGAGTCGTAAGGTGGTCTGGGCACGGCTGCAAAATTGACCCTGGGTGAATGCGGATTGTGGCAAGTGGTGCATAGCTCCTGGCCGCCATGACTATCAACCGCAATCTGGGGTTGCGCCTTGGGCCGGGCTTCCAGTTTTTCGTGGCAGGCCAGACATACACTCTGCATATCTTTCGCTGCCAGCATCAGATTCCTGCCCGGCACATCGGCCGGATGAATGATGTGCTTATGGGTAATCGTGGTAACCCTGTCCTCGATAGAAAGCGGCATGGCTTCCTTGGATGGGTGATTGCCTGCCGGACCGGTATGGCACACTTCACAATTGGGCCCGTTTTTGATGACCAGTCCCTGGACGACATCATTCCTGGTCGCTTTGCGGTGGATGCCGGTGACCCACTCCGCGTAAGCCTCCTTGTGACAGGATTGGCAAGATGCCGAGCCGTCGAGTTTTGGAATCTTGGATGCAATTTCCGCGACCGCAGCGCCCCGGTAATGCCCGTATTGATAAAACGAGGCCGGTATCAGAAATTCCTTTGCTGCGATAGCAATGATTGCAAATACCGCAACCAGCGCCAACAGACGTACTATGTGCTTAGGCATGAGCTCTCCAAAATTTTCCCGGTTAACAAGGCAACCTGCCGTCCAGCTTGTTGTCAGGATGGCCGGCGTGTTCCCAATTCCAAAACACTTCGCGAACCTGCATGAACTGAAATGACTTGTCGAAGAAATAATCCGCATTCGCGCGCTTGCAGGCGTCCACGTAAAGCTCGCCGTTGCAGTTGGTCAACACCATGACTTTTATCTCGCCATGGCGCTTCTTGATATTCTTCAATACGGCAACACCAGATCCGGATTGCAGGTTGAGATCAAGGATCACAACATCGGGCAGCAACGCGTTGATTTGTTCGACAGCATCCATTTCGTCCGCCGCATAACCGACTATCCTGACAGTGTGAAATTCAGACAGCATGGATCGCAAACTTTCGCGCATCGCTTCCGAATCCTCCACAATAAATACATTCATCATTCCGCCTTGTCATGCTTATCGGCTTGCAAAATCGACAGGCAGATTATGTTTCCGCGCTCACCGGGGCGGTAGTGATGTTTGTCTTAAAATCCTGTAGGCGGAGCAGAGACTTGGTTGTCAGTGTCTGTCTGACATGGCCATGGATATCAGGGGGAGCAGAGGGAAGACATATCCTTCTTCCACCGGGGGGAGCTTGCGAGGGGGCCGGCTGAGGACTATCGCCCATTACGGAAACATCAATAAAAGGTGTGAATCCCGATGGTGCGAATGGTTCTGAATGTCAGCGGCGGTGACCGGGTGTCGGCCAAAGCCGCCGCTCATAGATAATCGGATTTCGTCGGCCGCAAGCGTCCGCTTTACGGCGGTTAATTTTGAGGAGTAGACTTCCGGTCAGTGCCAATTCCGGACGCTGAAGAATTTTCTTGATAGCAGTCGTTCACCATAGATTATTTGGGCCGATTTACATATTAATGGAATGGACATCCGCTTTCCGGAACGGTATCGATGTGCCAAAGCGAAGATGTTGATTACCCGTTCGACGTGATGCCGTCGTTGCGCATGTCGGCGAGGATGGCGTGACCTTCGTCCAGCGTGTGTGCCTTGTTGAGCAGCGTGGTTGCCTTTAGTAACTTCTTAGTTCGCATTCAAGCGCGGATCCGTCGGCAGGCCAGACCTGTCCGATGGAGATCACCATGTCCATCCACAGAAATCCAGTTTGTAACCAGCAATTCCTTATCTCAACCCCTGACGCGCCATCAGTAATGACGGCGACATCTATTGCTGCGCCTGATCGCCGTGGAGCGCGGCAATGAAAGCTTCGAGTTGAAACTCAAATAAAACCCCGTGGGAATCCGGCGCCGGCGGCGGGAAGTGGGAAATTGTTTGCCTTATGTATGCCAGCGCACGGCATACCTTGGGCGCAAGGGCTATAAATGTCCTGTCGATGGGTGGTCTCAGTTCAGTTTGATCCTATGCAGGCCTGAAAGAAACCGGCATGTTCACATGAATATTAGGTGTAACTATTGATACTTCCATAATTCACGACACCCTTGCCGTCATTGCGAACGAAGTGAAGCAATCCAATGGTTTGCTGTCCTGGATTGCCGCGTCGGCTTCGCCTCCTCGCAATGACGAGGTATTCTGGATTCCCCGAATTCGCGGGACTGACGTGCCAGTTTTTTAATTTACCCTTACCGCATTCCGAAAGATGTGTCATTGTCATCAAATATGAGAACCTCAATAACTTACATTAAGAGTGGCAGCAAAATGTCCATATTTCACACAGCAATGAAGTAATTATGCACTGAGTTTACTTGCACCGATGACCCCCCCCTCGCAAAAAGAATTAACCCCATACCACCGTCGTTCCTTCAATTGGACGTTATTTTCCGGCTTTGCAGGGCTGGCGGGCATTATTGCCATGCTGGTGTTCAGTCTTGCCAGCGAATATCAGAACGCTAACCAAAATGCCAAAAATGAGGTGGAAAATATCACCCAGATGCTGGACGAGAACGCGTCGGCCACCTTCAATAATGCTGATCTGTTATTGCGGGAAATGCAAAGGGACGTACGTCCGTGGGATATGCTGCTTTCTCGCGGCACAAGAAGCGCACGCGGGCAAGAGCTTCATTCCTTGCTGGAATCCCAGGCCAATATCTTGCCGGCAGTTTCTGTTATACGTATTATCGATAGCAAAGGAAATAATATATACGGTTCGACCAATCCGATTCCCCATATCAATATCTCAGACCGCCCATATTTCCAGCGGCAACGAGCCGATGCCACAGCAGGGTTGGTAATTTCAGCTCCGCTCATTGCGCGAACTACCGGCAAATGGTCGTTCGTGCTGAGTCGGCGGCTGAATTTCAAGGATGGCAGCTTTGCGGGCATCGTCCTGGTTGTTCTGAATTTGGATTACATTCAGCGTTTATACCATGCCCTTAATCTTGGCACCTATGGGGTGGTGGCGCTATTCGACAGCGACCTTCGTCTTGCTGCCCGCTATCCGCCGAGCGAAAAGGATATTGGCAAGATAGCCGACTTGAATGCCAAATTTTATCTGGATAAAAGAATAACTCATGCTGTCTACCATGCCAGAGCGCCATTGGATGGCATCCCGCGCGTGTTCGCTTTCCGCAAGGTAGACAATCTTCCCTTGATTGTGTTTGCCGGTATTGCCGACGAGGATTATCTCGCCGCATGGCATCGTCATATCTGGCAGTCTAGTATCGTGGCTATGATATTCAGCTTCATGGTGATCGGCTTCGTATTGTTGCAACGCCGGGCAGAAGATGTGCTTCGCAAAAGCGACATCAAGAGCAAATCAGATGATGAACAAATCGCCTATCTGGCGTTCTATGACCAACTCACCGGCTTGCCCAATCGACGGCTTCTTTCGGACCGGCTTCACCAGGCGTTGGTTGCCAGTGAGCGTAGCGGCAGGAAAGGTGCGCTGTTGTTCATTGACCTGGATAATTTCAAGAGCCTCATCGATACCCTCGGCTATGACATGGCCGACCTGATGTTGAAACAGACTGCACAACGGCTGGAAGCCTGCGTGCGTAAAAGCGACTCCGTGGCGCATATTGATGGTGACGAGTTTGTGGTGATGCTGGAAGATTTGAGTGCGATACCCGTTATAGCGGCCGCACTCGCGGAAGCCGTCGGCGAAAAGATACTCGCGTCTCTCAGCCAACCTTACCAGCTTGATACTCATCATGAACACCACAGTACTGCCAGCGTCGGTGTCACCCTGTTTAACGGCGGCCAGCTTACGACAGATGAACTGCTGAAACAGGCCGACATTGCCATGTTTCAGGCCAAGAAAGCCGGACGCAATACCTTGCGCTTCTTCGATCCACAGATGCAAGCCAGCATCACGGCCCGCTTCTCACTGGAGGGTGAATTACGCAAAGCACTTGAGCTGCAACAATTTCATCTGTATTACCAAGTGCAGGTGGATAGTTCACATCATCCATTGGGTGCAGAGGCATTGATCCGCTGGATTCACCCCTTGCGCGGACTGGTGCCGCCAGACAAATTCATTCCGCTGGCGGAAGAAACTGGGCTGATCTTGCCCATCGGGCATTGGGTGCTTGAGACGGCCTGCGCCCAGCTCAAGGTTTGGGAACAGAATGCGCTCACCCGTGACCTCGTTCTGGCGGTAAACGTGAGTGCCAGGCAATTCCATCAGACTGATTTCGTGGCCCAAGTGCAAGCGGTCGTGCAACACCATGCCATCAATCCCAGGCTGCTGAAACTGGAGCTGACCGAAGGCATGTTGATTGAAAATATCGAAGAGACCATCGCGACCATGGGCGCATTGAATGAAGTTGGTGTTAAGTTATCACTGGACGATTTCGGCACGGGCTATTCATCGCTGCAATACCTCAAACGGCTGCCGATCGATCAACTCAAGATCGACCAGTCGTTCGTGCGCGACATAACCACAGATAAGGACGACATGGCGATTGTGCATACCATTATCGCGATGGCACAAAGCCTGGACATGCAAGTTATTGCCGAAGGAGTGGAGACAAAAGAACAAAGACAGCTACTCCTAAACAGAGGCTGCATTCACTATCAGGGGTACTTGTTTGGCAGGCCGGTTCCGATTGAGCAGTTTGAGGCGTTACTGAAGCAGAGCTGATTGCAGCAATTTGTGCTTTGTAGAAGCCCGACCATCCGAAATGTGCTAAAAACCGGCCCGTCAAGTATTTTTCTCGCATCTACCTTTCAAAGTTAGAAACACTATTTAAAGTTGGTAACTTTCTTCGTGCATTTTCAGCTTTTGTTTATCGTTAAAGCTGTAGTGTCGTTTCCCGGTTGGTGTATGGTGGCATTTGCCACCGTTTGCGCAGCGGCCTGGTCTTTAATTAGCTGCCTGATGAGAGGTTGCTGCTCATCACTATGTCCCCAATGGTCGATGTACACCAGATTTTCAATCGGCAGGCGTGGCAGCCAACCGGCGGCTTCAAGCTCCGGTTTGGCGTAGAAGTGGCTAACATAGCCAACGCAAAGATAAGCAATTGGTGTGATGCCTTTGGGAATGCCGAGGGCTTCCTGCAATGCGGCCTGATTGAAAATGCTCACCCAGCCCACGCCCAGACCCTCAGCACGAGCCGCCAGCCAGAGGTTTTGTACGGCACAGACGCTGCTGTAAAGATCCATGGTCTTCATGTGGGTGCGGCCCACCACTACCGGGCCTGCACGCTCGCGGTCGCAGGTGACGCAAATGCCGATAGGCGATTCCAGAATGCCTTCGAGCTTGAGCGTCTTGTAGGTGGCACGCTTGTCGCCTTCGAACATCTCCGCTGCTTCGGCATGAGCGTCTGAAAAAGCGGCATGAACACGGCGCTTGATCTCGTCAGACCGTAACACCAGAAAATTCCATGGCTGCATGAAGCCGACAGAAGGCGCGTAGTGTGCGGCGGTGATGATGCGGCTCAACACTTCGTCCGGCACGGGCTTTGAAAGAAACTGGCCACGCACATCACGGCGCGAAAAAATAGTTTGGTAAATGGCCTCGCGCGCTTCGACGGTAAAGGCGTGCATGTCCTGACTGGCTGCTTTCACTGCTATTCCCCTCGTGTAAAAAATGGCCCCCTACAAGACCATGCAGGGCGCAAATTCTTCAGGCCGGTCTTCTGACTTGGATTCATCTGCAGGCGGCGCCTTCCCGGTTTTCACCAGTGGCTTGTTGCCGAAGCATCATCCTTACAGCGTTGGGCACGTAGCGGAATTGCACCGCCTTCCCGATTCTCCCGTCACCTTGTGGCTGAGGGCACCTGAATGGGCAGTATGATCTGTGAGAGTGGCAGTGATGTCAAAATTATCGGCACAGTTCTTGGCTGCCAAAGACTATTTTGCGGCGAACTTTATAATGAACCGCAAATGACGGCTTTGTGGCGGTGAGTTCGGCGGGTTGAAGTAGCACTATGTGTCGATAGGGTGAGTTCGCCAATGTCCGCAATCGGGCAGCTCAGTTTCTTTCGCTCATGGGAATTTTTATTGCTCTGAAGCCGACGTTCGCCAATCGTCACTATCGACACAAAGCTGGCGCTCGCTGGCAATCGGATTTCGTTGGCTGTAATCGTCTGCTTCTGCTTTATTTCTGTTAATTTTGAGGAGTAGGCTTCCGGTCGATGCCACAAGCATACTTTGATTGCCCCCTCTAATTTGCTCAATTTAATGAAGTTGATGGAATCTATGTGTGCTACCAGACAGAACAGCAAAACATATGAGCGCAAAATTTCACATTCGGTTTCCTTCGTATAAAATTGTAACCCTCTAATAATTTTGATATTAAAGCACTTTTTCGAACACAGGCAATGAAGAAAATCATTGCAAATTTTATAATCTCGCGAGGTGCATTATGAATAATCTTTCTATAAAATCCTTATTGCTTTTGGGTGTTGGCCTGCTGAGTGCGGTCTTACTCTTAGCCTGCAGTGGTGGCTCTGGCGCTGCTTCCTTAGGCACGCTTGCCCTGCAGCTGACGGATTCTGCTGCCTGCGGTTATGACCACGTATACGTCACCGTGGACCATGTGGATATTTCTTCGAACAACGGCAGCAACTGGACATCCATCCCGGTGACTCCCGGTACCGGACAAATTGACCTGCTGACACTCACCAACGGAAAAACGCTACCACTGGCTTACGCAATCCTATCTGCAGGAACCTACAACCAAATGCGGCTGGTTCTGGTATCCAACAGCACAACGCCTAATGCGAATTCGGTGGTGCTTACGGGTTCTTCTTCAGTAATTCCGCTGACTACTCCCAGTGCGCAGCAAAGCGGGTTCAAGTTAAATTTACAGGGTCCAATCACGGTAAAGGCAGGTACCCAGGATAGCGAGGTGATGGACTTTAATGCCTGTAAATCGATCGTTGTTGCAGGAAATAGCGGCCAGTACATCCTGAAGCCTGTAGTGACGGCAACGGCTGTGGCGGTGGCTGGATCAATCACCGGCACTATCACGGGTGGGGCGGGAGCTATGGTGTATGCCGAGTACCCCGGCACCAGCACGACAGCTCCAGTAATCATCAATGGGACGGTGGCTGATACCAACGGCAATTTCACACTCTACCCCGTTCCTACATCAAGCGTGGGGGGAAATGTAGATGTGGTTATCGCTGCAGCTCAACCAGCGCCTCCGGCAACGACATCGGTGCCGCTCATTCCAACTTATATTGTACAGAACGTGGTAGTGACGGGCGTTAACTCCCTGGGAACCATTGCTCCCGCCACTTCCTCCATGAACACTGTTTCTGGAACGGTGAGCCAAGGGGCCAATCTGGTTGCGGATCAGACCGTAACCAGTTCAGGCCGTGTCTACGAGATTACGGCCACCATGACCAGCGCCGCCTCACCCTATGTTTTCAGCTTTTCACTGGCTGCAACGGGCCCGCAAGTTGCGCTCTACAGCACCACGTCGCCGCTTACTTTCACAGCTGACACTGCAGATGCGGGTAACTATACGATCATTGCCACCGATGCCAATGGAGGCACAGGCAGCCAAACAGTTATCGGAGCGGCAAGTGGGGTAATTTTCACGTTGAACCCGTAATCTGGATTTTTACCAGCAAATGGCAGGTATTAATGCCTGCCATTTTTTTCACCTCTGCTGTCTGCGCTGTCCCGATTACTGAAGGTCTCTTATTGGC
>LSLI01000040.1 GCA_001577345.1 Candidatus Gallionella acididurans
CTGCCAAGGGACGCGACACTTTCCAGAAGATCCTTGCCTTGCGCACTGAAGTAGAGCAGCAAATTCTGGGATTGGGTCGACGCGCACCCAATGCCCGGCAAACGCTCAAATTGCTTTATTCAAAGCCGGTGATTGTGGCGGCTGACTTGGAGCGCACTCTGGGGATCAGCACCCCGACTGCCAATACTTTGATTCGCGAGTTGATACAACTGGGCGTTCTAACCGAAATATCCGGGCAGCAGAAGGGGCGAATATACGCATTCGATCGTTACCTTAAGTTATTCCTAAGTTAAATAAAACGCGTTTTCTTTAACTTAGGTTCGCGCCAAGTTAAAGTCTAGCTTGAACCCGTAAATCTCTTGTTTTTGCATAATTGATTGATTGCTATGGTACAAACCTCTGAAAAAGCTTTTGAAGCTTACCTTGAACAGATGCTGGCTGAGGCTGGCTGGCAAGTTGGCAGTGTCGGCGAGTGGGACAAAGCGCGCGCCCTTTTCCCGGCACGCGTGTTCGCCTTCATCGAAGCCACCCAGCCTAAGCTGTGGGCTGAGATGGCAGCACTGCATAGCTCCAATCTTCAGCCCATGTTGCTGGATGCGCTGGTGAAGGAGCTGGAGATCAAGGGAACACTGCATGTGCTGCGCCACGGCTTCAAGTTTTACGGCAAGTTGTTTCATCTGGCTTATTTCAAACCGGCGCACGGGCTTTCGCCGGACGTGCTGGCGCTCTACGCGCAGAACCAGCTTACGTTGACGCGGCAGGTGCCTTGTCATCCCGCCGACCACAGCACAGTGGATATGGTGCTGGCAGTGAATGGCTTGCCGGTGGCGACCATCGAGCTGAAGAACCCCGGCACAGGGCAAAGCTGGCGGCATGCGGTGCGGCAATACCAAACCGACCGCGACCCGCGTGCGCCGTTGTTCGATTTCAAGAAGCGCGCGCTGGTGCATTTCGCCGCCGACCCGGACGAGGTGCACATGACCACGCGGCTGGCCAGGGACAAGACTTACTTCTTGCCTTTTAACCGGGGCAGCCATCCGGGGCAAGTGCAGTGCGGTGCGGGCAACCCGCAGTATCCTTCCGGCTACCGCACCGGATATTTCTGGGAAGAGACGCTGCAGCGCGACAGTTTTCTCGGCATTCTCGGGCACTTCTTGTTTATCGAGAAAGACGAACAAAAGGTGGACGACGGGTGCGGCGGCAAGAAGCTGGTCATGACCGAAAAGATGGTGTTTCCGCGCTATCACCAGCTGGATGCGGTGCGCGCGCTGGTTGCCGCGAGCGGTGAGGAGGGCGCGGGGCACAATTATCTGATCCAGCACTCGGCGGGCAGCGGTAAAACCAACAGCATTTCGTGGCTGTCGCACCGGCTGGCAAGTTTGCACAATGCGCAGGATCAGAAGGTATTTGATTGCGTGATCGTGATCACCGACCGCAAGGTGCTGGACAAACAATTGCAGGATGCGATCTACCAGATCGAGCATGCGCAAGGCGTGGTGAAGGCGATAGATCAGGACGCGAAGCAACTGGCTGCCGCGTTGATCGACGGCACCAAGATCGTGATTACCACCTTGCAGAAATTTCCATTCGTGCTGCGCGGTTTGTTGCATGCGGCAGGTGCGGAAAGCCAGGAAAAAGCCAGCGCGGAAGAACAGCTGCAAGCCAGGGATTGGGCGGCAGCGATTGCGGCACGGCGTTATGCGGTGATTGTGGATGAGGCGCATTCCAGCCAGACGGGTGAAACGGCGCGGGAGTTGAAAAGTATCCTCGGTGTGCAGAGCTCATCTTCTTTCTTCGAGGGGGAGGGTGAAAACGAGCCTGATTGGGAAGACCGTCTCAACCAGATCATGGCTACACGCGGCCAGCAAAAGAATTTGAGTTTCTTCGCCTTTACCGCTACGCCCAAGGGCAAGACGCTGGAGTTGTTTGGCCGTAACGGCGAGGCCTTTCACACTTACTCGATGCGGCAGGCCATCGAGGAAGGCTTCATCCTTGATGTGCTGCGCAACTACACGACTTACAGCACCTGGTTCAAGTTCGTGAAACTAGTCGAGGACGACCCGGCTATACCGAAAAAGAAAGGTGCACGGGCTCTGGCCAAGTTCAAGGAACTGCACCCGCACAACATCGAGCAAAAAACAGAAGTGATGATCGAACATTTCCGCAGCCATGCGCGCCATCAGCTTGGCGGTCGCGCCAAGGCGATGGTGGTTACGTCCAGCCGCATTCAGGCGGTGCGTTACAAGCTGGCCTTTGAACGTTATCTCGCCGAAAACGGCTACACCGATATCAGGCCCTTGGTGGCATTCAGCGGCACGGTCAAAGACCCGGACACGGGTGTCGAATACACCGAACCGGGTATGAATACCGATGTGGTGACCGGCAAGTCTATCCCGGAAAGTTTGTTGCCCGAACGTTTTGCTTCCAGTGACTACCAAGTTCTGCTTGTCGCCAATAAGTACCAGACAGGCTTCGATCAGCCATTGTTGGTGGCGATGTATGTTGATAAGCGCCTGGATGGCGTGCAGGCGGTGCAGACGCTCTCGCGCTTGAACCGGAAAATTGTCGGTAAGGAAGAACCGTTCGTGCTCGATTTTGTAAACAAGCCCGAAGACATTTACGCCGCCTTCAAGCCTTACTTCGATTCGACCAGCTTGCAGGAGTCGGCCAACCCTGAAATGTTGATGGGCATCAAGCATGAGCTGGATCAGATGCAGGTGTACCACTGGAGCGAAGTCGAGGCCTATGCCCGAATTTTCTACCGCCCAGAGGAAAGGCAAAACCCGGCCGATCACGCGCACATGCAACGTCATTTGCAACCGGCGGTGGATCGCTTCAAGGCCATCGAGGATGACCAGGTACGCAACGCTTTCCGCGACAAGCTGGGCGGATATGTGCGGATGTACTCCTTCCTGAGCCAGATACTGCCTTACGGCGACCCGGACTTGGAGATGCTCTACAGCTATGGCCGATTCCTGTTGCCGCATTTGCCCCTGGATCGCGACAACACGGTGGTCAAGATTGGCAACGAAGTGGAGTTGCAGTATTACCGGCTGCAGCGCGTATCCGGCGGGCCGATTGATTTGAAGATAGGTGAGCCGGACGGGGTTTACAGTCCGACGGATGTCGGCACGGGCAAGGCCAAGGAAGAGAAGGCACCTCTCTCCGAAATCATCCAGGTGTTAAACGAACGCTTCGGCACCGCCTTTACCGAGGAAGACCGTTTATTCTTCGAGCAGATCAAGGCACGACGCGGTGGGTAACGCTCAGGTCATCCAAACCGCCATGGCCAATCCACTGGATAAGTTCCAGCTGGGCGTGCGCAAGCTGGTTGAAGACCTGATGATTCAGCGCATGGGAGAAAACGACAAAATCGTGACGCGCTACATGGGCGATGGTGAATTCCAACGTACCACTTTCCCCATTCTCGCGCGTGAAATTTTCGAGACAATCCATGCCGAAACAGGCAAGCCATCCTGATTTTCGATGAACGCACAAGTGCTCAAAAAAGACATCCGCAAAAGCATCCTGGCCCTGCGTGAACAGTTATCGCCGGATACGCGCGCCGTTTACAGCGCGGCGATCAGCGCGCGCATCTGCAAGCTGGAAATCTACCGGCAGGCCCGGGCCGTGCTGGGCTACATGAATTTCGGCGCGGAGTTTGCCAGCGAGCCCTGGATACGACAGGTGCTGGCGGACGGCAAAAGACTGGCCCTGCCGCGGGTGAACCGCCACACCAGCCAGCTTGATCTGTATTGGGTGGATGATTTGGAAAGCCAGCTGGAATCGGGGTTGTGGGGGATACGCGAGCCGGTAGTTGAACGCTGCGAGCGGCTGGGCTCGCTAAATGAGGTAGAATTCGCACTTTTACCGGGGGTGGCATTTACCCGGGACGGTGCCAGGCTTGGATATGGCGGCGGTTTTTACGACAAGCTGCTTGCACGCCAAGGCAGCGAAACGGGCATGCACAAGCCCGCGTTGGTGGCCGCTGCCTTTGCGCTGCAAATCGTCGGGCAAATTCCGCAGGAAGCGACGGATGTCAAAGTCGAGTGGATCGTCACGGAGGCGGAAACGCTGCATTGCGCGGCATGATGCTGGCGGTTCCCTCTTGAACCCTTCGACGCGGCTCATTGCCTGAAGGTTGGCGGACAGGCTTCATGTTCCGGCAGGTTCCCCGTGAACGGCTGGATGAACAGCAGAGATTTAATTAGAGAGAGTAAATGATGGCAACATTACCTGATTACGACCCGCAAGAAACCCAGGAGTGGCTGGAAGCCCTCGATTCGGTATTGGAGAACGAAGGCGCGGAGCGCGTCCGTTTTCTGCTCGGAGAATTGATCGAAAAGGCGCGCAATTCTGGCGCGGGCATGCCGTTCATCGCGACCACGCCGTATCGCAACACGATACCTGTGGAAGATGAGCAGCGCTCCACCGGCAACCAGGACCTGGAGCACCGCATCCGCGGCTTGATGCGCTGGAATGCGATGGCGCTGGTGCTGAATGCCAATCACGACTCTTCCGAGCTGGGCGGGCATATCGCCAGCTTTGCCTCTGCAGCGACGCTGTACGATGTGGCTTTCAATCATTTTTTCCACGGCCAGACCGACACCCATGGCGGCGACCTGGTGTATTTCCAGGGGCACTCGTCGCCGGGCGTGTATGCGCGCGCCTTCCTCGAGGGACGCATCAGCGAGGAGCAGATGTACAAGTTCCGCCAGGAATCGGAAGGCGGCGGCCTGTCATCTTATCCCCATCCGTGGCTGATGCCGGACTTCTGGCAGTTCCCCACCGTGTCTATGGGCCTGGGCCCATTGATGGCGATTTATCAGGCGCGCTTCATGCGTTATCTGGAACATCGCGGCATGGCGCAGACCGCCGGGCGCAAGGTATGGGCGTATCTGGGCGACGGCGAGACTGACGAGCCGGAATCGCTGGGCGCGGTCTCGATGGCGGGGCGCGAGAAGCTCGACAATCTGATCTTTGTCGTCAACTGCAATCTGCAACGCCTCGACGGCCCGGTGCGCGGCAACGGCAAGATCATTCAGGAGCTGGAAGGCGTGTTTCGCGGCGCGGGCTGGAATGTCATCAAGATAGTCTGGGGCGACCAGTGGGACAGGTTGTTGGCCAAGGACAAGAACGGCCTGTTGCAGAAGCGCATGCAGGAAGTGGTGGACGGCGAATACCAGACCTACAAATCCAGGGACGGCGCCTATGTGCGCGAGCATTTCTTCGGCAAATATCCGGAATTGCTCGAGATGGTCGCGGACATGTCCGATGACGAAATCTGGCGCCTGAATCGCGGCGGCCACGATTCGCGCAAGGTGTTCGCCGCTTATGCGGCTGCCAGCCAGCATACCGGCCAGCCGACCGTGATCCTCGCCAAGACGGTGAAGGGCTACGGCATGGGCGAATCGGGTGAAGGCCAGAATATCACCCACCAGCAAAAGAAAATGGCCGGTGACGTTTTGTTGCAATTCCGCGACCGCTTCAACATCCCGCTGAGCGATGAACAGGTTGCCAAGCTGAATTTCTACCGTCCGCCCGAGGATAGCCTGGAGATGAAATATCTCAAGGAGCGCAGCAAGGTCATGGGCGTGGTTCCGCAGCGCAAGCCGGTCACCGAGCCACTGCTGATACCCGGGCTGGAGGCCTTCGATGCGTTGCTGAAAGGCACGGATGATCGCGAGATTTCCACCACGATGGCGTTCGTGCGCATACTCGGCATACTGGTCAAGGACAAGAATATCGGCAAGCAGGTCGTGCCTATCGTGCCGGATGAATCGCGCACCTTCGGCATGGAAGGCATGTTCCGCCAGCTCGGTATTTTTTCGCAGGTCGGGCAGCTGTATACCCCGCAGGATTCCGAGCAGCTGATGTTCTACAAGGAAGACCAGAGCGGGCAGATATTGCAGGAAGGCATCAACGAAGCCGGCGCGATGTCTTCGTGGCTGGCCGCCGCCACCGCTTATGCCAACCACGGTGTGGCGATGCTGCCGTTCTATATTTACTATTCGATGTTCGGCTTTCAGCGCGTCGGCGACCTGGCCTGGGCGGCGGGCGATATGCGCGCGCGCGGTTTTTTGCTGGGCGGCACGGCAGGCCGCACCACACTGAACGGCGAAGGCTTGCAGCACGAGGACGGCCACAGCCATCTGCTGTCGGCGACGATACCGAATTGCGTGTCCTATGACCCGACCTTTGCGTACGAGCTCGCCGTGATCATCCACGACGGCATGCGCCGCATGTATGTCGACCAGCAGGACGTGTTCTATTACCTCACGGTGATGAATGAAAACTATGCTCACCCGGCTATGCCCAAGGGCGCCGAGGCCGGCATCATCAAGGGCATGTATCTCTTTAAGGGAAAAGATACAAGAGGCAAGAAACAAGGTGAGATGCCGACCGTGCAACTGCTCGGCAGCGGCACGATATTGCGCGAGGTGATCGCCGCCGCGGAATTGCTGGAAAAGGATTTCGGTGTCGCAGCGGACATCTGGAGCGTGACCAGCTTCACCGAATTGCGCCGCGACGGGATGGATTGCGAGCGCTGGAACATGCTGCATCCGGAAAGCAAAGCGCGGGTCAGCTATGTCGAGCAGTGCCTGGCCGGACGCAGCGGCCCGGTGATCGCCGCGACCGATTACATGCGCTCGTTCGCCGATCAGATTCGCGCCTTCCTGCCCGGGCATTTCAAGGTGCTGGGCACGGACGGCTTCGGCCGCTCCGACACGCGCAAGAAATTGCGCCGGTTCTTTGAGGTGGATCGCTACTACATCGCGGTTGCCGCATTGAAGGCGCTGGCCGATGAGGGCACGATCAAGGCCGGCGAGGTCAGCAAGGCGATCAAGTTGTATAACATCAATCCAGACAAACCGAACCCAACGACGGTTTAAGGTTGGGAGGAGACACACCGTGGCAGAAATAAAGCAAGTATTGGTGCCGGACATCGGCGACTACAAGGATGTGAGCATCATCGAATTGCTGGTCAAGGCAGGGGACACGATCAAGGCCGAAGACAATCTGGTGACGCTGGAAACCGACAAGGCGGCGATGGATGTGCCGTCGCCTTACTCCGGCGTGATCAGGGAATTGAAGGTCAAGGTCGGCGACAAGGTTTCCCAGGGTTCGCTGATCCTGTTGCTGGAGAGCAGCGAGGCGGCGGCCGCGCCAAAAGACAATCCGGCTGCTGCGCAGGTCATGGCAGCTCCTGTTGCGGCCAAGCTGGCAGAGAAACCTGCGGCAGCCCCGCTGCCGGCGCAAACAATGCAGGCTGTGGCGGCAAACGGAAAAGCCCACGCCAGCCCGGCGATACGCCGTTTTGCTCGCGAACTCGGTGTGCCGGTGGCGCAGGTCAAGGGCAGCGGCGAAAAGGGCCGCGTGACCAAGGATGACGTGCAGAACTTCGTCAAGGCTGCGCTGGCGCAACCGCGTGCTGCGGCAGGCGGGAACGGCATGCAGGTGGCGGCGATGCCGGTGGTGGATTTCGCCAAGTTCGGCGCGATCGAGACCAGACCGCTGTCGCGCATCAAGAAGATTTCCGGCGCGAACCTGCATCGCAACTGGGTGAGCATTCCGCATGTCACGCAATTCGACGAGGCCGACATTACCGAAATGGAAGCATTCCGCAAGGAACTCGGTGTGGAATACGCCAAACAGAATATCAAGATCACGCCACTGGCCTTTCTGGTAAAGGCGGTCGTGGTGGCGCTGCAGCAATTTCCGGAATTTAACGCGTCTCTGGATGCGGGCGGCGAGAATCTGGTACTCAAGCAGTATTTTCACATCGGCGTGGCGGTCGATACGCCGGACGGACTGATGGTGCCGGTACTGCGCGACGCGGACAAGAAAGGCATCGTGCAGCTGGCCAGGGAACTGGGCGAGATGAGCGCGCGCGCCCGCGAGAAAAAGATTACCGCTGCCGAGATGCAGGGCGGCTGCTTCTCGATCTCCAGCCTGGGAGGCATTGGCGGGACGGCTTTCACGCCCATCATCAACGCGCCGGAGCTGGCGATCCTCGGCGTGTCCAGGGCCGTCATCAAGCCCATGCACCAGGATGACACCTTCGTGGCGCGCCTGATGCTGCCGCTGTCACTGTCATATGACCACCGTGTGATCGATGGTGCCGCAGCGGCGCGCTTTATCGTATTTCTTTCGCAAGTGCTGGCGGATACCCGCCGGCTGGCACTGTAGTTCCCGGTCTTGCATTCCGGGATCATTTAATCAGTGAACAAAAGAGCGATCGGTATTCCTGTTGGCATCCTGGGCGGTACGTTCGACCCGGTTCATTACGGGCATCTGCGTCTCGCCGAGGAAATGCTCGAGCTGGCGCATCTCCGGCAGATCCGTTTCATTCCCACCGGAACGCCGCCGCATCGCGATGCTCCGCAAGTGTCGGCACAGCACCGCAGCGCGATGGTGCAACTGGCGATCGCCGATCAACCGGCATTTGTGCTGGATGAGCGCGAAGTCAGGCGCGCCGCGCCGTGCTACACAGTGGATACGCTGCTGGAATTGCGCGCCGAACTGGGTGCGGAACAACCGCTGTGCCTGCTGATGGGCGGGGACGTTTTTTTGCAATTGCATACCTGGCACGAGTGGGAGAGATTATTCGAGCTGGCGCATATCGTGGTGGGTTCCCGCCCCGGCTTTACGCTGGAGGAGCGTATCAACTCAACCGCTTTGGCTTTGCGGTCACATTATCAGCAGCGCATCAGCCCGGCTGATGCCTTGTCCCAACAACCGGCGGGGGCGATTGTCGAACTGGCTATTCCCAAGCTGGAAATCTCCGCAACGCTGATCCGAAGCCGCGTGGCCGAAAAACGCACCATACGCTATCTGTTGCCGGACCCGGTGGCGGATTACATTCATCAACATCATTTATACATCACATGCTAACTACTGAAGAAAAAACACTGGCCGTCGTCGCCGCGCTGGAAGACGTCAAGGCCAACAATATCAACGTGATCGACACCAGCAAACTCAGCACGATGTTCGAACGCATGGTCATCGCGAGTGCCAATTCAACCCGGCAGACCAAGGCGCTGGCCGATAACGTGGTGGTCAAGCTCAAGGAGCGCGGAGAAACGGTTCTTGGCCGTGAAGGCGAGGAAAGCGGTGAATGGATACTGGTGGACCTGGGCGAAGTGCTGGTGCACATCATGCAGCCCGCTATCCGCGACTACTACAACCTTGAAGAGTTGTGGAGCAAGGCGCAGGCGGCGCGGCCCAAGCTGGCCCCTGCTCCAAAGCAGGCATGAAACCAGAAAAGCTTTTAGCCGCAGAAATCACCGAGCGCACAGAGAAAAACCATCGGATTGCACTTCCTCTGTGATCTCTGATGTAACTACTGGCCATTCGACTAGGCTAGCAAACGACGCTAGCCAAGTCGCTGGTTATGTGGCTTGAATTGAGGTTTTAATCTTATGAAGCTGGTCATCGTCTCGGTCGGACACAAAATGCCGGACTGGATCACGGCGGGCTTCAACGAATATACCAAGCGCATGCCGCGCGAGGCGCACATTTCGCTGCTGGAAATCAAACCCGAGCCGCGCACCACCGGCAAGACCACGACGCAGATCATGGAAGCCGAAGCGTTGCGCATCCATGCTGTCCTGCCGCAAAGCTGTCGGCGCATCGCACTGGATGAGCACGGTTCCCAACCCACTACCCGGCAGCTGGCCGCGCAGATGCAGGAATGGATGAGGGAAGGTCGCGATGTTGCATTCATCATCGGCGGGGCGGATGGCTTGCATGAATCGGTCAAGCAGTCCGCACAGCAAATGCTGGCGCTGTCCACGCTCACCTTGCCGCACGCCTTTGTGCGGGTGCTGCTCGCGGAACAGTTGTACCGGGCGCACAGCTTGATGCACAATCACCCCTATCACCGCGAATAAGCATCCGGGGATAAAACAGGACAGAGGAATTATGCGCATCATACAGCCCCGTATTTACCTGGCCTCGCAGAGTCCGCGCCGCCGCGAACTGCTCAAGCAGATCGGTATCAATTTCGAGATGTTGCTGATGCGCGCCGACTCGCGCCGCGACATCGCCGTCGACGAAACGGTCTGGCCCGGTGAGCTTCCGGAAAGTTATGTCAGGCGAGTCTCGCAGGCCAAGGCCGAAGCGGGTTACGCCGCGCTCAAATACCGGAATCTTCCCGCATTCCCGGTATTGGCCGCAGACACCACGGTCACCCTGGAAGGCGAGATCTTTGGCAAGCCGGGCGATCTCGACCAGGCTGCGGAAATGCTGCGCCGGTTTTCCGGAAAGGAGCATCAGGTGCTCAGTGCGGTGGCGATTGTGCTGGAGGGGCATGCGGAGGTTGCGCTTTCAACCTCCACGGTGCGATTTGCCACACTGGGTGAAGAGCGCATCCGCCGTTATCTTCTGACCCGCGAGTATACGGACAAGGCCGGCGGTTACGGGATACAGGGATACGCCGGGGCGTTCATCGAACATCTTTCCGGCAGCTATTCCGGCGTGATGGGCTTGCCCTTGTTTGAGACCGTGCAACTGCTTAAGCATTTCGGTTACCCCACGCCATGAGTGAAGATATTCTTATCAACGTCACCCCGCAGGAGACCCGCGTTGCGGTGATGCAACTCGGTGTGGTCCAGGATCTGCATATCGAGCGCGGCAGCAATCGCGGCATTGTCAGCAACGTTTATCTGGGCAAGGTGATGCGCGTTTTGCCGGGTATGCAATCGGCGTTCATCGACATCGGTATGGAACGTTCCGCATTCCTGCACGTGGCGGACATCTGGGAAAACAGCCGCAATGGCGATGCGGCGAAGCCGATAGAAAAAATCCTGTACGAGGGCCAGGCGCTGCTGGTGCAGGTCATCAAGGAGCCCCTGGGCACCAAGGGGGCGCGGCTCTCAACCCAGCTGAGCATTGCGGGGCGTTTGCTGGTGTATCTTCCGCAAGAAGAACATATCGGCGTTTCGCAGCGCATCGAGGGCGAGGAGCAGCGTGAAATTCTGCGCGCCAGGCTGCAGGCCGTATTGCCGCCGGAGCACAAGGGCGGATACATCATACGCACCGTGGCGGAAGCATCGGCCGAACTGGATTTTGCCGCCGACATCGCTTATCTGGACAAACTGTGGGGCAACCTGCAGGTACTCGCCAAGACGGCCAGTGCGCCGCAACTGTTGTACCAGGAACTCGACATCAGCCTGAGGGTGCTGCGTGATTTCGTCGGCCCCGCCACCACGCGCGTCCTGGTGGATTCCAGGGAAACCTACCAGCGCATGATCACCTTTGCGCAGGCCTACAACCCAGGCGCGGCCGAATTGCTGGAGCACTATCCGGGCGAGCGCCCGCTGTTTGACCTGCATGGCGTGGAAGAAGAGATCGAGCGGGCCTTGTCCAAGCGTGTCGACCTGAAATCGGGCGGTTATCTGATCATAGACCAGACCGAGGCGATGACCACCGTGGACGTCAACACCGGCGGTTTTGTCGGATTGAGAAATTTCGACGACACCATTTTCAAGACCAACCTGGAAGCCGCGCAAGTCATCGCAAGGCAGTTGCGCCTGCGCAACCTGGGCGGCATCATCATCTGCGACTTCATCGATATGGATACGCAGGAACATCGCGATGCGGTGCTGGAAGAGTTCAAGAAGGCCCTGGCGCGGGATCATACGCGCATCAGCGTGAACGGGTTTTCCGCGCTGGGCTTGCTGGAAATGACCCGCAAGCGCACCCGCGAAAGCCTGGCCCATGTGTTGTGCGAGCCCTGTCCGACCTGCCAGGGGCGGGGGGAAGTGAAAACCGCACAGACCGTGTGTTACGAGATCCTGCGCGAGATCGTCCGCGAAGCGCGGCAGTTCAACGCGCGCGAATACCGCATCCTCGCTTCGCAGCAGGTGATCGACCTGTTCCTCGACGAAGAGTCACAGGCCCTTGCGATGCTTTCCGATTTCATCTCCAAGCCGATCTCGATGCAGGTGGAAACACTCTACAGCCAGGAACAATACGACGTAATCCTGATGTAGGCGGGATCGGCGGCAGGTATCCGCACCCGGTCCGGCAATGATCACCCGGCGATTCTTGCTGCCTTGAATTTTTCCAGTTGCCGTTTGAGCCCGCGCGCGGCCAGTGCGTAGCCGCCATCGCTGCCATCGACGAAATGCATATGGTTGCCGTTGTAGGATTGCACCAGGCAGGTCACCAGGGCCTCGCGCGATTTGTAAATGCCGTATACCAGCAGACCGGCGCGGAATTGCGCATCAAGAAACCGTTCCAGCGCCGCCGCCTGCGCGTCGCTGCCGTCGATGACCATGCGCAGCATGCCGTCAAATTTTCTAAAGTCGGAGTTGTCGGCCATCTCCTTGCGGTACTGACTCCAGCGCACTTCCTTGGTATCGATGTTGCGCATAAAGAGATATGCCCCGGCCAGATTCTGCAACAGCATCCTGATGAAATAGCCAAGGCGCTTCCGCCACGCCAGATCCCGGGACCGGACGCGCCACTCGTGGCTTAGCGACATCGGGTTGAATGCCATATGCATGTGTGAGGGTTGCAGCGGATGATAGTTTGCGACATCGCCGTATATCGCCTGGATAGCGTTGGCGACAGCACGGTAGGTGCCGAGGTTGACTCCGGGATCACCCGACATCCCGGTCACCAGCAACGAGAGTTTGTGCCCGTTGAAACTGGGGACGCCCTGCCAGCGGCACTCGAAGCCGTCAAAATTTGCCTCGGCCGGGCCATCTTCTTCCCGCACCATCGTTACGCCTGCTGCATTCGGCTGCTTGACACGCCTTTCCGCCTCATTCCAGCCTCGACCGGAGAAGGCGGACTGGGTCATGTGCGGGGAAAGGCGAACCTTGGCCACATCCACCCAGAAATCCTGGCCGGCCAGGTCGCCAACCCTTACCAAGCCCGCGCGCAAATCAAGTCCAAAGCTCAGGCGGGACAGTCTTTGCGAACCGCGCAAGGCCGAGAGCACGGGCTCGAGCAACACGTCGGGCACGGCAAAGGTCGCGCCATCACCGCCGAACACGAAGGGGATGTCGATGCTGCGGTCCACATTCACCAGAGCAGCGATGCAGGCCACGCCGACGGTATTGACCTTCTTGTAGTCCCCCGCCTCGATCGCCCTGGTCGACCCGACCACATCGGTGATTACTATCCACCAGTCTTCCGGAACAGCGGTGTGGCGGCGAATTTCCACGGCTTCTGAAAATTTCTCGAGGGCGGGAAGATCGCGGTAGAAATAACGGGTGTCGGTCAAACTGGAATTCCCAAAAGAGGCTGGGGTGTTTTAAAACGATGCCGGATTGCGGGTGAATTGCGTTGCCCAGTAATTCGTTCAGGCATTCGTTCAGGCAATTTCCGGATCGTCATCGGATGGCATGGTCGTCAGTGCCAATTCAAGATTGGACGCAAGGTGTTCGGCGTATTTTGCCGCTTCAAACAAATGCAGCGACGCATAGTATTTTGCCTTGGTCCGGAAATTATCGATATCGGATTCAAGCTGCTTCCTGGTTTCATTTTTTGTCATCTCGGTACTCCTGTTCGCACTGGTTTCAGCCAGCCCATCATTACACACAATCATTGCCGGGTGTGTTCGGATTTTGACCGGGCATGTCGCGGGGAAAGCTATGCCAATTCAGTGATGCGGCAACGCGCGCATCATACGACAGGATCTGGCGGGGTGTAATTCTGCCGCGGATCAAAGCTGAAAAGCCAGCCATAACAACAGGCCTTCCGCGATTTCCCGCCACAATCCCGGCGGGTGGGCGCTGTAAAGCACAGCCGTGCCTTTCTGGCGTTCTATCCATCCGGCAAAACGTTTAACGTCCGCCGGTTCATAAAATGAGACCATCAATTCATAGTTCAGGAACAGGCTGCGTTCATCCAGGTTGGCCGAGCCGGCCAGCGCGATTTCGTCATCGATCACCACAACCTTGGCATGGAGCATGTGCGGCAAAAACCAGATGCGGGCGCCCGCCGAGGCCAGTTCCCGCAGCGCGCGGTGCCGCGCGAGGTCAGCCAGGCGATGATTGGATTTTTTGGGCAACAGAAGATCGACCATGACCCCGCGGCGGGCTGCCAGCGTCAACGACATCAGCAAAGTGGGGTTGGGTACAAAATAGGGAGTGGCAGCGATGATGCGTTTGCGCGAGGCGAAGAAACCGGAGACCAATAAGGTATAGAGCGTATCGTCCATCTGGTCCGGGCCGCTGGCGATCAATTGTCCCATTGCGGTGCCGTGCGGCAAATCCTGGCGGAGCGGGGGAAGGGGGGCGGAATGATCTCCCCGTGAGGCGAATTCCCAGTCCTGGTCGAACTGCTGCTGCGCCTGCTGTGCCAGGGCGCCCCGCAGGTCAAAGCTCAAATCGATCCAAGGCTGTCTGCCGGGATGATCTGTCGTGTCGCCTTCGAAATACTCGGTAGCTAGATTTCTGCCCCCGCACCACAATTCTTCTTCATCTGCGATCACCATCTTGCGGTGATTGCGCAGGTTGGTCCGTCCCCGCAGGGACGAGCGCAACGGAGGGACAAACAAGGCTACCTGCACTCCGGCGGCTGACAGTCCCTTGAGGTCGGCCCCGCCGCCCAGATAGGCACCGATACCGTCCACCAGCAACCTGATTTTTATTCCGTCCCCGGCCCGCTGTTTCAGGAGCCGGGCGATCTCGTCACCCAATCCATCCCGCGCAAATATGAAAGTGCAGAGGTCGATGGAGTACTGCGCGGTATTTATCATTTCCCCCAGCGCATGCAGTGCCTGGGTGCCATTTTCGTGGATGTTGAGACGATGGTAGGCGGAAGCAGCCGGAAGCGCCATGATGGCCGCGAGTTGTTGCGCTCGAACCGGTAGCGAATCCGAACCGGACGCTTCCTGTGTCAATTCATATCGCTTGGCCGGCGGCCGGTAGCTTGCCACCTTGCGTATGCCGAACATCAGGTAAAGCGGCAGGGTTGCATAAGGAAACAACACCAGTGCAGCGACCCAGGAGATTGCGGCCGAGGGATGGCGGCGCAGGTGCAGGGTATGGGAGGAGGTGACGTATATGGCCAGCCCCAGCATTGCGAGCAGGCCGTGTAACGCTATCCAATGATCAGTCAGGGTCCGGTACATTACAGTTATCCCGATTGCCCCGGCCGGTCAGGGATTTCAAAGCCCCAGGTCACTCAGTCCGGGATGCTCGTCCGGGCGGCGGCCAAGTGGCCAGAAGAATTTCCGCTCGGATTCCCTGATAGGCAGATCGTTGATGCTGGCGTATCGACGCATCATGAAACCCTGCTCATTAAACTCCCAGTTTTCGTTGCCATACGAGCGGAACCACACGCCGGTAGCGTCGTGCCATTCGTAGGCGAAGCGCACCGCAATGCGGTTGCCGGAACAGGCCCACAACTCCTTGATCAACCGGTAGTCCAGCTCCTTGGCCCACTTGCGCTGCAGGAACTGCCGCACCTGCTCCCGTCCTTCGGGAAATTCGGCACGGTTGCGCCAGCGAGTGTCCTCGGTATAAACCAGCACGACACGGTCCGGGTCGCGCGTATTCCATGCGTCCTCGGCCATGCGCACTTTTTGCGTTGCGGTCTCCTGACTGAAAGGGGGAACAGGCGGTTTGATTTCCATTCGGTGCTCCTGAAGTTGGTCGTGAAAAAAGGCCGGTTATTTATGCCCGATCAAGTATACGCAAACTGCCGGGCCGTGGGAGGCCAGACAATTCGGGACGTTTGATTCTGTCACAAGCGCTGCTTTTCTGTAATGCGACTGTCATAAATTTGCTACACAATGTTTCGGGCATTACCGGTTTCAAGGCTGGCTTGCAGGCAAGTGTATCAGGATCAAATGCCCGCCCGGGATAAAGGAAAAATCAATTCAATTCTGATGTTCTGTGTGTGCGGCATGGGCTGGAATGATATTTTCGGGCGGCGCATCAATCGCCGGACTGGACATTTCTCGCCGCCTGGCCACGCTGCCAGATTGAACGCTTGAATAAATTTTACATTATCCATCCGGGATTATTTCATGAAGATTGCTGGAAACATATTGCTGCTGGCATTGGCCATTTCACCCTGTACAAACGCCTGGGCGGACGCATCCAAAGCCGACTCAACAAGAACTCCCGGGCAACGGGGAATCCACGATTGTGCCGAATGCCCGGAGATGGTGGTGATCCCTCCGGGGAGTTTCGAAATGGGGTCGAATGATGGCGATGACAATGAGAAGCCCGTGCACCGCGTTACATTCACGAAACCATTTGCCATGGGCAAAACCGAAATTACGCAAAAGCAGTGGAAAGTTTTGATGGGGAACAATCCCAGCAGATTCTTCAATTGCGGGCCGGAGTGTCCGGTTGAGCAGGTAAGCTGGAATGACGTCCAGGCGTTCATACAGAAATTCAATGCCAAAACCGGCAAACAATACCGGCTGCCGAGTGAGGCCGAGTGGGAATACGCGGCACGGGCGGGAAGCACTGCCGCCTATCCATGGGGGAGCAAGGCCAGCCATGAGTATGCGAATTACGGGGACGATGAATGCTGTTTTGGACTTGTACAAGGCAGGGACAAGTGGTTGAACACTGCTCCGGTCGGCAGCTTTCCGGCAAACAATTTTGGTTTGTATGACATGATAGGCAACGTATGGGAGTGGGTGGAGGACGGCTACCACGACAGCTATGCCGGCGCACCGAATGACGGAAACAGCTGGCCGGGCAATGGCTCGAACCACGTCGTTCGCGGCGGTTCGTGGAATTTTGATCCGCAGTTTATCAGGGTGGCCACGCGCAGCAGGTTCGACCCGTCCACGCGCATGGGCAGCATTGGCTTCCGTTTGGTCAGGGTGCTTCCATAAAGTGGCAAACAGGCAGCGGGGATGCGCGCCGGCCTGACATAGACCAAAAAAATAAATCCCGAAAATAAATTGATTCTGGGTCTTGGCAACTCGCAAAGTGTGACGGGTGGCCAAAAATATTCAAACCGATGGGCTGGAAGGGAATGCCATGCAATCTGATCAGGAACCGGGCGCAGCGGGATCCGGTCGCGAGCTGCTGACCTTCACGCTGGGCGCCGAGGAATACGCCATCGACATCCTCAAGGTGCAGGAGATCCGCGGCTACGATGCGGTGACGAGCATCGCCAACACCGCCGAATTCATCAAGGGCGTGATCAACCTGCGCGGCAGCATCGTGCCCATCGTGGACATGCGTATCAAATTCAGGCTGGGCCGGGTCAGCTACGACGAAACCACGGTGGTGATCATCCTGAACGTGGCGAACCGGGTGGTGGGCATGGTGGTGGACGGCGTGTCCGACGTGCTGACGCTGAAAGCGGAGCAGATCAAGCCGGCCCCGGAATTCGGGGCCGGCATGGACACCCGCTACCTGCAGGGCTTGGGCACGGTGGACGAGCGCATGCTGATCCTGGTGGACATCGAGAAGCTGATGACCAGCCGAGAAATGGAACTGGTCGAGGCGGCAGGAATGAATATATGATCGCAGGCTTTCCGCTGCTGTCCGCCGATATTAACCCGGTGTGGTGGCAGTTCCCCGGCCTGGCAAAATAATGGAGCAGGAATGAAATTCACCAACATTAAAATCGGACATCGTCTGGCCATCACTTTCGGCATTGTCATCGTGCTGACATTCATACAGCTGTTGGTGTCGTATCTGGCTGACAAAAACCTGGCAAACCGATGGGGGGAGTTCCAATCCATATCGCTGGAAAAATACACTGCGGCTCACAAAGGCAAGGAAGATCTTGGCGACGGGATTCACCTGTTCAAGGATTATCTGCTGCGCGGCCAGGATTATGACCAGCAATTTGCAGCTGCGATGGCAGCGATAGACCAGGATGCTGAACGCTATGCCGTTAATCATGGCGAGATGAACGAGCGCGAAAAGTCGGCATTGCAGCATATAAAAGAAGCTACCGAAGAATACCGCGTGGCGATGAAGAAAGTCGTTGAGATGAAAGCTTCGGGTGCGTCTATCGAGGAAATCGACCAGCGGATCAAGGGCGCGGACAGGCCGCTCGGTGTCGCATTCGACGAGTTGCTTGCGGTAGTCCGGGATGAAATACAGGCAGCTTCAGGTTCGGTATACAAAACGGCCGATAGCGGCCAGGCAGAAACGATTTTTATCGGTGTTTTGACTATCGTGCTGAGCGTGTTGTTTGCCTGGTACTCGACGATCAGCATCACCCGTCCGCTGGAAGATGCGGCCAGGGTGGCGGGTTCGGTCGCCAAAGGCAACCTGACCCATGTTATCGAAGTAAAGTCCAGGGATGAGACGGGCCAGTTGCTGCAAGCATTGAAGGACATGAATGCCAGCCTGGGCGGTATCGTCGGCGAAGTGAGCTACGCTACCGCATCGATCACTACCGCCGCCCGGGAAATTGCCGCGGGCAACAGCGACCTGTCGCAGCGCACCGAACAACAAGCCTCCAGCCTGGAAGAAACCGCCTCCAGCATGGAAGAGCTGACCTCGACCGTGAAGCAGAACGCCGAAAATGCCAAGCAGGCCAGGCAGTTGTCAGTCAACGCCTCGGATATCGCGATCAAGGGCGGCAAGGCGGTAAACGAAGTCGTCGACACCATGGCCCTGATCAGCACCAGCTCGAAGAAAATCGCCGACATCATCGGCGTGATCGAAGGCATCGCCTTCCAGACCAACATCCTGGCGCTGAATGCCGCCGTGGAAGCGGCGCGCGCCGGAGAACAGGGGCGCGGCTTCGCGGTAGTGGCATCCGAGGTGCGCAACCTGGCGCAACGCTCGGCGGCGGCGGCCAAGGAGATCAAGGTCCTGATCGACGACTCGGTGGGCAAGGTGGATACTGGCTCCCGGCAGGTGGGCCAGGCCGGTGCCACGATGAACGAGGTGGTCATGGCGGTGAAGCGGGTGACCGATATCATGGCCGAGATCTCGGCGGCCTCGAGCGAGCAGAGCGCGGGCATAGAGGAAGTCAACCAGGCGATCGTGCAAATGGACGACATGACGCAGCAGAACGCCGCGCTGGTGGAACAGGCGGCCGCGGCTGCGGAATCCATGCTGGCGCAGGCTGAAGCACTGACCCACGCGGTCAGCGCTTTCAGTCTGGACAAAGAGAACGTCGCCATTTCGCCGCAAGCCGCGGTTACTCTCGCGGGGAAGCCAGTCTATGCACATCGCCACTCGCGGTTTGTTTCGCCAACACCGGCCAGAAAGGAAGGTACGCCGGGGGAAGCAGCCAGGTTGTCCAGAAAATCAAACGCAGACAGTGACGGTGACTGGAAGGAGTTCTGACCCGGCTCCAGACAGTAAAACCCGCCTGGACAAGAAAAGGCGTACCCGGGATTGCCAGTAGGCAGGAACCCAATTATCGAACCTGTGCTGCAGGGATATGCTGTCCCGGCTACGGTTATTGCCACGAACAAACTTGCTCAGCGCTTGTTTGCAGCTGTTTGCTTCGCGCCAACTTTTTCACTGAATCTCTCCCTGTTGATGACGTGGCGTTCATGCAATCCTGTTGAAATCAGGTCCACCCCATCGTGCGCCTGCACCTTGAAAACAAGTTTTTTCCCCTCGAGTGCAATCAATTCGACCGATGCCGTTACCTCCAGGCCCGGTGGCGTAGCGGCCTCATGGCTGACGTTGATGTGGGTTCCAACGGTCTGTTCCCGCGGCCAGTCCAGATAAGGATTGATCGCCTTGATGCAGGCCCATTCGAGCAGGCCCACCAGAAAACCGGTTGCAAATACTTCCGGCATTGCCACAAACTCAGGCGATTCCGGATACAGCGCGGGAACAGTTTTTGACCGGGGAACCACAAACTTGTGCTCGTATCTGATGCCCGGCTTGAGGGTTTCTTTCATGCTGCCCTCCCGATATGCGGTAATTTTTATTTTTCTGCCAACAGGCTTTCCGGCGCAACTTTGCTGCCGGTCACCCTGACCACCTTGTGCCGCGATTGCCCGCCCTGCCTGAGTTCGGCATTGCGCAGCGGAACGCCGAACAATTCTGCGATAAATTTCAGCAGCGCCGCATTGGCCCGACCTTCGATAGGTGGTGCGGCCAGCTTTATTTTGAGTGCCTCACCATGCAGTCCGACAATTTCGCTGTGCTTTGCGCCCGGATGGACATGCAGCGTCAGCGTGATAGCCTCCCCGTCGCGGCGATACCAGTCCGGCTGCATCAAAGCAACCGGACTGCCATGCTCTCCAGCATGGCCATGGGTACCAGCAGTATGATTTGGCAGATCACCAGAAGCAGCAGCGATGACAAATCCACGTTGCCGATCGGCGGGACAATGCGCTGCAGTGGCCGCAAAAAGCGCTGGGTGATTGCGGCAAGCAGCGGGGCCAGCGGGGTGTAGGGATTGACCCAGGACAGGATTGCCTGTGCTACCACCGCGCTCATCAGCAGGTACACGCTGATCTTGATGAGTTTCACCGCGCTCCACGCCAACAGCCCGAACAGCGGGAAGTGCACGAATGGATAGCCCTGCAGCCACAGCGTCAAGCCCGAATAGATGAACTCCACGGCCAGCGCAAGCAGGAAACTGGCGCTATCCAGCCGCCACACCTGGGGAATGAAGCGGCGCGCGGGCAACACCGCAAAATTGCTGACTGCCATGATGAATTCGCCGGCCGGGTTGCGCATCGGGGCGCGCAGCCATTGCAGCAGAAAACGGAACAGCAGCACACCGGCGAATCCCTGCACGAAGATATCAAGCAAAAATTGCAGGGTTTGATTGAGCATCATGCTTTTCCCAGTTCTTCGCCCATTTCGCGCGAGCGGGTTGCGGCAGCCTTTGCCGCGGTGATGATGTGCTGTTTGACCTGGTTGGCTTCCATGCTCAGCAACGCACGCTCGGTGGTGCCGTTCTTCGACGTGACGCGGGCGCGTAGTGTGGCCGGATCCTCCGTGCTTTCACGTGCCAACCGGGCCGCGCCAAAGGCGGTTTCCAGGGCAAGCTTGCGCGCGGTTTGTACGGGGAGGCCGAGTTCCTTGCCGGCTTGTTCGAGCGCCTCGATGAAATAGAAGAAGTACGCCGGACCGCTGCCGGAAATTCCCGTCACGGCATCCAGCATGGCTTCGCTCTGCAGCCACAAAGTCTCGCCGACCGCCGATAAAATATTTTGCGCCTGTTCGCGCTGCGCGGCGGTGACTGCGGGCATAGCGTATAAGCCGGTCATGCCGCTCTGGATCAGTGCGGGCGTGTTGGGCATCGCGCGGACTATCGCCCGGCTGTTCGACCAGCGCGCCAGATCTTCAGCCAGGATGCCTGCCGCGATGGAGATCAGCAGCTGCCCCGACAACAATACGGAAAGTTGTTGTGCTGCTTCGCGCAATTGTTGCGGCTTGACGGCGAAGACGATGATATGGCTGCCCGCAATTCCTTCGGCAATGTCCGCAAATGCATGCACCGAAAAATCGCGTCCCAGCCGGTCGCGGTTTTCCGCGTTGATTTCCACCACGCTGATTTGGGCGGCGGAAAATCCCTTGCCGAGCAGGCCGCCGATCAACGCGGTCGCCATGTTGCCGCCGCCGATGAAGCAAATATTCATGCTGTTTCCCCCAAATAAATCCGGTCGCCAAAGATTGCCGTGCCGATGCGCACTATAGTCGCACCTTCGGCTATCGCGGCGGCAAAATCATGCGACATGCCCATAGACAGCGTATCCAGTTGCAAGCCCTGCCGGTTCAGCCGGTCGCGCATTTCACGCAACTTTGCGAAGGACGCGCGCTGGACAATGACATCATCACTGGGCGCGGGAACCGCCATCAGGCCGCGCAATTTCAAGCCGGGCAGCTCCGCGACCGCCCGGGCCAAAGCGTCGAGTTCATCCGGAGCCACACCGCTTTTGCTTGCCTCCATGCTGATGTTGACCTGCAGGCATATCTGCAGCGGTGGAAGTTGAGCAGACCGTTGCCCGGACAGGCGTTCGGCAATCTTCAGTCTGTCCACGCTGTGCACCCAGGCAAAATTCTCCGCGATCGCGCGGGTCTTGTTGCTTTGAACCGGGCCGATATAGTGCCATTCTATCGGTATATCGTTCAGCGCGGCGATCTTGTCCAGCGCCTCCTGCACATAGCTTTCCGCAAAACATGTCTGCCCGGCGCGGTATGCCTCGCGCAATGCCGTCGCCGCGAAGGTCTTGCTGACGGCGAGCAAATGAATATCACCGGCCTGGCGGCCCGCCTCGGCAGCAGCTGCCGCTATCGCGTCGCGCACTGCTTGCAAGTTGGAAGTGATTGTTGTCATAATCTCGCGCGTCGCAGACCACTTTATTCGCGCGGCCCGGTGATTGTCTGCCCGGCGCCGCTACATCAAACCGGGACGATTATAATGGATATCACCGAACTGCTTGCCTTCAGCGTCAAAAACAAAGCGTCCGACTTGCATCTTTCCGCCGGCCTGCCTCCCATGATCCGCGTGCACGGTGATATACGCCGGATCAACCTGCCCGCGATGGAACACAAGGAAGTGCATAGCCTGGTGTACGACATCATGAACGACCAGCAGCGCAAATTCTACGAGGAGAACAAGGAAGTCGATTTCTCTTTCGAGGTTCCCGGGCTGGCCCGTTTTCGTGTTAATGCCTTTATACAGAATCGCGGCGCGGGCGCAGTCATGCGCACCATCCCTTCAAAAATTCTGTCGCTGGAAGAGCTCAGGGCCCCGAAAAGTTTTGAAACGATATCCGATTTCCCGCGCGGCATGGTGCTGGTCACAGGACCTACCGGTTCCGGAAAGTCCACCACGCTGGCCGCGATGATCAATCATCGCAATGAGCACGAGATGGGGCACATCCTGACCGTGGAAGACCCGATCGAATTCGTGCATGAGAGCAAAAAATGCCTGATCAACCAGCGCGAGGTGGGACGCGATACGCATTCATTCCAGAATGCCCTGCGCTCCGCTCTGCGCGAGGATCCTGACATCATTCTGGTCGGCGAAATGCGCGATCTTGAAACCATACGCCTGGCCATGTCGGCCGCGGAAACCGGACACCTTGTGTTCGGTACGCTGCATACCAGCTCGGCGGCCAAGACCATAGACCGCATCATCGACGTGTTCCCCGCAGACGAGAAGGAAATGGTGCGCGCGATGCTGTCCGAATCACTGCGCGCGGTGATCTCGCAAGCACTGCTCAAAACCAAGGACGGTACCGGCAGGATAGCGGCGCACGAGATCATGGTTTGCACTCCGGCCATCCGCAACCTGATTCGCGAAGCCAAAGTGCCGCAAATGTACTCGGCGATACAAACCGGTTCCGCAATGGGTATGCAGACCCTTGATCAATGTCTGACCACCCTGATCAAGGAAAACAAGATCACCGCCGCGGAAGCGCGCTCCAAGGCAGCCAACAAGGACAACTTCCCGGGCTGATGAAGTCAGCGCGGGAAGTTGCGGCGCAGGCTAACATGAGCGAGCGAATGTTAAGCGAGCAAAGCGAGAGGCCGGAGCCGGGCCGGGACGTTCCGGTCCGGCCGAGGCAAGAGTGGCGAACATTAAGCGAGCACGGCAAAGCAACAATTTTCCCGGCTGGATAGGGCATATCAAGGATTAGGAGTTTTTCATGGAAAGAGACCAGGCGACCGAACTGATACACAACCTGCTGCGCGGGATGATCAGCAAAAAAGCCTCCGATTTGTTCATCACGACCGGTTTTCCCCCGGCATTCAAGGTGGATGGGAGGATGACCCCGGTGTCCAACCAGGTGCTCAGCATGGTTCACACCCAGGAGTTGGCGCGCAGCATCATGAATGACCGCCAGGCGGCAGAGTTCGAGGCGACCCACGAATGCAACTTTGCGATCAGCCCGCATGGTATCGGCAGGTTCCGCGTCAATGTGTTCATGCAGCAGCAGCGCGTCGGCATGGTGCTGCGCACCATCACGACCAAGATTCCCGATCTTGACGAGTTGGGCATGCCGCAGGTGCTCAAGGAAATCGCGATGACCAAACGCGGACTGGTGATCCTGGTCGGCGGAACCGGTTCTGGAAAATCGACCACGCTGGCCGCGATGCTCGGCCATCGCAACAAGAACAGCTACGGGCACATCATCACGATCGAGGACCCGGTGGAGTACGTGCATGAGCATATCAACTGCCTGATCACGCACCGCGAAGTCGGGGTGGATACCGAGTCATGGCATGCCGCGCTGAAAAATACGCTGCGCCAGGCCCCGGATGTGATCCTGATCGGCGAGATACGCGACCACGAGACCATGGAATATGCGGTAGCTTTTGCCGAAACCGGGCACTTGTGCCTGGCCACGCTGCATGCGAACAGCGCCAACCAGGCGCTGGACCGCATCATCAACTTTTTTCCGGAAGAGCGGCGCACGCAACTGTTGATGGACTTGTCGCTGAATATCAAGGCGCTTATTTCCCAGCGCCTGATACCCAAGGCCGATGGTACCGGACGCGCCGCCGCGATCGAGATATTGCTGAACTCGCCTCTGATCGCCGACCTGATCTTCAAGGGCGAGGTGAATGCGATCAAGGGCGTGATGGCGCGCTCGCGTGAGCTGGGCATGGAGACTTTTGACGGTGCATTGTTCAAGCTTTACGAAGCCGGCGCCATTTCCTATGAGGAAGCGCTGAAGAACGCGGACTCGGTCAACGATTTGCGCCTGCGCATCAAGCTGGAAAGCAAGCTTTCGACGAATCGCGACCTGATGAGCGGCACCGAAAACATGAGGATGACCGAATTGGGAACGAAACCCTAGCGGCGGTTGCTTCCCGGCACGATCTTGTATTCCAGCAAACGGCATTCGATCGCGCCGTTGAACAGCGGTGTGCGCTTGGACGGCGACAGCCGCATCAGCTTCAGGATGGCCTTGTCTGCGGTGAATAGATAAGCCGTCCATCCGCCGAATTTCTTTTTCAGCGCGTCGCCCAGTTTGGGATAAAGTTCGGCCAGTTCGTCGAGTTCACCCATGCGTTCGCCGTAGGGCAAATTGGCAACCAGTATTCCATGTTCGGTTGGCGCCGATATTTCCAGAATATTGGCCTGCTTGAGTTCAACGCATTCCGACAGCCCCGCTTCCTCCAGATTGCGTGAGGAGGTTTTCAGCGCATCGCCGTACAGATCGCTGCCGTAGATTTCCAGCGGCCTGGCCGGCAGTTGCGCGGCAAGGGCCTGCTCGCGCATCCTGCCCCACAGCGGCGCATCGAAATTCTTCAGCTTTTCGAACGCGAAATCGCGCGCGATACCAGGCTGGATGTTCAGCGACATTTGCGCCGCCTCGATCAGGAACGTGCCGCTGCCGCACATCGGGTCGAGCAGCGCTGTGCCGGGCTGCCAGCCCGCCAGGCGCAGTATGCCCGCAGCGAGGTTTTCGCGGATAGGTGCGATGTTGGTGTGCGTCCGCACGCCGCGCTTGAACAGCGCGTCGCCCGAGGTGTCCAGGTACAGCATCAGCCGGTTGTCCTCGATGAACACGTGGATGCGCACGTCCGGGGCCAGCGTGTCCACGCTGGGGCGCTCGTTGCAATGCGCGCGGAAACGGTCGCACACCGCGTCCTTGACCAGCAGCGTGATGTACTCCAGGCTTTTCAGCGGGCAGCGGATCGCCGTGGTGTTCACGCGTATCGTGCGGGTGACGTCGAACCAGCGCTGCCACTGCAGGCCGAACACCGCCTGGTAGATATCCTGTTCGCTGCGGTATTGCAGTTCATTGACGCGCCACAAAATACGGCTGGCGATGCGGCTCTCCAGATTGGCGCGGTAGCACAGCGCCCAGTCGCCGGAGAAATGCACGCCGCCCTCGGCGCTGCGCACGCCTTGCGCGCCCAGCATTTCAAGATCGCTGTGCAGTATGGTTTCCAGGCCGCGCGGGCAGGGGGAAAAGAAATCAGGCATTCAGTTAATCCCGGAAAAAAATTGCCACAGAGATCACAGAGTACACAGAGGGGTATGGTGGTTTTCTCTGTGGCTTCTGTG
>LSLI01000041.1 GCA_001577345.1 Candidatus Gallionella acididurans
TTGCTCTTGCGTTGTTCCTTGCCGGCGGTTTCAATGTCGAGGTCGATGAGTTTCTGACCGTCAACAATGGCGACACGGAGTTCTTCCGGTTGTGTCGCATTGAATAACATGCGTTTCATTTTATTGTCTCCCGCGCTCTGACACGGGCGAGACCAGGCCACACGCGGTTAAGCGTGAGAGAGGAGCAATCGTGCAAACAGTCTTGTAATGTGCAAACGGTTGGTCAAATCAGTTCTCTATCGGTAGCCAGTCTAAAAAATCGTTCTTTGGGCCTTAAGCATTACCGGCTGCGCGTGCATCGCTGCATACGCTACGCCGAATGGTGCAAAAGTCCCTTAGGGGTGAGGCAGCTGAATTGGCTGCGTCACGGGAAATCCACAGGTGCTTTGAGCGCGTAAATCAATTACTATCACTGCTGGTACCGGTGAGCGATATTAACCGGGCTGCGGCTGGAAGGGTGGCGGCGCTTTCTTTGCGCCGTCGCTTGTGCCAAAAGATTCTTGGCGGCCAGTTTTTATGGCGCAGGGCTATTGATTACATCCCAGACTTACCCAATCCAAAACGCGCGAACGGTGAAGTATAAGCAAAATGAATGGTTTAAGCAAAGACTCTGTTAGTTTTGTGGAAATCGACGAAAGCGGCGAAGCGCAGCGCATCGACAATTTCCTGTTCAAGCACCTGAAAGGCGTGCCCAAGAGCCATGTCTACCGCATCCTGCGCGGCGAAGTGCGGGTGAACAAGAAGCGCATCGACCAGACCTACAGGCTGAAACTGGGCGATCTGCTGCGCATCCCGCCGATCCGCGTGGCGGAAAAGCACGAGATCGAAGAGGTTCACATCCCTGCGGTGGAATTCCCTATCCTGTACGAGGACGACGCGCTGGTCGTTGTGAACAAACCTTCCGGTGTCGCGGTGCACGGCGGCAGCGGGGTCAGTTTCGGGGTCATCGAGCAAATGCGCCGTGCGCGCCCGCAAGCCAAATTCCTCGAGCTGGTCCACCGCCTGGACCGCGAGACCTCGGGCGTGCTGCTTCTGGCAAAGAAGCGCTCTGCACTGACCGCGATGCACGAGATCATGCGCGAGGGCAACAGTGACAAGCGTTATTTTGCTTTGGTGCTGGGCCAGTGGAAGAACGCCAGGCAGCACGTCAAATTGCCGCTGCACAAGTTCGATACCACTAAGGGCGAGAAACGCGTGATGGTCAGGGAAGACGGACAGGAATCGCACACCATCTTCGCACTGCAGAAAAACTGGGCGCCACAAGATGGCCAGTTTGGATTCAGTCTATTGGAGGCCCAGCTCAAGACCGGGCGCACCCACCAGATTCGCGTGCATCTTTCCCACCTCGGTTTCCCGATCGCCGGTGACGACAAGTACGGCGACTTTGCGTGCAACAAGGTGCTGATGAAGCAGGGGCTGAAGCGCATGTTTCTGCACGCCCACAGCATCGCGTTCACGCATCCGCTGACCGGTGAGGCGATGCGGCTGGTTGCGCCATTGCCGAAGGAGCTGGAAAGTTTTATTGCGAAGCTGGATGCGGTCAGGTCTGCGGCTCAATAAGACGCAGACTTTGTCATTCGCGTTTCTCAGGCTCTATTTGCGCTGCCCAATCCATCCCTGGAAAAATTCAGCGCCTCGTCCAGTGTAATCATAAATTCACTAAAGTTAATCGGCTTGGTGAGATAGCGGAAGAATCCGGCCTCCATTCCCAGTTCCTTGTCGTGCAACATGGCATTGGCAGACAGGGCAACAATGGGGATATGCGAGGTGGCCGCGTCCTGGCGAAGGATTTTCATCACTTCAATACCGCTGATGCCGGGCAGTTTGATGTCCATCAGGATCACTTCCGGCAAATGGGCGCGTGCCAACGCGATGGCGGCATCCCCATCTTCTGCGCTCAGCAGGCGTACATCCGGGCGACCCTCCATTATGTGCTCGACCAGCATCAGGTTGGCCGGATTGTCTTCCACATACAGCAGGGTGCGCAGCGTCTCGGCCCCTTTGGCTTGCGGCATAAATTCTGCGGGCAATGATTTCCAGGCAGCATGTTGCGGTGTAAAGTCGCGTATCAGTTCGAAACTGAATTCGCTGCCCAGACCGACAGTGCTTTTTACGTCGATGCGGCCGCCCATCAACTCGACCAGCTGTTTGGTTACCACCAGGCCGATGCCAGTCCCTTCAATGGTGCTGTCCGCCTTGTTCAGGCGATTGAAGGGCTGAAACAACTGTTTCTGCAATTCCGGAGAAATTCCCGCGCCGCTATCCTTGATGCATATGCATATGCGTTCCGTGGTGCAGGTGCATGACACCTCGACGGTTCCCTGTGCACGGTTGTATTTGATCGCATTGGAAAGCAGATTGACGATAACCTGTTTCAAGCGGGTTCGATCGGCACTGACCAGCCAGTTTTCGTCGAATGGTAAAAAGTCTATCCTGATGCCGGCAGTTTGCGCCTGCGGCTCTATCATGCCCCGGCATTCCTGCATGACTTCGGCCAGTAACACCGGTTCTAGAGACAACGATAATTTGCCGGACTCGATTATCGAGAGATCCAGTATCTCATTGATCAATTCCAGCAGATACCATCCTGCCTTGATAATCTGCTTCAGGCGCTTGTTTTGCGTGTCTGTCGGCCGTGGTGTGCCTGCCTCCAGCAACTGGGCGAAGCCCAGGATGGCATTTAGCGGGGTGCGCAGCTCATGGCTCATACTGGAAAGAAAATCCGATTTCGCAAGATTGGCTTTTTCTGCCACCGACATGGCATGCTGCAGATCGGCATTATTGTCCTGCAACACCTGCTCCAGGCGTTTGCGTTCGGTGATGTCGCGCGCGGCGGCGAATACGCCAAGTACGCCGCCATTGGCGTCACGGTACAAGCTGGCGTTGTACAGCACGTCGGTAATGTTGCCGGATGCATGGCGGATTGCCAGCGGGTAATCGGTCACGAAACCTTCCCTGAATACCAACTGCTGTACCGCGCCCGCTTTTTCCGGGTCGGTAAAATATTCCGCGAAGTTGCTGCCAACCAGTGTGGTGCGATCCACACCGGTCACCTGTTCCGTGGCAGCGTTGGCATCGGTGATCTTGCCATGCGCACTGATCATTACCAGGGGGTCCAGGCTTGCTTCAATCAGGCTGCGGTTGTATTGGGCGGATGACTGCCATTCTGCTTCCGAAATTTTTCGCTTGTTGATCTCGGTCAGGTCGGTTGCCAGCATGAAGAAGGCGTCTGGCATCCCAATGATGAATGGCTTGCTCACCGAAAGCTGGACCGGCACCTTTGTTTCGTTTCCGGTTAACAGGTCAATTTCATTGCGGCGGACGTTGTTCGCGTCCTTGCACAACAGTGATTGAAAAGTCAACCGGCTGTCTGGCGCGATCCAGGCGTGTATCATGGAGCCGATCACCTTTTCGAGCGGCACACAGAGTAACTCGGCAAAGCGCCGGTTGGCGAACATGATCAAGCCTTCCGCCGACATGGTCAACGCGCCTTCGCTCATGTTTTCGATCATTATCCGGTAGGATTGATCCGCGCCGTCGAGCGTGTATATCTGTTCGCCTCCCGTGCCCCGGACGACCAGGGCATCCACTTCGCCACTACGGATCGCGCGCAAAGTTTCTTCGGCTTCCTCCAGTCGGGTGCGCAGGGCATCCAATTCGAGAAGGTGTTGCTTGCTGTGGGTGGGATTGTTGGGCATTACGCTTTCTTGCGCAGATCCAGCCCGACCAGGACGCGTTCGGTATTTGACATCTCGCCGATGATGCGCCGCAGCGGGAGCGGTAATTTCTTGATGAGCGTCGGCGCGGCGATGATCTGTTCGCCCTGCGCCAGTTGAGGCTGCTGGTAAAGATCGACGATCTGCAGCTCGTAGCGCCCGTGCAAATATTCATCGCAGATTTTCTTGACATTGGCGATGGCGCGCACGGATTGCGGCGACGAGCCTGCTACATATAACTTCAAGGTATAGTGTTTTTCCGGCGAACCGAGCAGGGCCTGTTCAAATACTGCCACCGAATCATGTACGCTTTTTTTACTCATGGCACGCCTACTTCCTTTGTTGCAGATCCAGGCCGATCAGCACGCGCTCGGTGTTGGAGAGATCGCCTATGATCTTGCGCACCGGCTCGGGCAGTCTGCGCACCAGAGTTGGGATGGCCAGGATTTGGTCGCCTTGCGCCAGCTTCGGGTTTTCAAGCAGATCTATCACTTCAATCTGGTACTGGCCTGCCAGATGCTCTTCGCAGATTTTCTTGAGGTTGACAAAAGCGGCCATGCATTTCGGCGTTTGCCCGGCGACATACAGGCGCAGGATATAGGCGCCTTTTTTGATTTTGGCTGGCTTCGCCTTGGTCGCTGCAACTTCATGCAGCGCGGTTTTTTTTGGTTGGGCTGTCATTTCGACCTCTTCTTTTGTTTGATCGTTGCCGCATCCGCCTTGCGGCTCAGCCCCATTTCCACGCGTTCCCGCAACAGCTGTGCTTCCTGAGCCTGCTCCTGGCCGATGATTTTCAGCGCCTCGGTTTCACGCACCACGAACTCGGCGCGCATCGCGTTTATCTGCTCTTCCAGCGCGCGGCGCTTGCTTTCCAGCTCGAGTTGCCTGCGCTCCGTCTCCTGTTTGCGCGTCAACTTCCCGGCTTGCTCAAGCGCCTCTTGCGCCAGACGCGCCGAGCCGGTCAGCACGCCGCCGGCACCGACGTATACTTCGCACAACTCCACGCCATGATTGCTCAGCAGGCACTCGCGAATCTGGTTCGAATGCGCCATGCCGCGCGATTTCAGGATGGATAAGGCGCGATTACGCTCGCCGCCGATTTCGATGTTGCGCAGTATCAGCCAGGTATCGATCAGGGCCGACATGGCAACGTCGGTCACCTCTGACGGTTTGTCACCTGAAGTCAGGCTGGTGAACAAACTGGTGACCTGATTCGTTTTCAGGAAATCCGCCAGCCGCATCAGCATGGATTTGACCTCGACCTCATTGCCGCCGATGACGAAACCGTTCAACGGATCTACCACCACGACATGCGGCTTAAAGGTATTGACCTTTTTGTGCATCATTGTCAGTTGCATTTCCAGGCCGGCAAACGAGGGGCGGGTCGCCTGGAAAAACAGCAGGCCCTTCTTTACCCACGGCTCCAGGTTTATCCCGATGGAACGCATGTTGCGTATGATCTGGCTGGGAGATTCCTCGAAGGCAAAATACAGCGCCCGTTCGCCGCGACGGCAGGCGGCATCGACAAAGTGCGCGGCAAGACTGCTCTTGCCGTTGCCCGCCGTGCCGGAGATCAGCACGCTGCTGCCGCGGTAATAGCCCGCGCCGCCCAGCATCGCATCAAGGCGCGCAATACCGGTCGGGATGCGCTCTGTGGAGACTGCGTGCTGCAAGCCCAGCGACGTGACGGGCAGTACCGAAATGCCGTCTTCGTCGATCAGGAACGGGTATTCGTTGGTGCCGTGGGTCGAGCCGCGATACTTGACCACGCGCAAGCGCCGCGAAGATGCCTGGTCGCTCACGCGATGGTCGAGCACGATCACGCAGTCTGAAACATATTCTTCCAGTCCCTGGCGCGTCAACGTTTCATCGCCGCGTTCGCCGGTGATGATGGCCGTCACGCCTTTGTCTTTCAGCCAGCGGAACAAGCGGCGCAATTCGGCGCGCAAGATGAGCGGGTTGGGCAGGCCAGCGAACAACGACTCGATGGTATCCAGCACGACGCGTTTGGCGCCGATCGAGTCTATCGCAAGACCCAGCCGGATGAACAAGCCCTCCAGATCGTATTCGCCGGTCTCTTCGATTTCGCTGCGTTCGATGTACACGAAATCCAGCACCATCTTTTTGCGGGCGATCAGGTCATTCAAGTCGAAACCCAAGGAGGCTACGTTTTGCGTCAGGTCTTTGGCGGTTTCCTCGAAGGCCATGAACACACCCGGCTCGTTGAACTGCGTCGCGCCGCGCACCAAGAACTCCATCGCGAGCAGCGTCTTGCCGCAGCCCGCGCTGCCGCACACCAGCGTCGGCCTGCCCTTGGGCAGGCCACCGCCGGTGATTTCGTCCAGGCCTTGGATGCCGGTGGGCGCTTTGAGTAATTGCGGTATGGATTTTGACTCTGGTTTTGGTTTGGGTTTAGCCATGATTCATCCCTTTCTGGGCTTGGGTTCGATCTGAGAAGAACTGGCGACAACTGGCATTCCCGGCACGCCAGGAGCGTTATTACCGTTATGTGCGAATTATGGCGTTACCGATAATACATCAGGTTAGATCAAAATAAATACCTGAATCGCAGTTTGGCCGGTTGCGATTTCGTCTGGTCTTTGCTTGAAAGGATCGCGACTTTTTCGCGGTCGTGGCGGCTGATTCGCATTCGCGCGCAATCACTCACCTGTTCAGTTTTGTACTGGCTGGAGAGTTTTAATTGGCGCAGATCGCGCACCCAGCACGGCACCCACCGTGACTGCAACCAGGCCCGCCATGGTATGCAAGGACAATGGCTCGCCCAGGACAGGTACGGCGGCCAGGGCGGCCAGGCCGGGCACGATGGCCATCAGCAGCGTCACGGTTTGGGCGCCCAAGCGACGGACAGCGAAGGTGTAGAGCAACATCGCGACGAATACGACCAGTATGCCCTGGTAGGCTGCCTGTATTGCGATCTCGGCGGGCGGCGCATGGAGCATAGTGCTGGGCAAAAACAACCACCAGACCGGCAAATACAGGATGGCGCTGCCCAGCGTCGTGGTGACTGCTGCAGTCAGCGGCGGCATGGGGTAGCGACGCAACAGCAGTGTGAATATTGCCCAGGAAGCGGAGCCGCACAGAAACAGCGCGTCGCCGATCATTTGCATTCCGGACAAGTGTTCACCGTGTGAAAGCGTGTCGGCGGCGGTCAGCGCAATGCCGATGAACACCAGCAAAAGCGCGATTCGTTGCGCCGGAGACGGTTTCTGCCGCAGCCACAACCAGGCGATCACGGCGGTGGCAAAGGGCAGCGCGCCGGGCAGCAATACGGCTGCGTGAGCGGCCGGTGCCAGGCGAAAGCCGGCATACACGGCGATGGAATAGCCTATTCCCCCGAACGCTGAAAACAGCAGGATCACTTTGTACGGCGGCAAGGTCACGCGCGGCAGGAAGAACAGCGCGATCAGCGAACCCACGCCGAAACGCAGCGCGGTGACGTCCCAGCCTGTCAGTACACTTTTGCCGCCGTGGCGGCTGACCAGGATGAAACCGGTCCAGATGCAGATGGTGAAAAATGCCGCAATCAAGCCGGCGCGAGTTGGATGGGATTCGCTCATGGGGATTCCAAATTGAAAATTATAATCGGATCGGGCCAATGCTTGGTGCGCGTCAAAAATAGCGTGACCTCCTCGCGGTCATGATACAACTGTTTCGCCATCATGCGGCAGGGGATGCCTTCATCATACAGCCGTGAATGCGTGGTTCATCAACTCTCCTCGAGATTCAGCGTGATGTGGTCGGTGACCACCGGCCAAAAATGAGTGTTGGCAAACCGCTGCTGAGCCGGGTGATTCTGGAATACCTCTATGGCGGTTTTGCTGGCAAGGCGGATTGACAGGCAGAAGCGGTATTCCCCACCGGGTTGGATGGTCCGGTTGGTGCTGATGCTGCGCACGCCAGGGATAGCTTCCAGTGATTTCCTTCCCTCGCGGAGAATCGATGTGATTTCGCTTTCTGATATCGTCGCCGGGACATTGTAGAACACTACATGCTCCACATCATGCCAGGGGCGGCATTGTGCCAGCACTTCAGCCGCCCTTCCGCTGCTACCCCAGAGATGAATGCAACGCTCGGCCTCCTCGCGTACCGCATCGCGGACACCGGTCAGCAGCGCGTTATGGCTGCCCTTTCGTTCGGCTGTGAAATTTTCCCTGATGCTGCGGTTTGCCGCGTCGGCAAGCGCAGTGTAGTAATTGATCTTGGCCACGCCGTTGGCGATCAGCTTCCGGAACTGGTCATCGGACAGTCCGGTGCCGCCGTGTATCACGAGCGGGACGGAGACAGCTTCCTTGATTTTGGCTAACCGGGCGTAATCGAGTTTGGGCACACCTTTCATTTTGCCATGCACCGTGCCGATAGATACCGCGAGGCAGTCCACACCGGTGCGTTCGACGAATCCCGCAGCCTCGGCGGCTGACGTGTAAGCGAGTTCACCCGGATGATTCTTCGCATTCTCTCCCTCGACCCCGGGCACGTAACCCAGTTCTCCTTCCACCGTGATGCCGCACGCATGGGCCATCGCGACGATGTCGCGGGTTTGCCACAAGTTGTCCGAGAACGGCAACGCCGACGTATCCACCATCACCCCGTTGCAACCCGCACGGATGCCGCGCTCGGCAGAGGCGGGACTGGTGCCGTGGTCGAAGTTGATTGCAACCGGCACTGCGGCGCGCCGGGCGGCCGCGGTGACAGCTGGCATCAGAATCTCGAAATCCTGGTTTTCAAAATGTGATTCGATAAGATTCAGCACTACCGGTGCGCGGCGGTTCTCCGCGGCCTGCATGATACCTTCCAGAAAGTGCAGGTTGCCCACGCCGAATGCGCCAACCGCGTAGTTATGGCGGTATGCGTGGCCGATCATGTCGGACAGATGAACGAGTGGCATGGAAGCTCCCCTATTAACCCTTCAGTTTTGCAAGCGCTTCTTCAGCAGTCTGGTCGTACCGTGCGCGCTCCCTTTTTGCCGCAGCGTCCAATGCATCGTTGATTTCAGGGAATTTCAACGCAAGGATGCGGGCGGCCAGCATGGCGGCGTTCTTGGCGCCATCCACTGCAACCGTCGCAACGGGCACGCCCGGCGGCATTTGCACCGTGGAGAGCAGCGCATCCAATCCGGACATGACGCCACCCGAGAGCGGCAGACCGATCACGGGCAGGCGGGTGTGGCCGGCGATGACGCCAGCCAGATGGGCGGCTACGCCGGCACAGCCGACCAGCACCTGCACACCTTCCTTGTGCGCTCGGTCGAGATAGGCCAGCACCTTGTCCGGGGTGCGATGGGCCGAGGCCACGACGATTTCACTGGCAATGCCCAGCTCGGTCAGGGTATCTCGTACCTTGACCACGGTGGGCAGGTCGTTGGGGCTGCCGGTGAGGATGCCAACCAATATCTTTGGGCCCGGTTTCTTGACTGTTCTCTTGCTATCAACTAGTTTCTTCATCCTTATTCTCCAGAGGTTGTATTGCCGATTCGTTTTTATTGCGCACCTCATCAAGATAGTGCGCAGCATGGATAATTATTTCAGTTCATCCACAATCAGGAGTGCGTATGGAAATCACCTGCTACCGCGACACCGAATTGCAGCGCGAGCCGCGTCAACTTCCCGCCAAAATCTATAACACCGCGCATTTGCTGCTGGAACACAGCAGGGAAGGGGTGGTGTTCGTGCCGATTCGCACCATGCAATACCTCGCGGTCATTGATCACGAAGAAATAATCTTCCTGAGCGGTGAACACAAAAACCGTGTAGAGATTGCATGGCAGGATTTTCATCCACAGCGGCGCGAAGCACTCACCGAACCGGTTCCCTACGATGCCGTTTATTACAAACCAAATACAAATGAGACCATGCAACGCCTGCATGCCGAATTTCTCCCGGCACTTCAGGCGTTGTCCGCCAAGGGTGCACGCTCAAGTGATGCACGCATCATCAAACTCGGGCGTACTGGAGAGTCTGGTTAATCATCATCCCCCAGCTCAGGGTCCCATCCATTTGCTTTTGCATGTTTAATCGCGTCCTGGTAAATCTTTGCATGGCGATTCTTCAGCTCTTCCGGCAAAAGGCTGGGCAGGTTTGCATATTTCTCCCACTCGGCGCAAATCTTGTCGTAAAGGTTCTGCATTTGTCCGCTGTCCCAGCCAGTGCAGTCTTCGGTGTCTGGTATCAGGCCAAATACCCAGCCGTCTTTCACCATTTGCCCAAAATGAGTCATGCCGCCGTTCTCGTCATTTTTCAGGCCTGAATATACTAGTGCCATTTTTATCGCCTCTTTAAGTTTTGCACTGAAAGTTCAGTAATTAATCGTGTTGCCAGCATACAGAAGAAGCCAGGGAGTCAGGCCCGCATTTAGTTGTTTAACCTGATTGAACAAGTTGCCCTTAACCGAGTATCCTTTTATCTGGTTAACCCCGCGTACAAAAGCGGAAGCTTTTAGCTGCGGCCACCACTTCGTGGTTTAACTTGCTTAAGCAAGTTAGCCTCCACTGAAAACTTCCGCACAACCAATTATCTTGTTAACCCGGCATATAGTAGCGGAAGCTTTTCAGGCAGACGGGCAATCTGGTCAACAATCATATAATTTTTGGCGCCAAATATTCTTGAAACATACTGGTCTGCACGCGGATCAAGGGTCATGCAGAATGTTGAAATTCCTTTTCTGGCCGCATCTTCCACAGATTTCTTCGCATCGTAACGGAGATACTGCGGGTCACGCACGTCGACGTCCGCCGGTTCACCATCAGTAATCACCATCAGCAGTTTCTTGCTGGTTCGCTGGTTATTCAGATAATGCGTGGCATGGCGAATCGCTGCGCCCATGCGGGTAGACAACTGACCTGTCATGCCGGCCAACCTTGATTTCGGCAACTCGTTATATGGCTGTTCGAAATCCTTAAATCGGTAGTATTCCACGTCGTGCCGGCCATCGGAACAGAATCCATGAATTGCGAAGGGATCGCCGATCTTGTTGATCGCGTCGGACAGTAACACACACGCCTGGCGAGTCAGATCCAGCACGGATTGGTCTTGCCCCAACACTTTTTCGTTGGTCGACTCGGACAAGTCCAGCAACACCAGCACCGAAATATCGCGCACCTTGCGCACCGAACGCATCATGATACGCGGGTCTGGTTGTATACCCATGCGAAAGTCGATCATGCTGCTGATCGCAGCATTGATGTCGATTTCATCTCCATCTTCAAGTTTGCGGATGCGCTGTACACCTTGGGGTTGCATCGCATCCAGCAAAAACTTCAGGCGTGATGCGATCTGCTTGTTGTCCGCAGTAATCTGATCGATCACCTGCAAATCACCTGCTTTGGAGCGCTTCTCCATAACCGTAGCCCAGGCCGGGCGTTCGAGCTGAATCTGATAATCCCACTCCGAGTAATGGAAGGGTTCGGACATGGGCTCTTTGCCTTCGGACTCGTTATAGCTGACGCCATTGTCTTCGTATGGAAAAAATTCTTCCGACATGATCCAGATTTCCTGGGCGTCATCACCTGCTGTTTCGCAATCAATCTCATTGGCAAACTCTGTTACCGACACATGCCTGCGCACCTGCTTGACCGTCTCAAAACCTGCCGATTGTGATTTATTGAAATCGAATTCCTCAAATTCCCAGAAATAACGGTTGTCGTCGCGGTAGGGCGCAGTCAATACATCAGTTCTCGGATTAAACCCGATGCGCTTTTCCAGCAAACCATGCGCCAGTGCCACGCCAATTTCCCAGGAGATCGTGTTATCTGTCAAGCGATCGGCGGCCTGGGTGAACAAAGCGCGACCCTGTGCAATCCAGGGATCGTCATCCTTAAAATCACTATCCAGCAAGGCGCGCGCCAAGCGGTTTAAATAATCACCCGCCGTGTTCGCCTGATCGGCTTGAACCTTATGCAACCTGGCCCACACTTTCTTCAGTCCCGGAAAGGCACGTATCGACAGTGTTTCTACACGCGCATCTTCAATCACGCTGATAACCGCCATCTGCAGGGGGTTGAGCGTTTCAGCAGAAATTGGTACCGTGGTATAAACCAGATGTGCCGCGCAATGGGCCGCCGTGGCCCGGTACAACTCCAGGCCCGGCACTCCTTCATAATCATCAAAGGCATCCGGCAAATGCAGGAAGTAGTCTTCGATGAAAGGCTTGTAACCCTCGCGCGATTCAAAGTCACCGCTGGTGGGGCGCATAAAAAAATCACGCGCCCACAGCGCGCGCAAATACATATTGATACGCCGCTGTACATCAATAAACAGCGTACCTTTGCGCTCTTTCTGGAGCATGGCCAGCGACTCTTTGGATTTCAGGCTGAAGTAGCTGATCTGCTCTTCAAAGTTGGTTTTATGTGCATGTGCTCCCCAGGTTGCCCAGCGCCTTAAGCCGCCCAGAGTCAGTTGCCCCAACAGCGTTTCCAGATTTTCCATCATCGGACGCAAACCGCGCGGCACCTGATTGAGCAGGGTGTTGACCAGCTGCAAATAAGCACCGAACAAGGAAGCATCTCCCAAACGCTTTGCGGCGGTGGGTGCGGAGGCGATGATAGCCTGCAGCACTGCGCCACTTGTTTTCGAGGCCAATGCCATCACGGTGTCGAGCAAATCCACCACGGAATCCTCACCAATTTCTTTGGCAATACTGGGCGCGCTCTCAATAAATGTTATGACTAGCTCATTGCCACGCCCCAGGCTTTTGAGTGAACGAGCGCCCTGTACGTAGTTTTCCAGGCCTTGTGCAGAGAAGACACGCGCCGCCTCATACCACGAAGACTGTAAAATCTCACTGGCATGCGAACCTAACTCCTCAAGTAACTCGCTATGGTGTTCTAATGAGAGCGTCATGATTATTTTCCTGGTGATGGCCGGATGATAGTGCGTAGCATTAAGCCGTGATTAGAAGAAGGTCGTGACGGCGGCATCCAGTGCATCTCGCATATCGGGATCATCCGTAATCGGCCTCACCAATGCCACACGGCAGGCTGCCTTGGCTTCCACGCCCTTGGCTATCAGATTACCCGCGTAAATCAGCATGCGCGTGGAAATTCCCTCGTCCAGGCCGTGCCCTTTAAGATTGCGAGCGCGCTCGGCGATAGACACCAGTTTGCTGGCAATCTCCGCACTGACCTTGCTCTCGTGCGCTACGATTTCGGTTTCAACCTCATGTGCCGGATAGTTGAAATCAAGCCCGCCAAAGCGCTGCTTGGTTGATTGCTTCAAATCCTTCATCAGGCTCTGATAGCCGGGGTTGTATGAAATGACCAATTGGAAATCCGGATGCGCATTAATCAGCTCGCCTTTTTTTTCCAGTGGCAATACGCGACGGTTATCGGTCAGCGGATGTATAACTACAGTGGTGTCCTGGCGCGCTTCAACGACTTCATCGAGATAGCAAATTGCGCCTTCCCGTGCGGCAATTGCCAGTGGACCATCCTGCCAGCGTGTTCCCTGAGCATCCAGCAAAAATCGACCCACCAAGTCAGATGCAGTCATGTCCTCATTACACGCTACGGTGATCAACGGTCTTTTCAGTTTCCACGCCATATATTCAACAAAGCGGGTTTTTCCGCAACCGGTCGGGCCTTTCAGCATCATAGGCATACGCACCGAGTAGGCAGCTTCGTATAAATCCACTTCATCAGCAACCGTACGGTAATAAGGTTCTTTCTCGATTCTGTATTGCTTGATTATGTCGCTCATATCGCTTTCCTTTTCTTGGGTTGTCCCAGAAAAAAACCCCGCAACCTTGCGGCAACGGGGATTTATTTGGATTACCCGTGCTCGGTTAAACTGTCTTGCCGCGGAAAATTACCATGTTCGTGCCTTGCGATTGCTTGTAGTTATCGTAAGCAAGCAGGCGAATGTGGTTGTTGGGGTTAGCCTTGCGACATGCCTCCGCTTCCTTTAATACAACATCAACATTGGTTTCACCAAACATTGGCAGTTTCCACATGTACCAATAGTTGTCCATCAGATGCTCAGGCTCTGTGTGCTCCAGACCCGGATTCCAGCCTTTCTTGACGATGTATTCAATCTGCTTTCTGATCTGCTCGGTAGTCATCTGTGGCAGATATGAAAAAGTTTCGAATTTACGGCTTGCTGGATCACTGACGCGTGACTTGTAATCTTGCATTTCACTCATGACGATATTCCTTTAAATAAATTAAATTAAGATCAGGCGCGTATTCGAGGCGCCCGAATCAAAGCTTACTTGTGTGCTACGTCCAGCTTGTCCACTGTGTCGAATTCGAACTTGATCTCTTTCCAGGTTTCCATTGCGATTTTCAGTTCCGGGCTGCTGGCTGCTGCCTTAGTCAGAATGTCCTTGCCTTCTTTTTCCAGTTCACGGCCTGAGTTACGTGCTTCCACGCAAGCTTCCAGTGCCACGCGGTTGGCTGCTGCACCCGCTGCGTTACCCCATGGGTGACCCAGTGTGCCGCCGCCAAACTGCAGGCAGGCATCGTCGCCGAAAATGTTAACCAGCGCTGGCATGTGCCAAACGTGAATACCACCGGATGCAACCGGGAACACGCCCGGCATTGAACCCCAATCCTGGTCAAAGAAGATACCGCGAGCGCGGTCTTCCTTGATGAAGCTGTCACGCATCAGGTCAACAAAACCCAATGTTGGTGCGCGGTCGCCTTCAAGTTTACCTACAACCGTACCGGAGTGCAGGTGGTCGCCGCCGGACAGGCGCAGCGCTTTTGCCAGGACTCGGAAGTGAATACCGTGGTGCGGGTTGCGGTCGATAACACCGTGCATCGCGCGGTGGATGTGCAACAGCATACCGTTGTCACGACACCAGTTAGCCAAACCTGTGTTAGCGCAGAAACCGCCAGTCAGGTAGTCATGCATAATGATAGGAGCGCCGATTTCTTTTGCGTATTCAGCACGCTTGTACATTTCTTCCGGTGTTGGAGCAGTAACATTCAGGTAGTGACCTTTACGCTCGCCAGTTTCACGTTCTGCCTTCAGTGTCGCTTCCTGCACGAAGTCAAAACGGGCACGCCAGCGCATAAATGGTTGGCTGTTGATGTTTTCGTCGTCTTTTGTCAGATCCAGACCGCCGCGCAAACATTCGTAAACAGCGCGACCGTAGTTCTTTGCAGACAGACCCAGCTTGGGCTTGATCGTGCAACCCAGCAATGGACGGCCATACTTGTTCAGAATGTCACGCTCCATCTGAATACCCTGTGGTGGACCACCACAGGTTTTCACGTAGGCGATAGGGAAACGCACGTCTTCCAGACGCAATGCGCGCAGCGCCTTGAAACCAAACACGTTACCCACCAAGGAAGTGAATACGTTAACAACCGAACCTTCTTCGAACAGGTCGATCGGGTATGCTACGAATGCGTAAAAACAGGTATCATCGCCGGGAACGTCTTCGATGCGGTAGGCACGGCCTTTGTAGTGATCCAGGTCAGTCAGCAGATCGGTCCACACCGTGGTCCACGTGCCGGTTGAAGATTCAGCTGCAACTGCTGCTGCGATTTCTTCACGTGACACGCCTGCTTGGGGTGTAATTTTGAAACAGGCCAGAATATCTGTATCCTGAACCTTGTATTCAGGCTCCCAATAAGTCTGCCTGTATTCCTTAACACCTGCGTTGTATGATTTGACTGCCATCGAAATACTCCTTGCATAGTTGAAACAGTTCGCCTTTCACTCCGGAAAGGCCCGTGGCTCAGTTGAGCGTGTTGGCACTATAGAGAAGGTTAATCATAAATAATAATTGTATTTTCGGATGATAACGATAGACTACGGTCAATGGTATATTTTGGTAAAAAATCATCATGAAGAATGCGTCTTTGCGCCAGCTGCAGGTGTTCGAGGCTGTAGCGCGCCATCTAAGCTTTACACGAGCGGCTGAAGAGCTGTACACGACACAGCCTACTGTTTCGATTCAGCTCAAACAGTTGACGGACATCGTTGGGCAGCCGTTGCTGGAGCAGGTCGGCAAAAAGATATACCTGACTGATACCGGGCGAGAATTGCTCAAAGTCTGCCGTGAGATTTTCGATGGCCTGGATCGGTTCGGGATGCTGGTGTCAGACATGAAGGGAGTGAAGGCGGGAAAGCTGCGCCTGACTATCATCACCACCGCCAAATATTTTGTACCGCGCCTGCTCGGGTTATTTTGTCAGCGTTATCCCGGCATCGATGTATCGCTCAAGGTGACCAACCGCGAGCGGGTGTTGCAGCGCATGGCCGACAACGTGGACGACTTGTACGTGCTCGGCCAGCCACCTGAACACATGGATGTGGAATTCGAGTCTTTCCTGGAGAATCCGCTGGTGGTGCTGGCCGAGCGCAATCATCCGCTGGCGGCAAAGAAACATATCCCGCCGCAGCGTCTGGAGGAAGAGCAGTTTCTGATGCGCGAACCGGGCTCCGGTACCCGTCTGGCCACTGAGCAATTTTTCCGCGAGCATGGTTTGAAACTCAAGGTCAGAATGGATCTGGGCAGCAACGAGGCCATCAAGCAGGCGGTAGCGGGCGGGCTGGGCATTGCCGTGCTGTCGGCACACACCCTCGCACTGGAGCGCAGCATCGACGACCTGATCATACTTGATGTCGACGGCTTTCCGATTCGTCGCCAATGGTACTTGGCCTACCCCAGAGACAAACAATTATCGGTAGTCGCGCAAGCCTTTCTCGAATTCCTGCACGCAGAGAGCAAGCTGCTGGGTGAGAAATATTTGCGGGGCATCACCGGCTTTCCTGCACAGGATCGCGCAGCAAAGAAAAAATAAAAAATCAGGATGGCGGTCAGGTCTGGCGTTTGAATTACCGGGTATTCAAAATCCTTGTCGTTTAAATCAGGGAAGTTGCGCTGCTACCCCTTGGTCTTTGTCAAAAACACCGTGACTTCCTCGCGGTCATGATATAGCTGTTTCGCCATCATCCTGTAATTGATGCCTTCGTCATCCAGTTGTTTGCGGATGCCGCCCAGTGCGCTGTCGAGTGCGGCGACACGCTGCTTCATCGGCAATTTCAAATTGAATATGGCGTGTTTGCACCAGCCTGCCGCGAACCAGGAGCCGATCAGTGTTGCAACCTTGGATGGTTTGTCCACCATGTCGCATACCAGCCAGTCCACCGCCTTGCGCGGCGCATATTTGAAGCCATCCTGCTTGAGATGTTGCACCAGCGGATGATTGGCCAGCACACCCTTCATGGTGCCGTTGTCCACCGCGGTCACGCGGATGTTGCGCTTGACCAGTTGCCAGGTCCAGCCGCCGGGCGCCGCGCCCAGGTCCACTGCCTGCATGCCCGGTCTCAACAAGCGTGTCTGCTCGCTGCGATCCATGAATACTGCTATCGCCTCGGCGAGTTTCATCGTGGAGCGGCTCGGTGCCTCGTCAGGCATGGTTTGGCGGACGATACCCATGATCGCCTCGGCGCTGTTGCGCGGGTCGCTAGTGCCGATCAGGACTGAATTCTTGTCCGGGAAGAAAACATGCAAACGGGTGGCGTGGGGATCGTCCTGCAAGCGTCCCTGTTCGCGCAGCGCAGTCTCCAGCAGCGGCTGGAAGCGGCGCGTAAAAGTAGCCAGCAGCTTGCCGTCGTTGGTGTCCGGCGCTTCCAGCCACAGCGTGCCGAATGTGCCGGGCAATGCGGCGACCGCATCCAGGATCGGCGTCAGACGGTCGCGCTCCGGCAACGCAGTGATGCTGTGATGCAGGCGGATCAGCTGGCGGGTGAAGATCAGTTCGTGCCATGACAGCTTTTGTTCGTTAAGCGCGACGACGACATAGCCGCTGTCAACGATGATCGCGGGCTGTTCCGTATCTATGATGGGTTTTTGTTGCTTCGCCTGGCGCAGAGCTTCCTGCGCGCAATCCTGCTCGAAACCGGGGCGGCAATACAGCAGCCAATGAATTTGTGAATGTTTTTTAGTTCCGGCATAACGCGGCTTTGCCTCGTTAGCCTGCACTGAAACTCCGTTTGAGTTTGTGTGTGGAGTCGTTTTCATGTGCGTATTGTGGCACAGCTTGGGAGGCTGGCTCGAAAGTGGTAATATCCGCGCCTTATTTTTGGCAGGGATATGATGGGCAAGCACTACGATTTGATCGTGTTCGACTGGGACGGCACGGTGATGGATTCTACCGCGGTGATTGCGGGTTCTATACAGGCCGCGTGCCGCGATCTGGGTTTGAATGTTCCCGATGATGAAACAGCTCGCCATGTGATCGGCCTCGGACTGGACCAGGCGTTGCATTATGCGGTGCCGGAGCTGACTGATGCGATGCGCCCGGCTCTGGTCGAGCGCTATCGCCATCATTTTCTGGCGCAGGATGAGGCGATTCCGCTGTTCGATGGCGCGCGGGAAACGATAATGGAACTGCACGAGGCGGGTTATCAATTGGGTGTGGCAACCGGCAAAAGCAGCAACGGGCTGGACCGGGCTCTGGAAGCAACCGGGCTGAAGGGATATTTTCATGCCACGCGCACGGCGGACCGAACTTTCTCGAAACCCAATCCCGCCATGCTGTTTGAACTGATGGATGAATTGGCTGTCAGTGCCGGGCGCACTCTGATGGTGGGTGATACCACCCACGATGTGCAAATGGCGCAGAATGCCAAGGTGGACGTGGTGGCTATGGGGCACGGTGCGCATCCGCCGGAACAATTGCAGGAATTGAATCCGCTTGCGCTGGTGGGTGATTTTGCTGAATTGCGTTCGTGGTTCAGGGTTAACGCTTGACGAATTTTACAAAGGAATTGTGATGTCTGACCAAAACAACTGGGAACGCGGCGTGCTGGAAAAACTGGCGATGTCGGCGCTACAGGAACAACGCCGCGCGCGGCACTGGAGCATTTTCTTCAAAGTGCTGACGCTGGGATTCATGTTCACTATCCTGTTCATCTTCATGGGCTGGATAGGAAAAAATGATGTCACGCTGAGTTCGGGAAAACACACCGCGCTGGTGGATATGCAGGGCGTGATCGCATCGGACAGCCTGGCCAGCGCGGACAACATCATCCCCAGCCTGCAGGATGCGTTCAAGGACAAGGACACCAAGGGAGTGATCCTGCGCATCAACAGTCCCGGCGGCAGTCCGGTCCAGGCCGGGCAGATCAATGACGAGATCCTCCGCCTGCGCGCGCAGTACCCGCAGATCCCGCTGTATGTGGTGGTGGACGATATATGCGCGTCCGGCGGTTATTACGTGGCCGTGGCTGCCGACAAGATATTTGTCGACAAGGCGAGCCTGATCGGTTCCATCGGCGTGCTGATGGACGGCTTCGGTTTCACCGGCGCCATGGCGAAGGTGGGCATCGAACGTCGATTGATAACGGCGGGCGCCAACAAGGGTTTCCTAGACCCGTATTCCCCGCTCAATCCGGCACAGCAGGCTTATGCCAAGCAGATGGTTGAGGAAATACACCAGCAGTTTATCAAGGTGGTCAGGGCGGGCCGCGGCAAACGCCTCAAGGAAACGCCGGATACGTTCAGCGGATTGGTATGGAATGGCCAGCGCGGCGTGGAGATCGGATTGGCGGATGGCTACGGCACTGTGGACTCGGTGGCACGCGATGTCATCAAGGCCGAGGATATCGTGGACTACACAGTGAAGGAAAATTTTGCCGACCGGCTGGCTAAACGCTTCGGCGTGGCTGCGATGAGCGCGCTGGGATTTTCTGCACAGGGCGGGGTGTCGCTGCGTTGAATTCACCGGCCCGGCCGTGATGACGGGCTAGGCCAGCTGCGCAAGCAACTCGCCCAGGCCGGTGATAGGCGGCAGGCATTGCGTGCCGTGACATAGCCAGGCGGTGGTTCGGTCGCCAACCGGTTTGGCTATCGCGGCGGGAAGGTCGGTTGCATCATCAACCGGGGCTATCGTCAACACACCCGGCAGGTAGCGCAAACGCAGCGCGTTCAGCCAGACGGTTCTGTCCTGGCTTGATGCGCGCAACACCAGCACGGCAGACGGCTGCAAATATTCCGCAAGTGCCGTGCACAGGCTGCTGTGATAACCGGCTGCCTGTTGCAGCTCAGGGAAGAACAGCTTCAGGCAGCGTTCAGCTGCTTCCGCGTATTTTGTTTCTCCGGTGACCAGGGCGAGGCGCAGCAATGCCTGTGCGGCGATGCCGTTGCCTGCCGGTGTGGCGTTGTCCGATCCGATCTTGTTGCGCTGTATCAACACTTCGTGGTCGTGGCTGGTAAAGAAGAATCCGCCGTCCTGACTGTCCTCGAAGCGCGCCAGCAAGTCATCGGCCAGTTGCACCGCAAAAGCAAGGTCGGTGCTGCGGTATCCGGCCTGCAGCAATTCCAGCAGGGCGTTCAGCAGGAACGCATGATCGTCCAGATAGGCATTCAGGTGGGCCTTGCCATCCTTGTACGTCGCAAGCAATCTGCCATCGCGCCACAAAGTCCGGCGCACGAAATCCATCGCCCGTTGCGCCGAATGCAGCAAGTCCGGTCTGTCGAACACCCGCGCGGCATGCGCCATGCCGGCGATCATCAGGCCGTTCCATGAGGCGAGAATCTTCTCGTCGCGCCCCGGGCGGATGCGCTGCTCGCGTGCAGCGAATAATTTCTTCCGGGCGCTGTCCAGAAATGCCGATGCCTGCTCCGCAGAGATGTCCAGGTGTTCGGCGGTTTCCTCCAGCGTTGCGCTGACGCGCAGATTCCAGGCGTGATGCTCGAAGTTCGGCGCGCTTTCCAGGCCGTAGTAGGGCTGGACGACTGCGTATTCCCCGGCACTCAGCAGCGCGCGTATCTCGTCGCGCTGCCACACATAGAATTTCCCTTCCTCGTGTTCCGAGTCGGCATCCAGCGATGAGTAGTAACCCCCCTCGGGGGACTGCATTTCGCGCAGCACCCAGGCGGCGGTCTGATCGACGGCGTGCGCAAACAAAGGGTTGCCGCTGCTCTGCCACGCGTCGCAATACAGGGCCAGCAACAGGCCGTTGTCATACAGCATTTTTTCGAAGTGCGGGATATCCCAGCGTTCGTCGACGCTGTAGCGGCAGAAGCCGCCGCCGAGCTGGTCATGGAGCCCGCCGTGCGCCATCTGTTGCAGCGTGAAAAGAACGGCATGCAGCGCCTGTTTGTCGCCGGTTGTATGGCTGCGGCGCAGCAGCAGATCGAGTTCCGCGGGATGCAGGAATTTTGGCGCGCCGCCCAGGCCGCCATGCACACTGTCGAAGTATCCGACGTTTTGCTTTACCGCCGATGCCAGCGGCGCGTCATTCAGCGATATCTCTGCGGGGTTCAAGCGGGGCACGGTCTCGGCAAGTGCATCGATCAAATGCCGGCCCTGTTCGGCCAGTTCCGCGCGGTTCTCCGCATACACCTGCGCCACCCGTTTCAGCAGGTCGGGAAAGGTGGGCAGGTTGTAGCGCGCCTGCTTGGGAAAATAGGTGCCGCCAAAAAATGGCGTGCCGTCCGGGCTGAGGAACATCGTCAGCGGCCAGCCGCCGTTGCGCTGCGTCAGCATGTGGTGCGCGGCCTGGTAGATCTGGTCGAGGTCGGGGCGCTCTTCGCGATCCACCTTGATGTTGATGAAATGCTTGTTCATCACCGCGGCGACTTCCGCGTCCTCGAATGATTCGTGCGCCATCACATGGCACCAGTGGCAGGCGGAATAGCCGATCGAGAGCAGGATGGGCCTGTCCTGTTCGCGGGCAAGCCGCAGCGAGTCCGGGTTCCATGCATGCCAGTCCACCGGATTGTCCGCATGCTGTTGCAGATAGGGGCTGGTTTCCTGTGCAAGACGATTCGGCATGATGTCAGCGGAGCAACGGTTTCAGTTTCTGCATCACGTCGCGCATGATGTGTTGCTGGGCCTCGGCAGCGGGATGCAGGTTGTCGGCCTGGAACTGATTCGCGGCAACGCCTTCCAGCAGGAAAGGCAACAGCAGGACTTGATGCCTGATCGCGAGGCGCGGAAAAAGGTTTGCGAATTCGGTGACATAAGGTTCCCCGTAATTCGGCGGCAGCCTCATGCCGACCAGCAGTACCTTGGCGCCGGAATGCTTCGATTTTCCTATGATGTAGCCCAGGTTGGCCTCGATGTCCCTGATCGGCGCGCCGCGCAAGCCGTCGTTCGCGCCGAGTTCCACGATCACGATAGCCGGGCGGTGCTGCTTCAATGCCTGGTCTATGCGCTGCAACCCGCCGGTGGTGGTCTCGCCGCTGATGCTGGCGTTGACGACCCTGAATCCGGGTTGCGTGTGCTGCAATTCCTGTTGCATCAAATAGACCCAACTTTTTTCTATGGCGAGGCCATATCCGGCTGATAGACTGTCGCCGAATACCAGTATGTTTTTTGCGGCATGCGCTACAGGCGAAAGGCAAAGCGCGGCGACCAACAGGACAAATTTAAAGGACAGGTTTTTCATGGCGGCGATTGTGCAGGCAGTTGATCTCAGTAAGCAAGTGTTAAGTGGTGACCAGCCATTGATCATCCTGCACGAGGCAAGTTTCACGGTCGAGACCGGCGACAGTCTGGCGATCCTGGGTGCATCCGGCTCCGGCAAGTCCACGCTGCTGGGTTTGCTGGCCGGGCTGGACTCGCCCAGCAGCGGTACGGTTTACCTGGATGGCGAGGATATTTTCTCGTTCGACGAGGATGGTCGCGCGCGATTGCGCGGAAGACTGGCAGGCTTCGTGTTCCAGTCCTTTCAGTTGCTGCCCGCGTTGACCGCGCTGGAAAACGTGATGCTGCCGCTGGAGCTGCACGCCGCACCAGATGCAAGTGCACGAGCCGCCGCAGCGCTGCAGCGCGTGGGATTGACGCAGCGTGCCCATCACATGCCCAAGCACCTTTCCGGCGGCGAACAGCAGCGCGTCGCGATCGCGCGCGCCTTCGTCGCCCAGCCGAAGATTTTGTTTGCGGATGAGCCGACCGGCAACCTCGACCCCGCCACCGGCAGCCAGATCATAGAACTGATGCTGGAACTGAACCGCGCGCAGGGCACCACGCTGATACTCGTCACTCACGACGAGGTGCTGGCGAGGCGCTGCAACAGGCAGTTGCACCTGGCGGCGGGGCGGGTAATGCAGTGAATTTATTCCGCCTCTCCCTCAATCTGCTGCGCCGTGACTTGCGTGCCGGCGAATGGCGCGTGCTGCTGATTTCGCTGGTGCTGGCGGTGGCCAGCGTCGCCACCGTCGGCTTGTTTGCGGATCGGGTGCGTCTGACGTTGCAGCGGGAAGCGACCAGTCTGATTGGCGCGGACCTGCGCATTTCCTCGACGCGGCCCTTGCCGCAGGCTTACCGTGAGGCGGCGCAACAGCGCGGACTGCGCGTGATCGGGTCGGATGCATTTCCCAGCATGGTGGCGGGCAAAAATGAGAATCTGCTGGCAGACATCATGTCGGTGGAGCAAGGGTATCCGTTGCGCGGCAAGATCATCATCGATGATGGCGCGCAGCATGTGATCCGGAATCAAAACAGCAGCATCCCCGCGCGCGGCACGTTGTGGGCGGATGAGCGCCTGATGCAGCGGCTGGGTTTGCAACTGGGCGACGAGGTGGGCATCGGGATGCTGCATTTGCGGGTCGCGGCGCGGGTGGTGCGTTTCGTGGACCAGTCGGTCGGCTTTGCCAGTTTCGCGCCGCGCGTGATCGTGAATGCGAGGGATTTGCCCGGCAGCGGATTGATACAGGAAGGCAGCCGTATCGGTTACCGCCTGATGGTGGCGGGTGATGCGAAACAGGTCGCCGATCTGCGAATGTGGTTGCAGAACCGGCTGACCGTTGGTCAGAAGCTCGAGGACGTGGGCGACGCGCGTCCCGAGATACGCAGCGCGCTGGACCGCGCCGAGCATTTTCTCGGTCTGGCCGCGCTCACCGCGGTGGTCCTGGCGGGTGTCGCGCTGGCGCTGGCATCGCGGCATTTCATCTCGCGCCACCTGGACAGCTGCGCGATGATGCGCTGCCTGGGCGCTGGCCAGTCCCAGGTGCTGCGCATCTTCCTGTACCAGTTCCTGCTGCTCGGCGCGTGTGCGGTGCTGCTGGGAGAGTTGCTCGGCTATATCGCGCAGGCCGCGCTGGTGGAGTCTATCGCCTCGATGCGCGAAGCCGGTTTGCCCCCGCCGGGCTGGACACCGATGTGGCAGGCAGCCGCAAGCGGCATCGCGCTGTTGCTGGGTTTCGCCTTCCTGCCGCTGTGGCAGCTGAAAAGCGTCTCGCCATTGCGCGTGATCCGCCGCGAACTTGGCGCTCCTGAAGCGGGCGCATGGTTGTTGTATGTCTCCGGCGGGGCGGTGTTGTGCGGATTATTCTTGTGGCAGGCTGGCTCGCTCAAGCTGGGACTGACGGTGCTGGGAGGGCTGCTGGCGGGCCTGCTGCTGTTTGGTATGCTGGCGTGGCTGATGGTGCGCGCGTTGGGCCGATTTGGCAGTCATGTGTTCTCCAATCTGGCGCGGCATGCCCGCAGCAACGCGGTGCTGATTGTCGCGCTCAGCCTCGGCGGCATGGCCTTGCTGCTGTTGACTTTTGTGCGCGCCGACCTGATGGACAGCTGGCGTTCGCGCCTGCCGCCGGATGCGCCCAACCGTTTCATTGTCAACATCCAGCCCGGCCAGCGCGCGGCGGTGCTGGAATTTTTCGCAAGGCACAAATTATCCCCGCCGGAATTGTTCCCGATGGTGCGCGGGCGTCTGGTCGAGATCAATCACCAACCGGTCAGCGGCGACGATTACCCAGACCCGCGCGCACGCGCGCTGGCGGAACGGGAGACCAATCTGTCCTGGCTGGACCATTTGCCCGAAGGAAATGAGCTGGTTCAGGGCAATTGGTTTGCTCGGGGTGACAAATCGGTGCTGTCGGTCGAAGAGGGCATCGCCAAAACGCTGGGCATACACATGGGCGACACGCTGACCTACGACGTGGCGGGCAGCCGGTTCAGCGCGCAGGTGGTGAACCTGCGCAAAGTTGAATGGGATTCGATGCAGGTGAATTTTTTCGTGGTTGCCGCGCCTGGCATGTTGGAGGGTTTTCCGGCCAGTTACATCACCAGTTTCCATCTGCCGACTGAGCATGCGCAGGCCGCAAATGCGCTGATCAGGCGCTTTCCCAACCTGCTGCTGATCGATGTCGAGGCAATGATAGAGCAGGTGCGCCACATCATGGACCAGATCTCGCAAACCATGAGCGCAGTGTTCACGTTCACGCTATTGAGCGGGGTGGCTGTGCTGTACGCGGCACTGCTGGCAACTCAGGATGAGCGTGTCCATGAAGCCGCGATTCTGCGCACGCTGGGGGCCGACAGCCGCTATCTGAGGCGGTTGCACCTGGGCGAATTTGCGGTGCTGGGAGTGTTGAGCGGCCTGTTTGCGGCGGCGGGCGCGGTGCTGCTGGGCTGGACGCTGGCGCGTTTTGTACTGGATATCCCGTACCGGACCGGCATCGCCATCTGGCTGAGCGGCGGGCTGGGCGGCATGGCTGTGGTGATGCTGGCGGGGTGGCTGGGCACGCGACGGCTGACCAAGCTGCCTGCGCTGGCGATATTGCGCGAATGATATGGAGTACGCATAACCAATTGCCTGGCAATCGTTGTGCTCACTGCCGGGTGCGGTGCGGATACAGCCGAAGCTGCGGTTTCGCATACTCGGTGCTGCTTTCCCGGCATGCGTCAATTCTTGAGTAAACAGGCGATTACACGCCAAATCAGGTTGAGCACAATGGCGTATTGGTGATAGAATGCGCGCCGCTTCGGGATAGTCCGGAGCAAATTTCCCGCCCGCACAAGTTGGGGTGCTCACAGGAGTTCATGTGGGTCAGGCTAGCGAGCGGCAGTTTATAACCCTTACGAATTGGAGTAATCATGGCTGTAACTATGCGTCAAATGCTGGAGGCTGGTGTGCATTTCGGACACCAGACCCGTTTCTGGAATCCCAAGATGGCGCCGTTCATCTTCGGTCACCGC
>LSLI01000042.1 GCA_001577345.1 Candidatus Gallionella acididurans
CTTCCACCAAGGGCACACTGTAAATTCAAATGGTTGATGTCGCAGTAGTCGATTACGGTATGGGCAACTTGCGTTCGGTCGAACAGGCCTTGCGCAAGGTGGCGCCCGCTGCTGAGATTGTCGTCTCGGATGATGCCGTCACGATATCCGAAGCCAGGCGTGTGGTATTTCCCGGCCAGGGCGCGATGCCGGACTGTATGCGCGAGCTGGATACGCGCGGTTTGCGCGATGCCGTGCTGCTGGCTGCCCGAAGCAAGCCTTTTCTTGGCATCTGTATCGGTCTGCAAATGCTTTTCGAGCACAGTGCCGAAGGGGGTGTCGCGGGATTGGGGATTTTGCCGGGGAAGGTCGCGCGCTTTGCCGGTAATATGCGCGATGCCCAGGGCAACAAGCTCAAGGTGCCGCACATGGGATGGAATCAGGTGCATCACGGGCAGCATCCGCTGTGGGATGGCATAGAGCAGGATGCGCGTTTCTATTTTGTCCATAGCTACTATGTGCAGCCGCAGGATGCGTCATTGGTGCAGGCGACAAGTCAATATTCCCAATCATTCGTGTGCGCCGTGGCGAAACATAATCTGTTTGCGGTGCAATTTCATCCGGAAAAAAGCTCTACAGCAGGGCTGAAGCTGCTGCAAAATTTTGTGCAATGGAACCCTTAACTATTTACGTACTGCCATGCTGATAATTCCTGCGATTGATTTGAAAGACGGTCATTGTGTGCGCCTTAAGCAAGGCGTGATGGAAGATGCCACGGTGTTTTCCGAAAACCCCGCCGAAATGGCGCGGCATTGGCTGGCCCAAGGCGCGCGCCGCCTGCATCTGGTGGACCTGAACGGGGCCTTTGCAGGCAAACCCAAGAATGAAGCCGCCGTGCGCAGCATCATTGCCGCAATCGGAACCGATATCCCGGTGCAGCTCGGGGGCGGTATCCGCGATCTGGAGACCATAGAGCGCTATCTTGATATCGGTGTGACTTACATCATTATTGGCACCGCTGCTGTAAAAGTGCCGGGTTTCCTGCACGAGGCCTGCGACGCTTTCCCCGGGCACATCATGGTGGGACTGGATGCCAAGGGAGGGAAAGTGGCCGTGGATGGTTGGTCCAAACTGACAGGACACGATGTTGCTGATTTGGCGCGCCGTTTTGAGGGCTATGGCGTTGAAGCGGTTATTTACACCGACATCGGGCGCGACGGCATGCTGTCCGGTGTGAACATTCCCGCGACTGTTGAATTGGCCCGGCCGTTGCATGTCCCGGTGATTGCCAGCGGCGGCATCACCAATCTGGATGATGTGCGTGCCCTGTGTGCGGTGCAGTCCGAAGGCATCACCGGCGCGATCACCGGCCGCGCGATCTACGAAGGAAGTCTGGATTTCAAGGCCGCGCAAAAATTGGCTGATGATTTGACCGGGGCAGATGAGTTGCCCGGAGCGGCGCACTGATTCATGCTTGCCAAGCGCATCATTCCCTGTCTCGACGTGACCGCTGGCAGAGTCGTCAAAGGCGTGAGTTTCGTCGAATTGCGCGATGCGGGCGACCCGGTAGAGATAGCTCGCCGTTATGACGAGCAGGGGGCGGATGAGCTCACCTTTCTCGATATCACGGCAAGCTCGGACGACAGGGGGATTATTTTTCGCATTATCGAGCAAGTCGCCTCGCAGGTGTTCATCCCGCTGACTGTGGGCGGAGGCGTGCGTGAAGTGGGCGACGTGCGCAATTTGTTGAATGCGGGAGCGGACAAGGTCAGTATCAATACGTCGGCGGTGTTGAATCCGCAACTGGTGGCGGATGCCGCCGGGCGTTACGGTTCGCAGTGTATCGTGGTGGCAATCGACGCCAAGCAGGTTACACCCGGGCACTGGGAAGTATTCACCCACGGCGGACGCAATGCCACGGGGCTGGATGCGGTGGCATGGGCGAAAAAAATGCAGGACTTGGGGGCGGGTGAAATCCTGTTGACCAGCATGGACAGGGACGGGCAAAAGACCGGTTTTGACCTGCCGTTGACCCGCACGATTACCGATGCGCTTGAGATTCCGGTGATCGCCAGCGGTGGTGTGGGCAATTTGCAACACCTGGTGGACGGCGTAAAAAAGGGCGGCGCGGATGCGGTGCTGGCCGCGAGTATTTTCCACTTCGGTGAATATACCGTGCAGCAGGCCAAACAGTTCATGGCATCACAGGGGATCGAGGTGCGGTTATGACACGGTGCGCGAAAGCGATGGGCGCCCCGCTGCTTGGCAGCGACCCATTCGCTATGCCGGAGGCGCGCTTATGAACGAAGCATGGTTAAACAAAGTGAATTGGTCGGTTGACGGTCTGGTGACGGCCGTTGCCCAAGATGCGGCAACCGGGCTGGTATTGATGGTGGCGTGGATGGATCGCGATGCTCTAAAACTTACCCAGCAAAAGGGCGAGGCTGTATATTGGTCCCGTTCGCGCAAGAAGCTTTGGCACAAGGGCGAAGAGTCCGGGCACTTTCAAAAAGTGAAGGAGATCCGTCTCGATTGCGATGGTGATGCGATTCTGCTGCTGATTGAACAACAGGGCGGCATTGCCTGTCACACCGGGCGCGCGAGCTGTTTTTACAGCCGTTTGGAACAGGGCCAGTGGGTGGAGGTGGATGCGGTGCTGAAATCTCCCGACGAAGTTTATAAAAAGTGAGTTTCCAGAGATGAAACAGGATATATTGCGGCGATTGACAGAGACGCTAAAGGCGCGCAAGCAGGCTTCCCCTGAGAGTTCTTATGTCGCCAGGCTGTTCAGCAAAGGCGAGGATGCCGTCCTGAAAAAAATCGGCGAGGAAGCCACGGAAGTGATACTTGCGGGCAAGTCGGGCGACAAATCCCAGTTGGTGCACGAGACCGCCGATTTATGGTTTCATTGCATGGTGTTGTTGGCCCAGCATGGCGCGACTGCGGAGGACGTGCTGAATGAACTGGCGAGGCGCGAGGGGCTGTCCGGCATAGCCGAGAAAGAAGGCAGGAGCAAGGACTGAACATGAGCGACTGTTTGTTTTGCAAGATCGTGCGCGGTGAAATTCCGAGCCGCAAGGTGTACGAGGACGACGAAGTGTTGGCGTTCCACGACATCAATCCTGTCGCGCCGGTGCATTTCATGCTGGTGCCGAAGCTGCATCTGGATTCACTGGCCGAAGCGGGGAATGCGCATGCGGCCCTGCTGGGCAAGCTTATGTTGCTGGCGCCAAAACTGGCGAAAGAACAGGGACTGGACCATGGTTTCCGTACCGTGATCAACACCGGCAAAGGCGGCGGACAGGAAATATTTCATTTGCATATCCACATCATTGGCGGTGGCAACATCCCGCCCATGGTGCGGCGTGATTAATTCAAGGAGAGCAAGATGGGCGGATTGAGTATTTGGCATTGGCTGATTGTGCTGCTGGTTGTCGTGTTGATCTTCGGCACCAAGAAACTGCGCAATATGGGTAGCGACCTGGGTGGCGCGGTCAAGGGTTTCAAGGAAGGCATGCGCTCTGATGACGAACCTCCCCGGCAGATCAAGGAAGACGGCCAGACCATCGAGGGCGAAGTGAAAGACAAAAAAACAACCAACGTATAAGCCTGTTCACGCAGGCAGGCAAAAATGTTTGATTTCAGTTTTTCCGAATTGATGGTGATCATGGTGGTGGCGCTCATCGTCATCGGGCCGGAACGCCTGCCGAAAGTGGCGCGCACCATGGGACATCTGTGGGGGCGTGCGCAACGCTATGTGAATGGCGTGAAAGCCGACATTGAGCGCGACATGGCAATTGAAGAGTACCGCCAACTGCAGCAGAAGATTCAAGCCGAAGCCGGCGCGCTGGAACAGTCGGTCAGGCAAGTCAAGCAAACGGCGGATCAGCAGGTGCAGCAGATCAACGAGGCGGTGGCAAAACTTTCTTCACCAGAAAACCCTATGCCCGAACAAGCGAGCCAACCGCCGTCGCTGCCCGCTGTACCTTCATCGCCAGTTCCGCCAGCCGACAAATCTGAATGAGTACCGGCGAAAGTTTCATCGCGCATCTGGTTGAACTGCGCACCCGTTTGCTGCATTCCGTTGTGGCGGTATTGCTGGTGTTTGTCTGCCTGTTTCCCTGGGCATCCGATCTCTACACCCTGTTGGCGCATCCGTTGCTGGCCAGGCTTCCCAGGGGCGGGCAGATGATTGCCACCGATGTCACTACTCCATTCTTCGTGCCGCTCAAGGTGGCGTTGATGGCGGCTTTTCTGATCGCATTGCCTTATGTCCTGTATCAGATATGGCGATTTGTTGCACCCGGCCTGTATGCGCACGAAAAACGACTGGTATGGCCGCTGATCATGTCCAGCACGATATTGTTTTTCTGCGGGATGTCGTTTGCCTATTTTGTGGTGTTCCCGGTGGTCTTCGGTTTTATCACTGCCAGTGCGCCGCAAGGTGTGGCAGTGATGACCGATATCGACAAATACTTCAGTTTTGTGCTCACGATGTTCATGGCCTTCGGCGTTACTTTTCAGGTCCCGGTGGCAGTGGTTTTGCTGGTACGCATGGGTTTTGTTACCGTCGAAAAATTGCGCGAAGCGCGCCCCTATGCCGTGGTCTGCGCATTCATAATCGGTGCGATATTCACCCCGCCGGACGTTGTGTCGCAGCTGATGTTGGCGGTGCCGTTGTGGCTGCTTTTTGAGGCCGGGATAGTGGTGGGGAGCTGGGTGAAGCCGGCTGGAAAAACCGCAGGGGAAAGTACCGGGGCAGGCTAATCCCTTCCCCTTTAACGCGAATGCGCAGTTCGGCATCACCTGATTGCTGGCCGGGTGAAGATGTGCAAATCAGCCTAACCCGGGCCGGCTGGTTGTTTTTTGTGTTGGCTACTGCTCAACCGGTTTGGGGCGCTTGCCTACTTTTACCTGCAAACTGATAGCCGCCCCGTTGCGTATCAGCCTGAGCTGAACAGTATTCCCGGGTGGGAGGTTGGCAACTGTTTCCAGCATGGCATTCCAGCTGTCGATGGCATTGTTGTCTATCGAAACCAGTATATCTCCGGTCTTGACCCCTGCCTGATCTGCCGGGCTATGCCGAATCACGTCGGTAACCAGCACACCTTTGGTCTCCCCGAGTTTGAAGGACTCCGCCAGCTCCGGGGTGAGTTCCTGCACGCCTGCGCCTATCCACCCGCGCGTCACTGAACCGTGGAGGATGATTTGTTCCATGGTCTTTTTCGCGGTATTGGCAGAAATGGCGAAACCGATACCCAGCGAGCCGCCACTCGGCGAGTAGATCGCACTGTTAATCCCGATCAGGCTGCCATTCTCGTCTACCAGTGCTCCGCCGGAGTTGCCGGGGTTAATCGCGGCGTCGGTCTGGATGAAGTTCTCAAAAGTGTTGATCCCCAAATGGTCGCGCTTGAGCGCGCTGATGATGCCCATGGTGGCCGATTCCCCGACGCCGAACGGATTGCCGATCGCGAGCACCATGTCGCCGACCCTGGCTTTTTCCGGATGGCCGAAAGTGATTGCGGGAAGGGCGCCTGGCAAATCGATTTTGATCACCGCCAGATCGGTTTCCGGGTCGGAGCCGACCACATGCGCTTTGGCCTTGCGACCATCAGACAACGCGACTTCGATCTGGTCGGCTGCCTCCACCACGTGCTGGTTTGTAAGTATATAGCCGTCGGGACTGACTATCACGCCGGAGCCAAGGCTGGAGCTGCTTTGCGGTTCGGTATCGAACTGGTCGCCAAAGAAAAACTTGAAGCGCGGATCATCCAGCAAGGGGTTGACCGGGTTCTTGATGACCGTGCTGGTATAAATATTTACAACCGCAGGCATGGCTTTTTGTGCGGCGGCACTCATGCCCATTTTGGGCGATGTGTCGTCATTGGTTGGCGGTGTGTTTTGGTACAGCGTGACTACCCCGCTGCGTGCGGCGTTCGGCAGCAACTCAGGCTTCAGGGTGTGGATGATGAACAGCAGCGCCAGCGCGATGGTGACGGTTTGGGAGAATAGAAGCCAATATTTACGCATGGTAAGATGAACTTGGTTAATTCAATTAACAATTGACAAGGGAAATATTTTGCTGCTCAACGAATTGCGCGATTATAACTCAAGCTTGTTGCAAACCGCCCTGTTCAAGGATTATTGCCCGAACGGCTTGCAAGTGGAAGGCCGCGCGCAAGTGCTGCGTATCGCAACCGGTGTGACGGCCTCGCAGAATGTGCTGGATGCCGCGGTCGCCTGGGGGGCGGATGCGATTCTGGTGCACCACGGATATTTCTGGCGCAATGAAGACGCTGCTATCACGGGCGTCAAGAAAAGCCGCATAGTGCAGTTGCTGCGCAATGACGTAAGCCTGTTGGCATATCACCTGCCGCTCGATGCCCATCCCGAGCTGGGAAATAATGCGCAACTTGGCAAGTTGCTCGGCTTGGTTGAGCAAGGCAGGTTCGGCGAGCAAAACCTCGTCTGGCTGGGTTCATTGGCGCAGCCCCGTACGCTGGAACAATTCACCCGGCAGGCCGGGCAGGTTTTGCAGCGCGCGCCACAAGTCATCGGGGACGGCAGCAAGAACATACGCAAGGTGGCATGGTGTAGCGGTGGTGCACAGGGTTATTTCGAAGCGGCTATCGCGCAGGGTGTGGATGCCTATATCACCGGGGAAATTTCCGAGCAGAGCTTTCATCTTGCCAACGAAACCGGAGTGGCTTTCATTGCTGCCGGCCACCATGCCACCGAGCGTTTCGGCATACAGGCGCTGGGTGAACACTTGGCAGATCAATTCGGCCTGGAGCATCGCTTTTTCGACCAGGATAATCCGGTTTGATTGTCCCGGTTTATGTCTTCGCGATAAAAATTCGGTCAATCGATAAGTTCGTCGCGCAACTGTTTTAAAGAAACGACCAGGCTGGGGGCGAGGCTGTTGAGTGCAGCATTGGCTAGCTCGATTGCGGCGCGGTGATCGGTCAGCAGCGTTTTGAAAATTGTTTCGATATCATCCAGCAGCTTTTCTGGCTGCTGTGCATAGCCCAGCAAAAAATCCTTGCGGCGCGGATGAAATGATGTCCACTGCCAGGCAAGAAAATTCTCGTTGCTCTTGAAGCCTGCTTTTTGAAGCGCGGCTTTCAAGCTGGTCACTGCAGGCAATTCCAGTTGGTCCGGCGTGGGTGAAGTACTCCACATCAGGCCGAAATAAATTCGCCATGTTCCGCCAAGATATTGCTGCTCCAGCATCGGTCGCAAGTAAAGCGGTTGCTCCGGGTTGGCAATGCAGTGCAGTCCGACCAGGCTATCGGGCGCGTTCTTGTCTTCGGTGGACTCGGCCTGCCACGCTAGCTCATGCTGGTTGATCAGCACTTTGATACGCGCCAGCAGTTCCCGCCATAGACGGTTGTTCATCTGCCCACGAATCTCATCCATCTGTTCTGCAACGGCGAGACCTAATGACAAATTTTCTGCTCGGGAAAAAAAATCCAGTATTGCCTGTTCTTCATTCATGGCGTTACATCCTAAAAGAGGCACAAATATTAACAATGCCTATAAACGGGTTTGTATTAAAAATATATATAAGTGTTTACTGTAATTCTGTGCGGCGTATAACTTTTTTTATATGCAGGGGATTTTTTGCAAAATTTGGTATTGACTTTATTTTTAAGACTGGACATTATTCGCCCGCGTAATCGCGCCCCACTCGTCAGAGAGGGGAAATAGATGGCAGATAATAATAACTATCGCGACACAACGCATCAATCCGATTTATCTATTTCAATCACTCCGGCCAAGGCAGGGGTGGGATTATTGTTTGCCGGGGGAGCCCTAACGATGCACCGTATCTTATGTTTATCTGCTTTACTGATGGGGCTGTTTTCTGCCGTTGGCGTTTATGCGGCCGATGCACAGCAATCCGAACCCGTGGATCCCGGCATTGAAGGTTCTGCTATCGACAAGTCTGCAAAGGAAAAGTCTGATAGTGGGGGTTCTTCTTTCGCTGTGTGGGAATCGAAATACTTTGCGTCAAGCCCGGATAATACAGGGCCTGCTGTGGAGCAACCGATTGAGTTCCCTCACTTCCGCCATGCCGGTGATCACGACAAGGGGGGTATGGAGATCAATTGCATGTATTGCCATACCTACGCGCGGCGCAGTCTGGTGGCGGGTATCCCGCCCGTGCAAAAGTGCGTAGGGTGTCATCAGAGCATCGAGTCGGTGCGCGACAAGCCTCGCATCAAGAAATTGTTCGAATACTGGGATGCCAAGAAAGCCATTCCCTGGAAGAAGGTGCATGATCTTCCGGACTTCGTGCGTTTCAGCCACGAGCGCCATATCCAGCGTTTCATCTTCCAATTGAACCGTCCGGTCCAGGAGGTCTGCGGATATTGTCACGGCGATGTGAAAACGATGACGGTGGCGCGCCGCCAGAAGTTGCTTTCCATGGGTTTCTGCGTTACCTGCCACGAAGTAAAGCATCCGGTCACCGCCGAGGGCGGAACGCCAATTGGCGACCAGGCATATTGGTACAGCATGCGCAAGCCTATTATCGATGCGTCGGGCATCATTAAAGCTCAGGGCCCGAACGACTGTTCGGTATGCCATAAATAGTTTAGAGAGGTTGTTATGATGAACAGCGATTTTGATCGGCGTGATTTTTTGAAGGTGCTGGGCTGGGGGGGCGCGTCAGTTGCGTTGGCCGGCTGCGGTAACGGCACGGTTGAGAATGGTGTGGAAACGGTGGTTCCGTATGTAGAAGCGAGCGACTACATGATTCCCAGCATCAGTGTGTATTTCAATTCCACCTGCGCGCAATGCGATGCGGGTTGCAGTATCACCGGGCGCATCCGCGAGGGGCGCGTGCTGAAACTGGAAGGTAATCCCGAGTCTCCCATCAATCGCGGCAAGACCTGCGGCCTGGGCCAGGCGGGGGTGCAGAACCACTATAATCCGGATCGCGTGCGCTCGCCATTGTTGCGCACCGGCAACTCGGGAGAGGCCATCACCTGGGAAAAGGCCTACGCGTTGATCGGCGAAAAATTGCACGGCGTCAGCGGCGATGAAGTCGCCTTTCTGACCGGCGGCATGAGCGGCCATCTCAAGGTATTGCTGGGCAATTATCTGGACAGCATCGGCTGCAAAAATCATGTCGTGTATGAGGCGATTGCTCCTGCCGTGGTGCGTGCGGCCAACAAAAAGTCGTATGGCGTGGAAATGCCGCGCATCAATATCAACAGGGCCAAGGTCGTGCTGTCGTTCGGAGCCGACTTTCTTGGAGCATGGGTTTCGCCAGTGCATTTCTCGCAACAGTATGCGCAGTTCCGCAAAGGTGTGGATGGTCAGCGCGGCGTGCTGGTGCAGATCGAATCCAAGATGACCATTACCGGCGCGAACGCTGATCGCTGGCTGGTAGTGCGCCCGGGAACAGAGGGAATTTTGGCATTCGGCATCATCAATGCGCTGGGTGCCCAGGGGTTGAAATTAAGTGCTGATATCGCCGCGGCAGTAAAAGGCTATGACAAGGAGCGGGTCAGCAAGGATACCGGCGTGTCTGCCGAGCAGATCGACAAGATCGCGGCCCTGCTGAAAGCACGCACACCGAGTCTGGTGTTGGCGGGTGGTGCGGCAGAAGGTTATGCCCATGGCTCGCAGAATGCCGCCGCGATCAATCTGCTCAATCATGTGCTGGGCAATGTGGGCAAAACAATAGAGGCTGCCGCCGTTGTGCCGTTCCCGCAAATGGAGCCGGCAACCGGCAATACGGCCGCGTTGAAGAAGCTGAATGATGATTTGGCTGCGGGCAAGTACAAGGTTCTGTTCAGTTATGCAGCCAACCCGGTGTTTACCGCCCCGGGAGCGATGAAGTTCAAGGACAACATGGCCAAGGCGAGTTTCAAGGTGGTGTTTGCCCAGTACCTGGATGAGACCGCCTTGCAGGCCGATCTGGTGCTGCCGCTCAATTCACCGCTGGAAGATTGGGGTACGCAGGTTCCGGAGTACATGGCGGAAGGCGCGCAAATCAATATCCTGCAACCGTTGATGGAAAAGCTGCACCCCGAAACCAGCGGCATGGGCGACATTCTGCTGGCGTTGATCAAGCAGGGTCGCGCGGCGGACTATAACAAGTTCGACGACTATTACGCTTACTTGCGAACCGCCCTGTTGCAAAACAAGGCTGCCCTGGGCGGTGCCGGCAATGCAGATGACGATGTGTTCTGGAATGAGACGCTGAGCAAGGGCATCATCAAACTGCCTGGCGCCAGCCACGCGGCATTGTCCGGAAAATCTGCCGTGGCGGGCTTGTCCCTGCCGGCACCGGCTGCAATCGATGCGCAATACCCGTTGCAACTGATTCCATCCGTGAACGCCAGCCTGCGCGACGGGCGCAACACCAACCAGCCCTGGCTGCAGGAATCGCCCGATCCAATGACCACCATCGTGTGGGATTCATGGATGGAAATCCATCCCAGCAAAGCCGCCGAGTTGGGAATTACAGAAGGCGATATCGTCGAGGTTGCCGGCAAAAACGGCTCGGTCAAGGTGCAGGCATATCTGTTCCCCGGGATACATCCCGATGCAATCTCAATCCCGCTGGGCCGCGGTCATGAGGCACTGGGTCGTTATGCCAAGGGCTATGGCGTGAACCCGTTCCAGATCCTGGATGTGGTGTTCGACAAAGAGACCGGTGAATTGGCGCTGCATGAGACGCGCGTCAAAATCAGTAAAACCGGCGAACGTGTGATCGTGGTTAAAGACGAGGGTCCGGCGGGCGGGCGGCAAATGGGTCAAAAAATTGCGCCCAAGTTGCCCAGCGACAAAGTTAACCTTTCTGGGGAGATATAAGAATGTCAATCAGCACATTATTGGAAAATTACTCTGAATACCGCCATATCCACCCGGTGGACGATGTGCCGCACAACCCCTACAAATGGGCGATGGCCATCGACCTGGATGCATGCAGCGGCTGCAATGCCTGTTCTGTCGCATGTTATGCGGAAAATAATTTGCCGGTGGTGGGCCGGGAGAAATTTGCGCATGGACAGGTGATGCACTGGATGCGCATCGAGCGCTACTGGGACGAAGACGGGCGCGAATTTCCGGATCAGGGGGCGCGATTCCTGCCGATGATGTGCCAGCAATGCGAGGCAGCCCCTTGCGAAACGGTTTGCCCGGTGGGAGCGACCAACCATACCCCGGACGGAATCAATTCGCAGATATACAACCGTTGCATAGGATCGCGCTATTGCTCGGCCAACTGCCCGTACAAAGTGCGTTATTTCAACTGGTGGGATTACCCCACCACCGACAACGTGTGGCCTGCCGAAATGAACCTGCAACTGAATCCGGATGTGACGGTTCGCAGCAAGGGGGTGATGGAAAAATGCACCTTCTGTATTCAGCGGGTGACGGTGGCCAAGAACGACGCGAAAACCCAGGGCCGCCTCGTGCGTGATGGTGAAGTGCAAACGGCCTGTCAGCAAGCCTGCCCGACCAGTGCCATCACTTTCGGCAACCTGGTTGATCCAAATTCCAAGGTGCACAAGAAATGGCAAGCCCAGCAAGTCGAGTTGGACAAGGATGAGCAAACCAAGGATATGGCGGAAGGCGGGAGCGAATTACGCGGTTACAGAATTTATGAACAACTGCGACCGTTTCCCTCTGTCATGTATATGGAACGCGTACGCGAAAGCGCAATTTAAATTGGCAAAATCACTGCAATTTCTTTAGGAAATACACGATGAAAGACATTCGCGAAGACATCGCTTGGGCACAAATCAACAAGGATGTGCTCAAGAGTTTGGAAAATCCCAGGAAACTTTATTGGGTGATATTGTTCATCGCAATCGCCATGGTCGGGGTTGCCGTGGGCTGCGAGGTATACCAGTACAACACGGGTTTGGGAGTAGGAAACTTTGACAATCCGCACGTGTGGGGGTTGTACATCGCGACTTTCATCTTCTGGATCGGCATGAGCCACTCGGGCACCCTGCTGTCCGCGATTCTGCATTTGATGCATGCCGACTGGCGCAAACCGATCTATCGCTTTGCCGAGGCCATGACCACTTTTTCTCTGATGACTGCCGGCTTGTTTGTTGCGGTTCATTTGGGGAGGGTGTGGAATATTTACTTTGCTTTGCCGTATCCGAACATGCGCCAGGTGTGGCCGAATTTTCAGTCGCCGCTGCTATGGGATGCGATGGCGATCTTCACTTACCTGAGTTCATCGATCCTGTTCCTGTATGTGGGGATGATCCCGGACCTGGCGATATGCCGCGACAACATGCATCCGGGCTGGCGCAAGAAGCTGTACACCGCTATAGCGCTGGGTTGGGAAGGCACGGACCGCCAGTGGCGCAATTTCCGCGTCACTTATCTGACCATCGCCTGTTTCCTGATTCCGTTGGCAGTGTCGGTGCACTCCATCGTGGCATCCGATTTCGCAATGTCACAGCAACCCGGCTGGCACATCACTTCTTTTCCGCCTTACTTTGTGGCCGGTGCGCTGTATTCCGGTTGCGCTGCGATCATCACGCTGTTCATCATCCTGCGTTACGTGTTCAAGTTTGAAGAATACATGACCATGTCGATCCTGAAAAAGATCGTGCGCTTGACTTTTGCGATCGCGATGGTGTGGACATACCTGAACCTGGTTGAGTACGCCTCTGTTTGGTATGGAGACGACCAGGCTGCCAAGCATCTGCTGATTCAAAAAGCGACCGGCACTTACGCGCCATTCTGGTGGATGATGAATTTCTGCGGTTCGGTAGTCCCGTTCATCATGTTCTTCAAACGCTTCCAGACCCATATCCCGGTGATGTTTTCCGTATCGCTGCTGCTTAATCTCGGTATGTGGCTGGAACGCTGGATGATTGTTTCACCGACTTTCGCCGACGGCTATTATCCGTGGACGTGGGATCATGACCAGTGGCCGAGTTTTGTGCAGTGGGGCATCGTGTTCGGCAGCTTTGGCTGGTTTGCGATGTTGTTCATGATTTTCTGCAAGATATTCCCGTCAGTCTCCATGTATGAGGTCAAGGAAATGGTTTATCACCGCAGTCTGGCAACTAAAAAACTGGAAGCAACCGGTAAGCTTGCCGCAACCGGGAAGGGGGCACACTAAATGGGCAAACGTCATTTACTCGCGCTGTTCAACAATTTTGACGAGGCTGAGGCCGTGGTCAGGGAGTTGCGCAGTGTCAGCCTTAAAGGGTTCGATGCAAGCAAAGACATGACAGTGAAATCGCCTATAGAGCATCCCGAGGTAGAAGAATTCCTGGGTGACAAGCCGGTTCGTGTTCAGTGGTTCACTTTGTTCGGAGCTGTAGGAATGGGTGCGCTGATGTTCCTGCTGATTTCGGCTGCACAGGGTAACTTCTTTGCGCAAATGAAGGGAGGCAAGCCCATCGTTCCGTTCCCGCCCAATTTTGTGCTGACCTATGAGATGTTTATTTTGGGGGGCGTATATATTACCGTGCTTGGCTTTTTGATCTGTGCAGGCTTGCCTGCCAGGCGCTCGCCGTTGTACAGCGTGAAGGTGTCCGAAGACCAGATTGGCATCCTGGTGAAATCCGAAGAAGGCTCCAGCGCAACATTGAAGTCAATTTTCACCAAACACAATGCATTGGAAATTCAGGAAGAGGCGGGGAAATGAAGAATTTATCCTTGGCAATTATATTATTGTTTGTACCCGTGTTGGCACATGCATGGCCGTGGTCTATGGACATGGCAAATCAGATCAACGTCAAACCCCAGGAAAGTGTCGACCCGGCCAACCCGGGCATGAATCCTTTTCCGAAACGTTCGGTGCCGGCCCCCGGCACAGCAACTTCTTCGATAGAAGTAAAGGACAAAGACGCTGCGTTCAAGCTGGTAAATCCCGTTCCGGTAACTGCAAGAACTGTTGATATGGGGCATCGCCTGTTCACGATTTACTGCGTGCCCTGCCACGGCAAGTCAGGTACCGGCGATGGGTATGTGGGAGCCAAATTGATCATGCAGCCATGGAATCTGACATCGAGTAACGACATACACCCGTGGGATTCCAAGGATTACCCGGATGGTTACATTTTCGGCATGATGACCTTCGGTGGCGCGGTGATGCCGCTCTATGCTATGGACTTGACTCCCACCGAGCGTTGGGAAGTAGTGAATTACGTCCGCGCCGTGCTGCAGAAAAGGGGAATACCCCCTGCTGCTGCCACAGCACAGAAGACAAAATAGGAGGCGGTCAAAATGTTTTCATTCAGCAACTGGTCGGTTTTGACCGTGAACTTTCTGGTGGTGCTTTATCTGGCTCTGGGCGGGGTTACATTATGTGCGGTGTTGCATCTGGTGGGTGCTCGCTGGAGATACCAGATAAGGCTTTTGGCGAGCTCCCTGTTCGCATTGTTTCCGTTGGCGTTTGTGCTGCTGATTGTGCTGCTCGCCAACGGTGCTTCCACTTTTCCGTGGCTGAAGGAAACCGGGGAACATGCGCGCCATCTTTCCGGTTGGCATAACTACACGTTCCTGGTTGCGCGGGAAGTGCTCGGCATGTTGCTGGTGATGACGTTGCATTGGATCTTCATCAAGCGCCAGGCTGTCAGCGAACGGAGTGCTGAAGATGCGGCTCGCTTTCACAGGATAGCCTGCTGGATTCCCTATGTGTATGTGTTGTACGGCACGATGGTCGGGTGGGACTTTGAAATGACCATGTTGCCTTCTTGGGAAAGTGCGATCTACGGCATGCAGCATTTTGTCAGCAATTTTGGCATGTTCCTTTCGTTCCTGGTGATCTGGATTTACACCTTGAACAGTCGCGGTAAACTGGTGCACCCGGTGGAAACTTATGTCTACAATTACCTCGCGCAAATGCTCCTGGCCTTTACGTTGCTGTGGGTCTATACTTTTTTCGCGCAATACCTGACCATCTGGTATGGCAACCTGCCATACGAGCGTAACCGGGTGGACGCGATGCAAAACGGCGATTACACCCTTATCTGGTGGGCGATGATCGCTCTTAAGCTGGTGATCCCGTTTTCCACTCTTACCTTCCCCTACACGCGCCACCATGTCAAAGCCACTGTAGCCGTGGCGACCTGCATCATCATCGGCACGTTGTTCGAACGTTTCGTGTGGATAGGCGGCTCTAACGGAGGAGTCGGGACATATCCCCTATTAGCTGCTATAGTGGTAAGCGGTGTAGTCGCAACGATCGGGTTTTACCTGGTGCGGATGCGTTTGCAAAGCATTCAATTGGTTAAAGGGTAATTTGTAGTTATGATGAGATTGTATTCGGGGACTTCCTGTCCCTATAGCCACCGTTGCCGGATAGTATTGTTTGAAAAAGGCATGGATTTTGAAGTGATCGATGTGGATTTGATGAACAAGTCCGAGGATGTCGCTGCCATAAATCCATATGGAAAAGTACCGGTGCTGGTCGAACGGGAGTTGGTCTTGTATGAAGCCAACATCATTAACGAATATATTGATGAGCGTTTTCCGCATCCCCAGTTGATGCCCCCGGATCCTGTCATGCGCGGCCGGGCGCGCCTGTTTCTGCATCGCTTTGAACACGAGATCTATAGCCAAGTTGAAATCATAGAGCATGGCGTGGTGAAGTCCGCAGACAAGGCGCGTGTCGTGATACGCGATAACCTGACCCAGCTAGCGCAGATACTGAGCAACCAGAAGTTCTTGTTGGGGGATGAATTCTCCATGCTGGATGTGGCAATCGCGCCGCTGCTGTGGCGGCTCGATCATTACGGGATACAGATGGGCAAAGAGGCTACGCCGCTGATGAAATACGCCGAGCGGTTGTTTTCCCGGCAAGGCTTTATCGATTCGCTGACGGCTTCCGAAAGAGCAATGCGCAAGTGATTCAAACACAATTCATCTGCGCTGTGCCGGTTGGCTGCTCATGATCCGGAATAAACGCGGGCATGTCGTCGGTTATACATGAGTGTCCTGGTTTCCGGTTTGTTCCACTTTTGAACTGAGATTTAAATGACCGACTTGTCCATGCGCCCGTACTTGATTCGTGCGATTTACGAATGGTGTGTCGATAACGGTTTTACCCCCTATTTGGCTGTTCGAGTCGATGAGCACACCGAGGTACCCCGGGCTCATGTCAAGAATGGCGAGATAGTGTTGAATCTCAGTGCTGATGCGGTGCGCAATCTGTTAATGGGCAACGAGATGATCACCTGCACTGGGCGTTTTGGCGGCGTCTCATTCAATCTTATGGTGCCTGTGGTTGCGGTTATTGGCATATTTGCCAAAGAGACCGGGCAGGGTCTGGTGTTTCAAGGAGATGTCACCCAGTCCCCGCCGCCCGCTTCGGGCGTTGATGTTGCCAAGACAAAATCCTCCAGACCGCAATTGAAAATCATTAAATAAAAAAGCCGCAGACTCTGCGACTTTTTTGCGTTGAGGGATTCTCTTGCTAAACAGCCGCCGGAAGCGCCAGATGCGCGTGCATCTGGCTCATGGCTTTCTGCTCAATCTGGCGTATGCGTTCTGCGGAAACATTGAATTCAGCGGCCAAGTCATGCAGTGTCGCCGCGTTACCCTCATTGCACAGCCATCGAGCTTCAACGATGCGGCGGCTGCGCTCGTCCAGACATGCCAATGCATTTGCCAAGCCCGAGGTTTGCAAATGTTCGCGTTCTGTTGTTTCCAGAATATGCGATGGTTCGTGCTCCTCGTTGTCGGCAAGATATTGGATGGGCGCGTAACTCTCATCGTCTTCGCCTATGGCGGGTTCCAGTGCCACCTCATGTCCTGCGAAGCGGGCCTCCATATCCACCACGTCGTGTTCGCTGACGTTGAGTTGTTGGGCGATCTCGCGGATTTGCTGCGGTTTCAGCGGTTCCAAACCTTTCTTCATGCTGCGCAGGTTGAAGAACAGCTTGCGTTGCGACTTGGTGGTGGCAATTTTTACCAGACGCCAGTTGCGTATCACGAATTCATGGATTTCGGCGCGTATCCAGTGCAGCGCAAATGAGACCAGACGCACTCCGCGATCCGGGTCGTAGCGTTTCACCGCTTTCATCAGGCCAATGTTGCCTTCCTGAATCAGGTCGGCCTGCGGTAGCCCGTAACCGGCATAGCCGCGCGCTACGCTCACAACCACGCGCAAATGAGATAACACCAACTCACGTGCGGCATCCAGGTCATTTTCAGTTTTGAAACGCATGGCCAAGGCCAACTCATCCTCTTGCGAGAGTATCGGGAATCGGTTGACAGTCTGGACATAGCCCTCAAGGCTGCCAACGGCAGACGGGATAGGTAAACTCATAGCGGCACTCATTGTATTTCCTCCTTAGGTGAGATTTTAGCACTCGTAACGTAAGAGTGCCAAGTTCAAAAATGGTTCGGCAGAATCAAAAAATGCATGCGTGGAACCAGGCACGTAAATTAAAATCGGACGCAAACATGCACGATTCAGCCTGGATTCGCTTGTTCAAGGAGGCAGCGCAGAATGGCGCAGGAGGGGTGGGATTTTGGCCTGCTTTTATCTGGCGGTAGATACCGCCCCCGTAAAAGCGTGATATTGTGCGATCTAAAGTGGAGTTGGGAGGCTGGGCTGGTGAATCTCGTTGCAAAAATAGCTAAGTGCCGTTGTCGAACGGGTATGCAAAACTCGGCAAATCCACCCGTGAATTATCTGGAAAAAAGTATGAAAAAAATCATTCTTCTTCTGGCAGGAATGATCGCCGGCGTGACTTTAATGTCAGAAGTATCGGCGTTGCCATTGTTCGCCCGCCAAACCGGTATGGCATGTTCTGCCTGCCATTTCCAGCACTTTCCAATGCTGAATGGTTTTGGCCGGGCTTTTAAGTCCACTGGCTATACCATGATAGGAGCTGAGGGGAAAGTGGAAGCTGAAGGCCTGAGCATACCCGACACCCTGAACATGGCGGTTTCGACCACTACGGGATATGAGAAGTCCAACCAGGCCCCCGGTGCAGCAGGTGTAAATTCAACCGGGAATGGTGCGTTCTATGTTCCGGGCAGCGGCGGAGTGCTGTCCCTGCAATTCGGCGGCCGGGTAAGCGGCAACACCGGTTTTCTGGCGGAAGTCGCCAAGGGTGGTGCGGTGGCGGGCACTACAGTAAGTGGTGTTCGCAGCTCCGCAAAAATGCCTGTCCTGTACGATGTCAGCGCATCCGGTTATAAATGGGCGGAAGGGACACGGATAGGCTTCGTACCGTTCAGCACCGATGCCAATGGCGCATCCTATGGCTTTGAATTGCTGAATACCGGGGCCAATGCCGTGCAACTGATGAGTGATACGCCCGGGCTGAATGGCGCGCACAGCGCAGTGCTGTCGGCCCAGCAATATATCGGGACTGCCGGTGCCGCTACGGGTATTGCATTTGTAGCGAGCAGCCCGCTGGGTTTCATCAACCTGACCAAATACGACCAGACCGGAATCGCCCAGGGCAGCCTGGCGGTTCTGGGTTCCACCTATCTGCGCGTTGCCGGCTTGTTCGATCTGGCCGGATGGGATGCCGGTGCGGGCTTCCAGAACTGGAGCGGCAGCTCGCTTAATGCTGCCAGCAACCCTGCCATGGCGCCGGCAAGCTACGGGGTAATCTCGACCAAGGCAAGCGCCATTGACGGCCAGATGCAAGGCCGGCTGGCTGACATGCCGGTGGGTTTTTACGCAAGCTATGCCTGGGCACCGGCCAATTCTGCAAACGCATACAATATGGATCCCGCTGCGGCGGTGTTGGGCACCGCCGTTGCGAGTGCCAACGGTACAGCGACCAAGAGTGCGCTCAACTGTTCGTTTGAAATGGGCATCATTCCCGACAAAGCCACGCTGGGTGCGGCCTTTCGTTACGGCAGCAGCGGCGTTGCTGTAGGGACTGCCAGCAATGCAAGCGATAATGCAATCATGCTGGTTGCCACCTACAAGTTGGCGCAGAATATGCTCGCATCATTTACCCTCACCAGCGCGAGTGGACAATACTGGGATGCGGCCCACCAGAATGCATTGGGTAGTAAGACCACCACCTTTAATCTGTCAACCCTCTTCTGAATTTGTTGTAAATCTGCAACAAACTTTTCTCCACGGTTATTCCAAACCATGATAACTTTACGGCACAAATGTGATAGGGAGTTTGTCATCATTTGGGTTGTAACGTTATCAGCGGCTTGTTGGCGTTAACCGGCGGTTTATGCCACCGTTTTTTGGTGGCTTGGCCGAATGGCTAGACAAAGCAGTTCCAGCATGGCCGCATGATTATGAAAATCTCGTCAACGATTATAAAGAGGGAGTTAACCATGCAATTCAAGAATACACTTTGGGCGGTCTTCGCGTTGCTTTCCGCAGCGCTTTGGGCACCGCAGGCAAATGCGATTCCCGCATTCGCGCGTCAGGTTGGAATGGCTTGTAGCGCCTGTCACTACCAGCACTTTCCGGTACTGAACAGCTTCGGTCGTGCCTTTAAAGAAGGCGGTTTCACGATGATAGGCGCGCAGGAAAAGATTGAAGATACAACTGCCCCAGGGGTTTCGATTCCTGCAGTGCTGAATGCGGCTTTGGTCGGCTATATTGCCGATACCAAGACCAATGGCCCGACAGCCACTGCTGGTACCGCTAAATCGACCAACGACAACTCCTTGCAGATTCCGCAACAGGTCAGCCTGTTCCTGGCCGGTCGCGCCGGAGAGCACACCGGTTTCGAGGCCGAGATCAACCTGACTCCTGGCGCCGGCGGTACGATACCCGATGGTTCCATCGGCCTGATCCGTTTCAAGGTCCCGTTCGTGTATGACGTGGGCAACGTGAAAGCCGGGCTGGTTCCGTTCAGCACCGGTCTCGGCGCAGCGGACAGCTTCGAAGTGCTGAACACCGGCGCGGTTGCGGTACATACCTTCAACCAGAGCGATTCGGCAGTGGTTTCCGCCCAGCAATACATCGGCACTGCAACGGCTGCATCCGGTCTGGCCTTCATCGCCAGCAACGACAACTTCTTCGCCAACTTCGCGAAGTGGGGCGCCAACCAGGGAGCCGGCACTTCCGGTTCGCCGACTTCCAACTACCTGCGTGCCGCGTGGACGACCAGCCTGATCCCCGGATTCGACAGTGCGATCGGCTTTCAGGCATGGACTGGCACCAGCGGATTGGATAATATTGGCGGGGTGAGTCCAATGGTAACCACGGATACCAAGGCAACCGCAATCGACGCGCAGATGATGGGCGACGTGGGTGGCTTGCCTCTGCTGCTGATCGCTTCGTATGCGAACGCTCCAGCATCTGATGTTAATACTCCAGGCGTTAATCAAAACCTGTTCAATGCAAGTGGATTGTCGAAGAAATCGCTCAATATCGGCGCGGAACTCGGCGTGATCCCTGGCGTGGCTACCGTGCAGCTCGGTATGCGTCGTGCCAACTCGGGCGGATATGTTGACGCTGCAACCGCCGCAAGCGGCAATGCCACCGACAACGCTATCCTGATAGGCGCGACTTACAATTTTGCGCTGAACATCAGGGGGGAAGTGACATACGCCAAGTCCAGCGGCAGTATGTACAACGCAGCGAATGCAGCAGCAGCAGGTGCTGCATATACAGGCACCAACTTCACCATGATAGATCTGGCTTTCGGATTCTAAGCTAGACAAACCTATCGCGCCGGGTCAAACCGGCAAGACTCCAACCCGCCACCTGAAGAGATGGCGGGTTTTTTTCGCCCTGCATTTTCCGTCCTGTTATTTTTTGTTCAGCAGTGCCTGCAGCCCGGCGAACGGATTATGCGTCGCGGATGATAGCTGGGCAGGGGAGGAGTGCCGGTCTGGGCCGGCGGTCTGCGGTTGTTGCGGCCGCGCCTGTTGTTCGAGCAGGCGCTGATGCTCGTTGTCGTGGCAATACAGGCACAACAATTCCCAGTTGCTGCCGTCCGGCAGGTTGTTGTCGTGATTATGGTCTTTGTGGTGTACCGTCAGCTCGCGCAGGCGCGCGCCTGAAAACTCGCGGCCGCAGCGCCCGCAGATCCACGGGAATAATTGCAGGGCGCGCTCTCGGTAAGTCGCCGCGCGTTCGTCGCTATGCCGCCGCGCTTCGGCGACGATGCGGTCGAGTCGTGAGTGATCTGGAGTGGTGCGTTTTGGCATGATTGCAGGCTCGCGGGGGCGCGTGGCATCGCGCCCTCAACGTCGGGCGCAGTGGCTTTGCATAACCATACGGGCTGGCAAAAGATACCTGCAAAGTCTCTGCCTGCCTTGCGCCCCTGCCCCAGTGAGGCTAGCTGATCGCGCCTGTCAGCGTGGCAGGCGGTGGTTGCTTCTTGGGTTTTTTCGCTTCCTTGGTTTTGCGCTGTTGTCCTTTGGCCATGATCATTCTCCTTGTGGTGATGAGTTGCGAAATATGCGCTACTGATACGCTGCGGTTACAGCAGGGCGCAACGCGTGCAAATGATAATCCCCGGCGGGAAAATGTGAAACTTTTTCTTTCATCCTTGCGGGTGCGGACAGAAGAAAATTACTCGATGGTTATCGAGGAGATCCGGCCTCCCGGCAAATGATGGTTCCGGTAAATGGCAATTCTGGGATAATGGCCATTCCGGGTAGAACTGGCGGCCCCGTTAAGCGGCATCTTTCGTCAACAGGGCCTGCTACGTGAACGACCTTGATTTCGCAGGTGTAGGAGCGGGACATGCACGCGAACATCTTGGTCGCGGGCATGGCCCGCTCCTACACACATGCTGTTCTTGATGTGATTTTGAATAAATCCGGCCAGACCGCCTGCGGGGCTTTGCAAAATTCATGGCAGCAAGACCGGCGCGAATTATGGAAACACCGATAGCTGAAATTACTTACAAGGAAAAATCATGAAGAATTTGTTAGTGGCAATGATGGGCGCAATCATAATATCGATGTGCGGATCTGCACTGGCCGCTCCTATGACCAGTGAGCAGGGAGACGCCATACTCAAGGAACTGCGCGATATAAAGCAACTGCTGGCGAGGCAGCAGGCGCAGGCGGCGCCGGCAGGTCCGCAGGCACCGCAGGATATGACGGTCAAGAGCGATGCGGTATATGTGCTCGGCAAGAGCGATGCGCCGCTGACCATGGTGGAATTCACCGACTACCAGTGTCCGTTCTGCGGGCGGTTCGAGACAGCCACTTTCCCCGAGATCAAGAAGAACTATATCGACACCGGCAAGATGCGCCTGATCGTGCGCGACCTGCCGCTGACAGAACTTCATCCGTTTGCCCTAAAAGCCGCCCAGTCTGTGCACTGCGCGGCAGATCAGGGTAAATTCTGGGAGATGAAGGACCTGGTGTTCAAAAATCAGAACAAGCTTGATGCGGATTCCCTGGCCGGCTATGCAAAGGACCTTGCGCTCAATGGTGCAACCTTCAAGAGTTGCATGGCCGATGGCAAACATTTGAAGGAAATTGCGGATGAGGCCAAATATGCCCAATCACTGGGCATCACCGGGACACCGACGTTCATTATTGGCAAGACGACGGGTGATTCCGTGAAGGGTCGCTTAATCGTCGGCGCGTTGCCGTTCGAAAATTTTGCAGCGGTGATTAATGCGATGCTCGACAAGCATTGACCGTTGCTTGCGCAGCCCGTGTGGCGGGCATACAGGGCACGCCACACGACTGTTTCAAGCTTGCACCAGTCAGCCCAGCACCGGGTAATCGGTATATCCCTTGGCTCCCGGCGTGTAGAACGTATCCATGCCGGGCGCGTTGAGGGCCGCACCGTTCTTCCAGCGCGTGACCAGATCGGGATTGGCGAGGATAGGCCTGCCCACGGCGATCAGATCGCATTTCCCGGCCGCCAGATCGCTCTCGGCGCGCGCGAGATCGTAGCCGCCGGAAAGGATCAGCTTGCCCTTGAAGGTATTCCGGAACATCTTCTTGATCGAATCGGGTACCGGCGGTGCGCCCATCGGCGAGTGGTCCACCAGGTGGATATAGACCAGCCCGCGTGCATTGAGCTGTTGCGCAAGGTAGGTGTAATCCGCTTCCATCGTGTCATACAGCGGCATGTCGTTGAACACGCCGTATGGCGACAAACGTATTCCAACCCTGTCCTTGCCGATGGCCTTGATTACCGCATCGGCGACTTCGAGCACAAAGCGCGTGCGGTTTTCGATGGCACCGCCGTAACGGTCCGTGCGCAGATTTGAGTTCGGGCGAATGAACTGTTCGAGCAGATAACCGTTCGCGCCGTGCAATTCGACGCCATCGAATCCCGCCTCTACCGCGTTCTTTGCGCCTTGGGCGAATTCCTCTATCGCGGTCCTGATGTCGGCCTCGGTCATCGCCTGCGGCATGGCATTCTGCTTCATGCCCTCGGCATCGGTGTACATGTCACCCGCCGCCGCCACTGCCGACGGCCCCAGCACGCGTGCGCCCGCAGGAAGGTTGAGCGGATGGCCGACGCGCCCGCAGTGCATGAACTGAATGAATGTCTTCGCGCCCTTGGCATGCACCGCAGCGGTGACGAGCTTCCAGCCCGCGACCTGTGCCGCGGAAAATATTCCCGGTATGCGCGGATAGCCCAGGCCGTTCGGGGACGGCGAAGTACCTTCGGTGATGATGAGGCCGACAGAGCCGCGCTGCGCGTAATATTCCGCCATCAGTTCATTGGGGATATTGCCGGTGGCGCGGTTGCGGGTCAGCGGTGCCATCACCAGATGGTTCTGCAAAGCAAGTGTTCCCAGGGTGGTTTTTGAAAATAGCTGTGACATGTCCTATCCTTGTAAAATGTTGAAGAAATTTATTGGCAGGAGAAGCATCGGGAAATTATCGGGGTGATTCCGCGCGGCTCCAAATCGGCGGACAATATACCCTGAATCAAATAAGTTCACAGCCGTCAGCTTTCACAGTGTGTGAATTTCGCCGGGTACAATATTCCGGATTGGCTGACAGAGAGATCGTAGTGCAATGACGGGGGCACCATGAAAAAATTGAAACATGAAACGGAATTATTCAAGGGCGCATTGCTTGAGGGTGTCAAATATGCGGAAGGGCGGGGAGTGGTTGAATTCGAGGCTACCGATTCGGCCAGCGAAAAACTGCTGTACATCTACAGGCTTCTGGTCCACGATAAAGTCATCCAGCCATTGCCCGAGGATCAGGTCGCCGAAAAAACGCTGCGCCACAAGCTCGCGATCTGGTACGCGAAGCAATTGCCCAAAGATCATCCGCTATTGCAATAGTATCCCCGGCCGGATAACAGAAGATAATATGCCCTGCCAAGACAGATGAACACCCTTGCCAGATTCGTATACGCCGCACCGCGATGAGCACTGACGACACGACGGAAAAATTCCGCATCGACAAATGGCTGTGCGCGGCCCGGTTTTTTAAAACCCGCGCACTGGCGGCCGATGCTGTCGAGTGCGGCCAAGTGCACATAAACGGGGTGCGCGTCAAACCCGCCAAGACGGTCCTGGCGGGAGATATGCTCACCATCAATATCGGGCAGAAGCAATGCGAAGTCGAGGTGCTGGCGCTGTCAAACCGGCGCGGCCCGGCATCCGATGCGCAGAAACTGTATCGCGAGACCGATGCAAGCCGCCAGCGCCGCGAGGCGATGGCCGCGCAGCT
>LSLI01000043.1 GCA_001577345.1 Candidatus Gallionella acididurans
TCCGGGTCGAGGCCGAGATTGAACTGGTCTTCCCAGCGGAATTCGAAGCGCGCCTTGGACAGCGCGTTGTCGCGGATCTGCGCGCCGGGATGACCCTTGGCCAAGTCGGCGGCATGCGCGGCGATCTTGTAGGTGATGATGCCTTCTTTTACATCGTCCTTGTCGGGCAGGCCGAGATGTTCCTTGGGTGTGACGTAGCACAGCATCGCGGTTCCAAACCAGCCTATCATCGCGGCGCCGATCGCCGAGGTGATGTGGTCATAGCCGGGCGCGATGTCCATCGTCAGCGGGCCGAGCGTGTAGAACGGCGCTTCGTGGCACCACTTCAGTTGCAGGTCCATGTTTTCCTTGATCAGGTGCATCGGCACATGGCCGGGGCCCTCTATCATCACCTGCACGTCGTGTTTCCATGCGACCTGGGTCAGCTCGCCCAGCGTCTTCAGTTCACCCAGTTGTGCCTCGTCGTTCGCATCGTAGATCGAGCCGGGACGCAGTCCGTCACCCAGGCTGAAGCTCACGTCGTAGGCCTTCATGATTTCGCAGATATCCTCGAAATGGGTGTAGAGGAAGTTCTCCTTGTGGTGCGCCAGACACCACTTGGCCATGATCGAGCCGCCTCGCGACACGATGCCGGTCATGCGTTTTGCGGTCATCGGCACGTAGCGCAACAGTACGCCGGCATGGATGGTGAAATAGTCCACGCCCTGCTCGGCCTGCTCGATCAGGGTATCCCTGAATATTTCCCAAGTCAGGTCTTCAGCCTTGCCGTTCACTTTTTCGAGCGCCTGATAGATAGGCACGGTGCCGATCGGCACCGGCGAATTGCGAATGATCCATTCGCGGGTTTCGTGGATATTCTTGCCGGTGGACAGATCCATCACCGTGTCGCCGCCCCAGCGGATCGCCCATGTCATCTTCTCCACTTCTTCCTGGATGCTCGAGCCCAGCGCGGAGTTGCCGATGTTGGCGTTGATCTTGACCAGGAAGTTGCGGCCTATGATCATGGGCTCGACTTCGGGATGATTGATGTTCAGCGGGATGATGGCCCGGCCGGCAGCCACTTCGCTGCGCACGAATTCCGGCGTGATCTGTTTGGGCATAGCCGCGCCGAAGTTTTCGCCGGGATGTTGTTTCAGCATCATCTCGGAAAGTCCCTCGCGGCGCTGGTTCTCGCGTATCGCGATGTATTCCATCTCGGGCGTGATGATGCCGGCACGGGCATAGTGCATCTGCGTGACATTCTTGCCGGTCTTGGCCTTGCGTGGGGCGCGGCGCAAATTGAAGCGCATCTCTGCCAGTTCCGGATCGTTCAGGCGCTGCTGCCCGTAATCAGAAGTGAGATGATCCAGTGTTACGGTGTCGCCGCGCTCAGTGATCCAGCCTTCGCGCAGAGCGGCCAAGCCGGAGCGGATATCGATTTTGACCGACGGATCGGTATAAGGACCGGAACAATCATATACGTAGATAGGCGGATTGATTTCTGCCCCCATGCTGGCGGGTGTTTCAGCCTGGGAGATCTCGCGCATCGGCACCCGCAGATCGGGGCGGCTGCCTTGCACATAGAACTTGCGCGAGTTGGGAAGCGGTTTGACCGCCGCCGCATCGACATGCGCGGCGTCAGCGGTAAATTTGGTTGCCAAAAACTGGGGATTTGCGTTCATGCGATGCTCCTAAATAATCAGGGGAGCATCAGCGAGATGCTTCCCTACGACGGCATTACCCGTACAGGTTCGAAGGGTGTATCTCACTCCGCCCCATGAAATGTCCGGCGAAGACCCCTAGCTGGGGGCGAAAGGTAATGCAAAGAGCTGGCAAAAGCAAGGGGCCATCAATCATTGAGTAGCAAGGGTAGCCTTGCTATACTGCACACATAGTGCGTTACTAATTTGCCGGATTGGGAGTGGGGATGCTGGATATGGAACAAGCGCGCTTCAACATGATAGAGCAGCAGATACGCCCGTGCGAAGTATTGGAGGGGCGGATTCTGGAATTGCTCCAGCACGTGCGCCGCGAGCATTATGTGCCCAAAGAAAAACGCGAAATGGCTTTCATGGACACGGAGATCCCGTTGGGCTATGGCGCTTTCATGTGGCAACCCAAGCTGGAAGCGCGCACGGTGCAGGAGTTGCACCTCACCCGCAATGACAAGGTGCTGGAAGTGGGAACCGGGAGCGGGTACCTGACTGCACTGCTTGCTTCGCTGGCCGGACATGTGACCTCGGTCGAAATCGTGCCGGAATTGAGCGCCAGGGCCGGACAAATCCTGAAAACCTATCACCACAATAACATCACACTGGAAATCGGTGATGCGGCCCGTGGCTGGGGCGGTGGTGCGAGTTATGATGCCATCGTGCTGACCGGCTCTACACCGGTGCTGCCGACCATGTTCCAGCACAGCCTGAATATCGGCGGGCGATTGTTTGCCATCGTCGGTGATGCCCCTGCGATGGAAGTCAAATTGATCACCCGACTCGCAACAGACATCTACGAGACCGTCAACATCATGGAAACCAGCGTTGCACCGCTGATAAATGCGCTGCAGCCCAACCGCTTCGTGTTCTGAGCCAGTCCGGCATTGCGCCGCCCCGCGATAGAATGTATATTAGTATATTCTGATATATCTGCCGTGCAAAACCGATGAAACTAAAACCCATTTTTCTGGCAACATTGCTGGCCGCAAGCAGTTGGGCGCAGGCTGCCGATCTGCTGGAAACCTTCCATGCCGCATTGCTTAACGACCCGGTATTTGCCGCCGCACGCGCAAAACAACAGGCAGCACAGGAAAAATTGCCGCAAGGCCGTGCTTTGCTGCTGCCGTCGGTTAACTTTAACGCGAACACCGCTTATAACAACCAGGCTACCCAGTACCTTGGGACATTTCCCTTTCCGAATGGCGCTTACAGCTTCAACAGCAACGGCTACGGTGTGACGGTGGTGCAGCCCCTGTTTCGCCAGCAAAACTGGGTGGCGTATAACGAGTCAGAATTGCAGGTTGCGCAATCAGAGATTGAACTCAAGATTGCCGAGCAGGATTTGATTCTGCGAGTTGCCCAGGCTTACTTCGATGTGCTGATTGCGCAAGACAGCGTGCAGCTTGTCGAGGCGCAAAAAACCGCCATTTCCGAACAGCTTGGTCAGGCCAAGCGGAATTTCGAAGTTGGCAGCGCCACCGTCACCGACACGCTTGAAGCCCAATCCCGCTACGACCTGACCGGCGCCCAGGAGATCGCCGCGCGGAACGACCTGGAAATCAAACGCAGTGCACTGGAGCAGTTGATCAATGCGACCCCGCAGGATCTCAAGCCGCTCGGCAAGGATTTGCAGCTGGAAACCCCGCAACCCGCGGACATGGAAAAATGGGTGGACCTTGCGCAAATGTCCAATTTGCAGCTTGCCATTGCTCAGGCGGGCAAAGAAATCGCGGAAAAGGAAGTTCAGCGCAATCGCGGCGGGCATTACCCGACAGTGGATCTGGTTGCCAACTATACACAAAGCAATGCCAATGGCAGCGGATTCGGTGTGGGTATCGATACCACCAACAAGAGCGTAGGTGTGCAACTGAACATGCCGCTGTATGAAGGCGGCGCTGTGGATTCCAGGTGGCGCGAAGCGCAAGCCAATCAAGAGCGCGCGCGTCAGCAATTGGAAGACGCGCGCCGCAGCGCAGCACAGCAAACACGTCAGGCTTATCTCGGTGTGGTCAGCGGAATCGCCCAAGTCCAGGCATTAAAACAGGCGATGGCTTCCAGCCAAAGCATGCTGGACGCGAGCAAGCTGGGGCACGAAGTCGGGGTGCGAACCAATCTGGACGTGCTGAATGCCGAACAGCAGCTCTATTCCACCCGGCGCGAATTATATCAGGCTCAATACAACTACCTGCTCAGCCGGCTGCGGCTAAAAGCCGCGGTTGGTGCTTTGAGCGAAGAAGATCTGAGCAAAGAGAACCAGGCGCTTAATTAACAGGCACAGGGTACAAGGTGTAAAAACGGTAGTTTTTTCTTTCGTCATTTTCCTTGTGACTTGACTCTTGTACTTTTAACCTGTTTCTTGACACCCTCCGACTCCAGCTGCTTAAATGCGCGCTGTTCATTTGCTGAACGCATTCCCCTATCCGATGACAACAAGCACGAAACACATGGAGTATGAACAGTTGCGCTCGGATATGAATGAACTGAAATGCGAAGCCGATCAAAAGGGTTTGCTGGAGATGGTTCATGAATAATCGTCAGACCCACGCCGTGATACTTGCCGGCGGCAGCGGCAGCCGTTTGTGGCCGTTGTCGCGGCAGAACCTGCCCAAACAATTCCTTTCGCTGGACGGCGACGCATCATTGCTGCAAACCACCATCGATCGGCTGTCCCCGCTGATCGGTGCAAAGCAGGTTCTGATCGTCACGCAGGAAGCACACGCCAAAGGCGAGGCCTACCACGCCCTGCTGCCTTACCAGACACTGTTCGAACCGGCAGCGCGCAACACCGCGCCGGCCATCGCGCTGGCTGCCGCTTATCTGATGGTGGATGGTTCAGACCCCATCATGGTCGTGCTGCCCGCCGACCACGTCATCAAGGACGAAGCGGGCTTTCGCGCGCATCTCAAAGTGGCGATCCAGGCCGCCGAAAGCGGCAAGCTGGTCACCTTCGGCATCCGGCCCACCCGGCCCGACACCGGCTTTGGTTACATAAAAATAAGGGCTGAGGAAACAGGACTGAGGACTGAGCAAAAGCCTCCCACTCAGTCCTCAGTCCTCGAACCTGAGTCCTGTATTTATGAGGTAGAACGCTTCACCGAAAAACCCGACAGCATCACCGCCGAAAGATTTTTGAAGGACGGCGGTTACTACTGGAATTCCGGCATGTTCGTGTGGCGGGCATCAGTGATACTTGCGGAGATACAACAGCATTTGCCCGCAGTTTATAAAGTCATACAGGACATCATTGCGGAAAGCCGGAAAGCAGGAACGTTTCAGCAAGCCGTGGAAAAGCACTTTCAGGCCATGCCCTCCATTTCCATCGACTACGGCGTGCTCGAAAAATCCAGCCGCGTTTCCCTGGTTCCCTGCGACATAGGCTGGAACGACGTCGGCAGCTGGCAGGCCGTGCTTGAGATTGCGGCCAAGGATGCAAACGGTAACGCGCTGCAGGGCAACATCATCGCACTGGACTGCAAGAACAGCCTGATCCGCGCCGAGAAGCGGCTGGTTGCCGCGATCGGCGTGGAAGACCTGTGCGTGATCGAGACTGCCGATGCGATACTCATCTCGAAAAGCGACCAGGCCCAACGAGTGCGCGAAGTGGTCGATGTGCTGCATCAGCGCGGCTCAACCGAGCACGTCTATCATGCCAAAGTCAACCGCCCGTGGGGCAGCTACACCGTGCTGGAAGAAGACCAGGACGGCTTCAAGATCAAGCGCATCGAGGTCGCTCCCGGCGCGAGGCTCAGCCTGCAAAGCCACAAGCAACGCTCCGAGCATTGGGTCGTGGTATCCGGCACGGCCACCGTGACCAACGGGGATGAAGTCTTTACCGTAAACAAGAATCAGAGCACCTACATTCCGATAGGCTCGAAGCACAGACTGGAAAATCGCGGTAGCGAACCCCTGCATATCGTCGAGATCCAGGTCGGCGAGTATCTCGGTGAAGACGATATCCAGCGTTTCGAAGACAACTACGGCAGATAACAAACAGGACTGAGACAACAACAGGGCTGAGGACTGAGTATAGAACAGGACTGAGGACTGTGGAAAAGAGTGGTTTTATTCAGTCCTCAGTCCTCGAACCTCAGTCCTGTATTTCGAGGGGTTTATAGATGGGGCAGAAGGTAGATCGATTTGAAGATCTGATCGCTTGGCAGAAGGCGCGTCAACTGGCGGCTGAAATTTATCAAATCAGTGCACAGGGAGATTTTTCAAGGGATTTTGGATTGAGAGACCAGATACGTAGAGCAGCAGTGTCAACAATGTCGAATATCGCTGAAGGATTTGATCGGGGTTCAAGGAGCGAATTTCACCAGTTCCTGGTGATTGCAAAAGCATCGTGCGCCGAGGTCAGGCCTCAACTCTATGTTGCCCAGGATGTTGGTTACATCGATCAGAAAATCTTTGACACCGTAAGCAGTAGCGCCAGCGAACTATCACGTATCATTGGCGGCCTTCGAGCCGCCGTACAAAAGCAAAGAGACGAAAAATGACCAGTAAAACTAAAACATCCCAGTCCTCAGTCCTGAGTCCTGAATCCTCGGGTCTCAGTCCTCAGTCCTCAACCCTCAGTCCTAAGCAACCGAGGGTTGCGCTCATCACCGGCATCACCGGCCAGGACGGAGCCTACCTTGCCGAGCTGCTGCTCAAAAAAGGTTATATCGTCCATGGAGTAAAGCGCCGCTCGTCGCTGTTCAACACCGATCGCATCGACCATCTCTACCAGGACCCGCACGTCAAAAAAGCCAGCTTCATTCTGCATTACGGTGACCTGACCGATTCCACCAACCTGATCCGCATCATCCAGCAGGTGCAGCCGGACGAGATCTACAACCTTGCCGCGATGAGCCACGTGGCAGTGTCGTTCGAGACCCCCGAGTATACCGCCAATGCCGACGGCATCGGCACGTTGCGCATCCTCGAGGCGATACGCATCCTCGGCCTGGAAAAGAAGACCCGCTTCTACCAGGCATCGACATCCGAGCTGTACGGTCTGGTGCAGGAGACCCCGCAAAAGGAAACCACGCCGTTCTATCCGCGCAGCCCCTATGCGGTCGCCAAGCTTTACGCTTACTGGATCACCGTCAATTACCGCGAGGCATACGGCATGTACGCCTGCAACGGCATCCTGTTCAACCATGAAAGCCCGGTGCGCGGCGAAACCTTCGTCACGCGCAAGATCACCCGCGCGCTGGCGCGCATCAAGCTCGGTTTGCAGGATTGCCTCTACCTCGGCAACCTGGATGCGCTGCGCGATTGGGGACATGCCAAGGACTACGTTGAGATGCAATGGCTGATGCTGCAACAGGATCAGCCGGAAGACTTCGTGATCGCCACCGGTGTGCAATACAGCGTGCGCCAGTTCGTCGAAATCGCCGCAAAGGAATTGGGCGTCAGCATCAAATGGAAGGGCAAAGAAGCAGACGAAAAAGGCTATGACGCTGCAGGCAAATGCATCGTGCAAGTCGATCCGCGCTACTTCCGTCCCACCGAGGTCGAGACCCTGCTGGGCGACCCGAGCAAGGCAAAACAGAAACTCGGCTGGACACCGAAGATCACCTTCCACGAACTGGTGGCCGAGATGGTAAGGGAAGACCTCAAGTCAGCCGAGCGCGATGAACTGGTCAAGAAGCACGGCTTTACAGCGTACGATTACCATGAGTGAAACAGGTAAAAAATACAAGGTTCAAGATGCAAGGTAAAAGCAAAAACAACCGGGATTTTCCTTGCCCATGCCCCATGCCCCTTGTACCTTAAATCATGACCTTGTCCCTTGAATCTAAGATATACATCGCCGGCCATCGCGGCCTGGCGGGCAGTGCGATCGTGCGCGAGTTGCAAAGGCAGGGCTATACCAACATTGTCGGGCGTACCCATGCCGAGCTGGATCTGGAAGACGCATCCGCGACGCAAAGATTCTTCGAGCAGGAAAAACCAGAAATCGTGTTTCTGGCCGCTGCCAAGGTCGGCGGCATCCTGGCCAACAACAGCTATCCGGTGGATTTCCTGATGAGCAATCTGCTCGTCGAAGCCAGCGTCTGCCGCGCGGCACACTCAGTCGGCGTAGATCGTTTGATCTTCCTCGGCAGCTCCTGCATCTACCCGCGCGATTGCCCGCAACCGATCAGGGAAGAATACCTGCTAACCGGCCCGCTGGAAGCGACCAACCGGCCCTATGCGCTGGCCAAGATCGCCGGGGTCGAAATGTGCTGGTCGTACAACCGGCAGTACGGCACGAAATGGCTGGCCGCGATGCCGACCAATCTGTACGGGCCGGGCGACAACTATGACCTGAATAACTCCCATGTACTGCCGGCGCTGATCCGCAAGATGCACGAAGCAAAAATTTCCGGCGCGGCCGAGGTGGTGCTGTGGGGCAGCGGCAAACCGAAACGCGAATTCCTGTATGTGGACGACCTGGCGAATGCGCTGGTATACCTCGCCACGCTGGATGAGCAAAGCTACAATGCGCTGGTCGCGCCGTCGCAATGCCCGCTGATCAACATTGGCACCGGCACCGACCTGACGATACGCGAGCTGGCGGAAACGGTGGCCGCTGTGGTCGGCTACAAGGGCAAGTTCGTGCAGGACACCTCCAGGCCGGATGGCACGATGCGCAAGGTGATGGATGTATCAAAGATCCAGGGACTGGGGTGGAAAGCCGCAACCAGCCTGAAGCAAGGCATCACCCTGACTTACAAGTTATTCAGTGAGACTCAGTCATGATATTCAACAAAGGAATACCCGCATGAGCAACCCAAAGCTCGTCAGAAAAGGAATCATCCTCGCCGGAGGTTCCGGCACCCGCCTGCACCCGGTGACGATGGCGGTATCCAAGCAACTGCTGCCGATCTACGACAAGCCGATGATCTACTATCCGCTGTCCACGTTGATGCTGGCCGGGATACGCGACATCCTGATCATCTCCACGCCACAGGACACGCCGCGCTTCGAGCAATTGCTGGGTGACGGCAGCGCATGGGGACTGAAACTGCAATACGCCGTACAACCCGCTCCCGAAGGCCTTGCGCAGGCCTTCATCATCGGGCGCGACTTTGTCGGCAATCATCCATCCGCGCTGGTGCTGGGCGACAACATCTTTTACGGGCATTCGTTCCAGGATCAATTGCAGCATGCGGCACAGCGCACAACCGGCGCGACCGTGTTCGCCTATCATGTGCGCGACCCGGAGCGCTACGGCGTGGTGGAGTTCGCTGCTGACGGGCGCGCTGTCTCGCTGGAAGAAAAGCCTGCAAAGCCCAAGTCCAGCTACGCCGTCACCGGCCTGTACTTTTACGATAACAGCGTCGTGGATATCGCCGCCAACCTCAAACCCTCGGGGCGCGGCGAACTGGAGATCACCGATGTGAACCGCATCTATCTCGAGCGCGGCGCTCTGTCGGTCGAGATCATGGGGCGAGGCTACGCTTGGCTGGATACCGGCACGCATGAATCTTTGCTCGAAGCCAGCCAGTTCATCCAGACCATAGAACACCGCCAGGGACTCAAGATCGCCTGCCCGGAAGAGATCGCCTATCACCTGGGATTTATCGATGCCGCGCAACTGGAGAAGTTGGCAAAGCCGCTGCTCAAGAGCGGCTATGGCGCCTATTTGATGCGGGTGCTCAAGGAAAAAGGCCTGCCGTAATGAGAATAATCCATACCGCAATCCCCGACCTGCTGATCATCGAACCCAGAGTGTTCGGCGACGACCGCGGATTTTTTTTCGAAAGCTTCAACCGGCGCAGGTTCGCCGAACTGACCGGTCGCGATGCCGATTTCGTGCAGGACAACCACTCGCGTTCCGCGCAAAACGTGCTGCGCGGATTGCACTATCAGATCCAACACCCGCAGGGCAAGCTGGTGCGCGTGGTGCAGGGCACAGTGCTCGATGTCGCGGTGGATATCCGCAAAAGTTCGCCGACCTTCGGCAAGCATGTCGCGGTGGAATTGTCGGCCGAGAACAAACTGATGCTGTGGATACCGGAAGGGTTCGCGCACGGCTTCAGCGTCCTGACCGAGACCGCAGAGTTTTTGTACAAGACCACTGACTACTGGTTCCCCGAGCACGAGCGCTGCATCCGCTGGGATGACCCGGCGCTGGCGATAGACTGGAAGCTGCAGGCCGCCCCGATGGTTTCCGCCAAGGATGGTCAAGGCAAAACCCTGGCCGAAGCTGAGCTATTTGCCTGATTATTGATACTTCCATAATTCATGGCACCCTTGCCGTCGCTGCAAGCGAAGCGCGAGGCATCCAAAATGCCGTCATTGCGAACGAAGTGCGGGGGTTCAAAATGCCGTCATTGCGAACGAAGTGAAGCAATCCAGTAAAACAAAGGTGCATTGTCGTCATTGCGAACGAAGTGAAGCAATCCAGTGGTTTGCCGTACTGGATTGCCGCGTCGGCTTCGCCTCCTCGCAATGCAAGGCATTTTGGATTGCCACATCGGCTGCGCCTCTGTTCTCGCACTTGACTCCGCCGCGAAATTATCGTTCAATTGCTGAACACGTTCAATCATTGAACGACAACGGTCAACGGCACTGCCATGTTAAGCGACGAATACCGCTACAAGATTTTGAAACGCCTGGAAGCCAATCCGGAGATCAGCCAGCGCGAACTGGCCGGGGAGCTGGGCATCAGCCTGGGGCGGGTGAATTATTGCATCCAGGCCTTGGTCGAGAAGGGTCTGGTAAAAGCCAATAATTTTCGCAACAGCAAAAACAAGAAGGGCTATGCCTACCTGCTGACGCCGAGAGGCATCGAGGATAAAGCCAAGATCACCTTAGAGTTTCTCAAGATCAAGCTTGCGGAGCATGAGGCGCTAACGAAAGAGATTAAAGATTTGCAAGAAGAGGCCGTGCAAGTCCAGATATATCAGAAGGGTCGAGCATCCATTATAAAAGGGCCGAAATAATTTCCATGTCCACAAATCAAGCTACACTCGTCATCGAAGCAGGCAGGGCAGAGCGCCATTACTGGCGCGACCTGTGGCGTTACCGTGAACTGTTTTTCTTTCTCGCCTGGCGCGATATCCTGGTTCGCTACAAGCAGACTGTCATCGGCATCGTTTGGGCCTTGGGCCGCCCATTGATCACAATGCTGGTGTTCACGCTGGTGTTCAGCAAGCTGGCGAAATTGCCTTCCGAAGGCGTGCCCTATCCAATCCTGGTTTTTGCGGCACTGTTGCCCTGGCAATTTTTTTCCAGCGCCTTCAGCGGTGCCGGCGACAGCCTGATCAGCAATGCCGGGATGATTTCCAAGGTGTACTTCCCGCGTCTGGTTATTCCCGCCAGCGCAGTGATCGTCAGCTTCGTGGACTTTCTTATTTCGGGGATTATCCTGGTGGGGCTAATGATCTGGTATGGATTCGCGCCAAACTTGCGCATGCTGACCCTGCCCTTGTTTATTTTTGTCGCCTTTGCCGCCGCGATGGGCGCGGGATTGTGGATCGCCGCGCTCAACGTCAAATACCGCGACTTCCGCATCATCGTCCCATTCGTGGTGCAGTTCGGGCTATACATTTCCCCGGTCGGGTTCAGCAGCAACATCGTCCCAGAAAAATGGCGACTGCTTTATTCCCTGAACCCGATGGTCGGCGTGATCGATGGTTTCCGTTGGGCGATACTGGGCGGCAACACCCAACTCTACTGGCCCGGTTTTTTGCTCTCGATATTTCTGGTTTTGGTGATATTGGCCACGGGAATCTATTACTTCCGTAAAACGGAAAAAACCTTTGCGGACGTAATCTGATGTCTTCGCCATCATTTTACTACGCCAGAAAAATGGCCAAAATCAAAGGGAAGATCGGTTAGCTAAGGCATGAATTAGGGCATCAATTGATGCTATTATGCGCACATCAACTTTTGAGGGATATTGCGATGAGAACAACACTTGCACTTGATGACAACCTGGTTGCCAAAGCACAAGCTTTTACCGGGCTGACAGAAAAATCAGCTTTGGTAAGAGAGGCGCTGAACGCATTGATAGAACGCGAAAGTGCGCATCGGCTTGCGTTGCTGGGCGGCAGCGAGCCCGCGCTTGAACCTGTACCAAGACGCAAATCGGTGCGAATGTGATACTGGTCGATACATCGGTGTGGATAGATCATCTCCGCCATGGTGATAGTACTCTGGTGAAACTGTTGAATGCCGGGCAAGTGCTTGTGCACCCATTTGTCATCGGCGAGATTGCCTTGGGTAGTTTGGGACAACGCGATTTAATTTTGGAAACATTAACTGATATGCCCCGTGCAAAGATCGCCACAGATGAAGAAGTGCTTGCGCTCATCAACCAAAGTAACCTATACGGAATCGGTATCGGATATATAGATGCGCACTTGCTGGCAAGCGCGCGCCTGACACCGGGCACCCTGCTTTTGACGCACGACAAACGCTTGCGCACAGTTGCCAACCAGGTTGGGCTACTGGCAGTATTGGCGCACTGAAATGGTTGCCATCTTTGTTATCAATTCAGGCAGAGCCTAATGACAAAATCTAAAAGATCAGAGGCTCTCTGATGTCAACAGTAATCAGCGTCGAGAACCTCTCGAAAAAATACATCATTGGCCATCAGAAGGAGGAGCGCTATACCTCATTGCGCGATGTACTGACAGATGGCGCCAGGCGCCTTACACATAAACTCATCCATCCTTTTGCTGCACCGGAAATCAATGCCTCCCGCGAAGAATTCTGGGCGCTCAAGAATGTCAGTTTTGATATACAGCAGGGCGACCGTGTCGGTATTATCGGGCGTAATGGCGCAGGCAAGTCCACAATGCTTAAAGTTTTGAGCCGTATCACCGAGCCGACATCCGGCAAAGTATCGATCAAGGGACGGGTGGCCAGCCTGTTGGAAGTCGGCACCGGTTTTCACCCCGAACTCACCGGGCGGGAAAATATTTATCTAAATGGCGCAATCCTTGGCATGAGCAAGGTGGAGATCAAAAGTAAATTTGACGAGATCGTCGCCTTTGCCGAAGTGGAAAAATTCCTCGATACACCGGTCAAGCGTTATTCCAGCGGCATGTACGTCAGGCTGGCTTTTGCGGTGGCTGCCCATTTGGAGCCCGAGATATTGATCGTGGACGAAGTGCTTGCGGTGGGGGATGCGCAATTCCAGAAAAAATGCCTGGGGAAAATGGAAGAAGTGTCTACACAAGGTGGAAGAACCGTTCTGTTTGTCAGCCACCAAATGGGATCTATCATGCAGTTTTGCAATAAGGCGCTTCTTCTCGACAAAGGCAAAGTCGCCCAGACGGGGCCGGTTGCTCATGTCGTGAATAATTACATGAACCTGTCGTCGAAAAATATAGGTGGATTTGCGGCAGAAGCGACCTCGCTGCAGAAGGATATCAGTATAGTTAAAGCACAAACGCTGGATTCTGAAGGCAACCCCGCAGTCAATTTCACGCACAATCAAGAAATTGTCATAGAGATTACCTGCAAAATAAATCGTTGGGTGAGTGGCGCTGAAGTTCGAATTGCCGTCAGGGATTCAAAGAGAAATGTTTTCACTACGGATACGGAACTGATTGCTCAAGAAGGTCAAACCCCGGGTGAGTTGCGTGCCAAGGCCGTGATTCCTGTCGGGCTACTGCGACCAGAGGAGTACTTTTTCAAACTTGCCGTATATCTCCCCAATCAAATCATTTTTGACCTTGTCGAAGATGCTCTGTCAGTCACCGTAAGAGATGGCGGCTCGAAATATGCTGCAAGCGAAGGGCTGGATTACGGATGTGTATTCGTTGATTGTAAATGGTCGGTTGACAACTTCTCACCATCTTTTTTGAATATGAGCCAAGAATAAATTATGCTTATTGAGGGCTGGATTGGTGTTTTGAGTTAAGACTTATTAGTGTGTTTTGAGAAAATTGGAGAAGTGATATGACCATGGAAGTTTTAAAAAATGAAACGCAAATTGCGACTTCTCGCCAAGCGATAATAAAGAAAGGCGCATCAGCTTTAGAGTCGCCATTTCGATCACTGCTGCGGCGCTATGGTTTTGTGCGCGGTGTTGTACTTGGTGACTACGTGAAAAGCTGGGATGTGCTGGAGACTTTGAATTTTATCGAACAGCACATACAAAAGAATGAGCCGATACTGGATATCGGTTGTTATGCATCCGAAATCATTGTCTCACTGCATAAATCAGGCTATACCAATTTGACGGGAGCAGACCTGAATTCTGAATTAAAGCAAATGCCCTTCCAGAATGCTATCAGATATGAGACTACCAACTTCATGCAGACACCGTTTGCGGACGCCTCATTTAAAGCGATTACCTCCATTTCGGTTATTGAGCATGGTTTTGATGGGCAGGCTTTGTTGGAAGAGATATCACGTCTTTTGCAGCCGGGCGGCTACTTTATTGCCTCGTTTGACTACTGGCCGGAGAAGATTGATACAACAGGCACAAAGTTTTTTGGGATGGACTGGAAGATTTTTTCTAAACAGGAAGTTGCCGATTTTATTAAACAGGCGTCAGGATATAGCTTGGTGCCCGTTGGCGAACTACACTATGAAGGTCAAGAAACGCCAATAGAGTGTGGGGGAAAAAAATATACCTTTGGTTGGTTGGTGCTTAAAAAGATAGCCTAAGTATGAAGGTATTACTGATAACTGGATCATACCCACCGTTGGCATGTGGCGTAGGCGACTACAGTTGTAATTTAGCGAAGTCGCTCGCGGCGCTTCCTGATATTCGAGTCAGTGTTCTTACGAGTATTGGTGGTGGAAAAGATCATGACAAGGAAGACGGGGTCGAAATTTTCCCTATCATGAAAAGCTGGGGAATTGCTGAAGCAATAAAGGTTGTAAAAATCATTTGGCGTGTTTCGCCGGATATTGTGCATATTCAATATCCAACACAGGGCTACAAAGATGAACTATTGCCATGGCTGTTACCCATCATTGCGTATTTAATGGGGAAAAAAGTCGTGCAGACATGGCACGAATTTTACGTCAACAAAATTGATAAAAAATTGTCGCTGAAAGCAATTGTTCCGGGTGGTTTGATTGTGGTGCGCCAACAATTTCGAGAAAAACTTCATCCAACGTTGCAAAAAATTTTGCGGGGTAAAATAATTACCTTTATACGCAACGCCTCAACTATTCGCAAAAAAATACTAAGTGAACGGGAACGAATCGAAGAAAAAAGAAAGTATGTAAAACAACAGAAACGGCTGATGGTATTTTTTGGATTTTTATACCCTCCCAAGGGGGTCGAGCAATTATTTGATATTGCTGATCCCGACTTGGATCAGATTGTAATAGCCGGACAGTTTGGTGGTGACGAAGATTACAATCAGAAAATTATAGAGCGAGCCTCTATGAATCCTTGGGCTGGGAAAGTAACTATCACGGGTTTTCTTTCTTCTGATGATGTGGCGGCATTATTGGCTGTCGCTGACGCTGTTGTTTTGCCCTTTCGCACAGGCGGAGGGGAATGGAATACATCAATACATAGTGCGGTATTGCAAGGTACATTCGTTTTGACAACATCAGATTCCTCGGGTGGTTTCGATAAGAAGCACAATGTGTATTACTCGGAAATTGACAACATCCAAGAAATGAAATCGGTCTTAAGCAAATATGCAGGAAGACGCCGAGAATATGATCCCGAAATAGATAGGGATGAATGGCTGCAAATTTCTACCGATCATTATTCCTTGTATAAAGCATTGCTAACTAAATAATTTATTGTCAGATAACAATATTGTGACTCCCGTTCTATCTATATGTATCGCGACCTATAATCGAGGGAAGTTCATTGGTGAGACACTGGACTCGATATTAATCCAGATGCAGCCCGGCGTTGAACTCATCGTCGTGGACGGTGCATCTCCCGACAATACGCCGGAGGTAATGGAACAATATTTATCTCGCTATCCAGAGATAAGATATTACCGCGAGCAAGAAAATTCTGGAGTCGATAAAGACTATGACAAGGCGGTAAGTTATGCTGCTGGTGAATATTGCTGGCTGATGACGGACGATGATTTGCTTCGACCGAATGCGATAAAGCATGTTTTGAATGTACTGGAAGGTTTGCCAGATTTGGTGGTAGTAAACGCAGAAGTCAGAAATTCCAATTTTTCTTGTGTGCTACAGGAAAGACGCTGGCCGATTGTCGAAGATAAACAGTATGAGGCTGGCCAGATTGGAGAATTTTTTAGAGCGACGGGCAGTAATCTGTCATTCATCGGAGCCGTTGTGATTCGTCGCGAACTATGGCTTGCAAGGGATCGCGCTTCATATTATGGAACACTGTTTATTCACTTCGGGGTAATTTTTCAGCACACACCCCTCGAGAAAGTTTATGCCATTGCAGAACCTTTGATTGTCATTCGCTACGGGAATGCGATGTGGACACCCCGCAGTTTCGAAATATGGATGTTTAAATGGCCTCGGCTGGTTTGGTCATTCGATGATTTTTCAGAGAGTGATAAGCAATGCGTCTGCGACTTGGAGCCTTGGCGCAACCGAATGAGGTTATTAAATATGCGCGCAACAGGAGAATATTCCTCAGTAGAGTTCTATAAATTCATTTCGTCCGGTCTTAGTGGGATTGGTTGGTTGGCAGCCTACTTAATAGCAATTCTCCCGGCTTCGCTAGTGAATTTATATTTCATAGTGCATTTCGTTCGCGCAAATCAGACCTATTCTATTGCTTGGTATGATTTGTTGCGTAGTAATAATGCAACAGGGCTTAATCGTTGGATTGTAAAGATTGTCAGGCTGACTGAGTACGATAAATGGGCACAAAGCCTAAGTCAACAATCGAGCAAGGAAAATATTAAGTAGTGGTTACTAAAAATTGTTTTGAAGCCATGTCAAAGTGGGCATCTTGGCGATACATTAGAGCCTGAAAATTATTGGCGTGGCATGGTTTATCAAAGGGATGATCATTTTGAGAAAGTTATATCTAACGAGAAGGAATTTTAAATGAGTGCATATCAGGAAATTCAGGGCTGTCGAGTTAGCGGGAGCAAGAATCTCGTTTCCGTCCTTAATCTTGGATATCAGGATTTGACCGGGGTGTTTCCGAAATCAGCCTCCCAGCAAGTAACGTGCGGACCATTAGAACTGGTATGGTGCCCAGATAGTGGCTTGCTGCAACTAAAGCATACTTACAATGCTTCGGAAATGTATGGCGAAAACTATGGCTATCGATCAGGCCTGAACCAGTCTATGGTGGCTCATTTGACTGACAAGGTGCGTTATCTGGAACGGTTGGTTCCCCTCAAGGCGGGTGATGTGGTGCTGGATATCGGCAGCAATGATGCGACCACACTGAAGGCGTATTCAACCAGCGGCATCAAGCGGATCGGTATCGATCCTACCGGTAAGAAGTTTGCTCAGTATTACCCCGCCGACATCCGGCTGGTGCCAGATTTCTTTTCATCGGCAGCTTACCGCACGATAGAGAGCCAACCGGCTAGAATCGTAAGCTCGATTGCGATGTTTTACGACTTGGATAGTCCGGTGGCCTTTGCCAAGGAAATAGCCGCAGTTTTGGCGGATGACGGGGTGTGGCATTTTGAACAAAGCTACATGCCATCCATGCTGCGCATGAACTCATACGACACGATTTGTCATGAGCATCTCGAATACTACTCTCTTGCGGTAGTAAAAAAGATTCTTGATGCGGCCGATCTCAAGCTGGTGGATGTGGTGATGAATGCCATCAATGGCGGCAGTTTTGCGGTGACGGCTGCGAAGCGCTCGAATAAATCGGTTCGAATCAATAATACCGTGATCAACTGGATGCTGGAACAGGAAGATCGCATGGGCTTGAATACTCCGCGCCCCTACCGGGATTTTGAAGAGCGTGTCTTTCGTCACCGCGATGATCTGACGCGGCTCATCCGGGGTTTGAATGCGGATGGTAAAACCGTGCTGGGATATGGTGCCTCAACCAAAGGGAACGTTTTGCTGCAGTTTTGTGGCCTGACAAACAAGGATATAACTGCGATAGCCGAAGTGAATCCGGATAAGTTTGGTTGCGTTACACCGGGCACTCACATTTCCATCGTGTCAGAAGAAGATGCGCGCAAGATGAAACCGGATTATTTCCTGGTGCTGCCATGGCATTTCAAGGATGGGATACTGCGGCGCGAAAAAGAATATTTGGCGAATGGCGGGAGGATGATTTTTCCATTCCCAGAAATCGAGATCGTTTAAGCGTGTGCTGCCCCCCCACACTCCCGACAAATAACTTACGATGAAAGCCCTTATTTTTGGCGCCAACGGCCAGGATGGTTATTACCTACAGGAGTTATGCAAGCTTAAAGGCATTGACCCGATAGGTATCTCACGATCTGGCAATGGGCTTCCTGGAAACGTTGCCGATTATGACCAGGTCGAGCAACTGATCAAACAGCATTTGCCGACTTATGTTTTTCATCTGGCCGCAAATTCGACCACGCGGCATGATGCACTGTTTGAAAATCACGAGACCATTTCTACCGGTACGCTGAATATTCTCGAAGCCGTAAAAAAGCATTCCCAGACATCAAAGGTGTTTATCACGGGAAGTGGCCTTCAGTTCAAAAATACCGGTCACCCCATTTCCGAAAAGGATGAGTTTGAGGCGAATAGCGCTTATTCTGTTGCGAGGATACATTCGGTATATGCAGCGCGCTACTATCGCTCGCTTGGGATTCGCGCTTATGTCGGCTACCTGTTTCATCATGAAAGCCCTCACCGCAAGGCAAGTCACGTTTCAAAAATGATTGCTTTAGCGGCGCAGAGAATTGCTGCAGGAAGCGATGAAATTCTGGAAATCGGTGACATTGCTGTCTGCAAGGAGTGGACCTTTGCGCGAGATGTCATGCAAGGGATCATGACTTTGGTTGAGCAGGATAATGTATTCGAGGCAACGGTCGGTTCCGGCTTGGCTTATTCTATTGAAGACTGGCTGACGCAGTGTTTCTCGTTGACGGGAAGAGATTGGCATGATCACGTAAAGTTTCGCTCAGGATTTGTTTCCGAATATAAACAGCTTGTATCCAATCCAGAAACGATAAATGTCCTGGGCTGGCATCCAGCCACCACTTTTGCAGATTTGGCAAAAATGATGATGCTCGCTGAAAAAACCTGATGAATTACGATTTACGAAATTGTGTTCAAGCAAGCCTTTTCCAAAGCTTACTATATCGATCAGCAGGGCTGGATTTGATCCGTAATCACGGATGTTTGAGTAAGTCTGTGTATGGCGTCGAAGGTGAATATACTGTGTTTGTTTATGAATAAGTAAATTTGGGGTAGGAATGTCAAAAAATATTTGTACCATAATTGCCAAAAATTATATTTCTTTTGCGCGTACGCTCTGCTCATCATTTCTTGAACACCATCCTGATGGTAAATGCTATGTATTGATAATTGATGAATTCGAAGGTTACATTGATGCTTCAGAAGAAAATTTCGAAATTATAAGGATTGATGAATTAGGTATTCCAAGGCTCCCGGAATTTTGCTTTAAGTACAATGTTACTGAACTTGCAACTGCGACCAAGCCGTATTTACTGAAGTATCTCTTTGCCTCTGTGAATATGGACAATATCCTGTACTTAGATCCGGATATTCTGGTTACGCATTCCTTGGACAAACTCTACGAGGCATTGGAGAAAACCGATATTATCCTAACCCCGCATCTGGACAGGGACTACCCCGATGATGGCTTATTGCCAAACGATGGCCACATCATGCTAAGCGGAATTTATAATCTTGGATTTATCGGTGTGCGAAAATGTGAGAACGTGAATAATTTTTTGGTTTGGTGGCAGCATAAATTGTATGACAAATGCGTGGTGGATCATTCTGCCGGGTATTTTGTGGATCAAAAATTTATTGACCTTGCCATGGTATTGTTCCGAGAAATAACGGTTATCTATGATACTGGTTATAACGTAGCGTACTGGAATATTCACAGCAGAAATATCCGCAAGGAAAACGATATTTGGATGTGTAACAATGACTTATTATATTTTTATCATTTCAGCAATTACAAACCCGAGAAAAACGTGTTGTCCGGTCACCAGAATCGTTTCAGCCTAGAAAACCTTCCAGCCTTGCATGAGCTATTTCTAGTATATACCGAACTATTACAGCTTAATGGTTATGATGTCTCGGCGAAGCAGTGGCCCTATGGATATGGGAAATACTCAAATAGAAAAACTATCCATGAAATTGAAAGGATAAATTTTAGAAAAATCGTGCCAAGCGGCACAGTGGTCAACCCCTTTAATTTAGAAAGCCATCCTGTTTATTTAAGAAAAGCAATTTTCAAGGCCAAAATATGGCGAAAGGCACGTTCCCTTATTTATAATCTAATGGTGAAGATTAAACCAAATAAATAAAGTTGCTGCAGTGTTTAGATTTTCTGAAATTTGAATCTTTCAAACTATACAGTTTGCAATTTCTGGGCAGATGCAAGGCATTGGACCGCTCGGCGGAGAACTGAAGCTAGGTTTGTTTACCATCCCAGCTGTAGAGGTCAGTATGTTCAGGGCAGACTCACCGAATTCGGCAGAGATGCTCGACAAGACAGGTAGGTGACTGAGTCATGCCTCGCAGCTATTTCTGAATGCGCCTACGCCGATTTCTGTCACTATCGTAACAAGGCTGCTAATGGGGTTGCGCACCATATTGAAGCGATTTTTGGTTGTAGTGAGGTTACTGGGTATGCGGAGATTTTAAGAAATGGGCATAGAAATATTTGACGAGCCGGCGGAAATTGAACAGTTCCATTGTGATCGACCTATTAGTAAGCTGATGATGCTAATCTGGCAAAGCCGGAAAGATTTTCAAAATACGTTCGACCTTAATACTAAAGCCGGACAAGAGACGTTTATCAACTGGTATGACGTTACAGTAAACCGTAAACATCGATTGAATGCCCTGAAACCTTGGTTATCCAGAGCGAGTCAGTGGCTCCCTGTGGCAGTCCGTAACAAAGCCAAATACGCTTGGTTCCGAGTAATGGCAAAGGGCGTACGCGTTACATCAGGATCGGCTCACAGCCTAGAACGGCAGGTGCAGCAGGTTGAGACTAAGCTTGGATCGACAGAATTACAGTTCTACGGGGGTGATCCCGGAGTCAACCTGATCGGTTATGCTCATGCTGAGTTGGGCTTGGGTGAGCACGTCAGGAAGAGCGCAGCAGCACTATCAACAACCGATGTGCCATTTGGTGTTGTGGATTTTGGCGCTGGAACCGTATCACGTCAGCAAGCCTTGCTCGATCATGGATTGCTGATTGATTCAAATAAACATAAGGTGAATCTTTTTCACTTGACGGCCGATCAAATATTTCCGGTCTACTTGCACTTGGGTAGAAATTTTTTTGAGCGGCGCTACAACATTGGTTACCCATTTTGGGAGCTTTCAAAGTTTCCTCTTGAATGGATTCCGCCCATGCAATTGATGGATGAAGTATGGGCACCAACAACCTATATACAGAAAGCTTTGTCAGATGCGCTTGGGAAAGATGTTCTGTATATGCCAGTAGGAGTCGCGTTACCAAAAATATCCCAATTGGGGCGCAATCATTTCGGCATACCTGAAGATCAATATACCTTTTTCTTTGCATTTGATTTTTTATCCTTTATTGTCCGCAAAAATCCTTATGCGGTTGTTGCAGCCTTCAAGAAGGCATTCCCTCTTGGAAATGAAAAGGCAGGCTTGATCATGAAGGCCATGAACGCAAAGGAATCATCCGATAGCTGGAAGAGATTGGTGCATGACATTGGTAGGGATAAGAGAATTCGCTTAATCAACGAAACGATGGACAAGGCGACATTGTTAAGTTTTAAGTCCGAATGCGATTGCTATATTTCACTTCATCGCGCAGAAGGGTTAGGCTTGGGTCCGTTGGAGGCAATGCTTCTTGGCAAGCCGGTAATTGTTACTAACTACTCAGGCAATACCGATTATGCAAAATTGGATAATTCATGTCTTGTTGATTACACACTTATACCAGTTCAGGAAGGTCAATATCTATTTCACGAAAATCAAGTATGGGCAGACCCTGATATAGAACATGCTGCATGGCATATGAAAAGATTAGCGAATGACCCAGAGTTTGGCATTGCGCTCGGGAAAAAAGCCGCAGTCTTTGTTGCTGCAAATTTTAGTCCTGCTTATTGTGGTCAATTATATAAGCGGCGCTTGCAAGAACTTGGCATGCTTTGATAGGGTAGGTACACCTCTGTAGAGGCTGCGGTTCAGCGCTCCAAACTGATTCAGAGAAATTTTAGGGGGAACGCCAAGTATTCCTGGGGTCGTTGTGCGAGTGAAGCGATGGTAATTTATCGAGGACTGATCAAATGAGGGCTTTGGTTTGTGGTGTGAGCGGACAAGACGGCGCATATCTTGCGCAACTATTGTTAAGTAAAGGCTATGAAGTGTGGGGAACGTCACGCGATGCGCAAGCGACGCCTTTTGATAATTTGAGATTGCTGGGCATAAAAGATCGGGTGAAACTGGTTTCAATGGCGTCGAATGATTTTAGAAGCGTGTTAACCACCTTGAAGCGCAGCGATCCCGACGAGGTTTATTTTCTGTCGGGGCAAAGCTCGGTGGGGCTTTCATTCGAACAACCGGTAGAAACACTAGAAAGTATTACGTTAGGCACGCTTAACTTGCTTGAGGCGACCCGTTTTCTTGAAAAACCTATCAAGCTATACCACGCTAGTTCCAGTGAGTGTTTTGGCGATGTGGGAACAATGCCGGCAAATGAAGACATGCCATTCCGTCCCCGTAGTCCTTATGGCGTTGCAAAGGCTTCTGCGCATTGGCTGGTTGCGAATTACAGAGAAGCATATGGACTGTTTGCCTGTAACGGGATTTTGTTTAATCACGAATCACCGTTGCGGCCTCCACGTTTTGTGACACGCAAGATCATAGCAACGGCCTGCCGTATTGCAAAAGGATCAAAGGAAAAACTGGAGCTTGGTCGATTGAATATCGTGCGCGATTGGGGCTGGTCTCTTGAATATGTTGACGCGATGTGGCGAATGCTCCAACAGGAGAAGGCGGATGATTTTATTATTGCAACGGGTGAAGCAAACTCATTGGAAGATTTTGTCAGATGTACTTTTGATCTCCTGGGGCTAAATTGGCATGATCATGTCGTGTCCAATAGTGAGTTCTTTCGCCCGACAGATCTATTCTGGAGTCAAGGATGTTCCGATAAAGCCGAAAAAATCTTGGGGTGGCGAGCCTTGTCAAAAATGAAAGATGTTATTCGCATGATGATAGAAGAAGAAAATTCTCGAGCAATCTAATGCTCTATTCCGGTTAGGGTAACTAATGAATAGTGAACTGGTCAGCATTGTTATGGCTACCTATAACGGGGAAAAATTTCTCCGCAAGCAGCTGGATAGCATCCTCGGACAAACTTATCAGAACTTTGAACTGATTGTGGTTGATGATGCATCGACAGATAATACGCTCTCAATTCTGAATGAATATGCAGCCTTGTACGACCGCATTCATGTATTTCCCGCCGAAAAAAATTTAGGATTGGTCTCTAATTTCGAGCGCGGTCTCAGGCTGGCAAAAGGTGAGTACATCGCCCTTTCTGATCAAGATGATATCTTCCGAAGAGACAAGATCGAGCTCCTGCTAGCCACATTAAAGGACCATCCAGGTCGAGATTTAGTTTTATCCGATCTGTCTTTGATCGATGAAAATGATGCTGAATTTGCCACATCATTGTGGAGGTATCAAAAATTGAAGCCTCAGCAAGGGAAACCATTTCGGCGTCTGATTTACCTCAATTTTGCAACAGGCTGCGCGATGATGTTCAGGCGTAGACTACTACAAATTGCACTTCCCTTTCCGCAGGCATGTCTTGTACACGACTGGTGGCTTGCAGTTGTTTCAGCAAGCTCCAAAGCCGGGGGGATTTATCTTGTTAGCGAACAATTAACCGCTTATCGAAAGCATAGTTCAAATGTACTCGGTGCAATTGAAGTAAATTCAAATGCCTTGAAGCTAAGAGCTATTATTGACCGAATTAAATCACCATCTGGCGGCATACCAATTTTTGACAAGAGGATGATTGAAATTAAATTGAGCATCGCCAGATTGGATGGATATTTGCGGAAAGAGTTTTGGTCCAGGGATGAGCGCTTGATGATAGAAAAACTAAAAGATACGTTTGAGGGATATTTAACCGACACTCATAGTAGTCTTTTGAGCCGCGTAATTAAATTGCCGCAAAGGGTGCGTTTCGCCGTAACAATCAGGAGCCTTACCCACTTTGTTTGGGCGATCTTTTCAACGATCTGGCCTTATAAGTGAAAATATTTTCAT